>JADGPT010000104.1 GCA_017882345.1 Bacteroidales bacterium
GAAACAGCGCTTTCCTCTTCTTTTATCCAGGAGATTTATGGAATGCACTTTGGAATTGAAGGATTCATGCAGGAATGGTTGTATGATCTTGGCAGGCAACCGCGTAAAATCATTGAAGGACTACGTCATACACCTTCCTCAGCATTGGGGTCCTCACGACATAAAGTGCAGGAAAAAGATCTTCCTCTTATTCTTGATGTGCTAAAGAAATATAATATAAGGTATTTCTTTCTTATAGGCGGGAACGACACAATGGATACGATTCATCGGGTTGAAACATATTGCAGGAATGAAAAATACGAGCTTACAGGTATAGGAATTCCTAAAACTGTTGATAATGACCTGTTCGGAACAGATCATACCCCTGGCTTCGCCTCTGCGGCAAGGTCAAATATTCTGAATGTTATGCAAGCCGGAATACTTGCCCGCGATATGCAGAAAGTAGACAAATTTGTTATTTATCAGACAATTGGCAGAGATGCCGGATGGCTGGCAGCTGCAACTGCTATGGCAAGGAAAAAGGAAGAAGATGCTCCACATCTTATTTATGCTCCCGAATTTCATTTCGACCGTGATAAGTTTCTAAAAGAAGTTGATGCCTGCATTAAAAAGTACGGATGGGTTTCTATTGTATGCGGAGAAGGTTTGAAATATTCTGACGGCAGTCCGGTAAGTTCAGCAACCGCGAAAGATAAGTTTAATAATACTGAATTTGGCGCCATGGGTGGCTCAAGCGTTGCGCTCAGCCTTCACCGGATGATTTCAGGTGAGTTCGGTTACAGAGGCGAATTTCAAATCACTGAGTCATTGATAATGTGCGACTTCGTGAGAGCATCAGGCGTTGATCTTGATGAGGCTTACCGGTGCGGAGTAGAAGCAGTTAAACTCGCAGAGAGAGGGGAATCGGGAGTTATGGTAAGTATTAAAAGAATTTCAAACGATCCCTATACCATCGAATTTGGTAAAGTCTCCTTAAAAGAGGTTGCTGTATCTGCAAAGCCAATGTCATCAGAGTTTTTTAATGCCGAAGGGAATCATGTATCTCAAAAATTCATTGATTATATAAAGCCTCTTACAGGAGAGCTTCCGGAGTTTGTACAACTTGAAAAAATATTCGCAACAAGAAAATAAAATAATTAGCTATGGCCAAAGAATTTAACAAAGTCGTACTGTCATTTCATGCCCATCCTGATGATGCAGAAGCATGGAATGCCGGAGTCTTGAAACTTCTGAAAGACAAAGGTTATAAGATTGTTATAGCCACCATGACCGCCGGGGATCTTGGCGGTTGTGATATGACTATGGAAGAGACAGCAAAGATCCGCATTGAAGAGGCAAAAAAAGCAGCTTCGGTTCTGGATGCTGAATACTACATGCTCGGAGGAACCGATGGGTTTCTTTTTGATACTAAGGAGATGAGGTTAAAAGCAATATCTCTGATAAGAAAAGTTGGTGCAGGTATCATATTCACTCATCTTCCATCTGATTACCATTCTGATCACAGGACAACTGCTAATATTGTAGAAACCGCAGCTATGGTCTCTTCACTTGGAACGGTACCGGTAAAGGAAAAAGCTCTCGAAATCACCCCATTGTTGTATCATTCATCGCCACTGACCTTATCTGACCCGCTGGGATCGCAGATAGTGCCTCCTCATTTTTTTGTTGATATAAAAACAGCTATTGAAACAAAGAAAAAAATGCTGGGATATCATATCTCACAGATAGAGTTAATGCAACACATGCATAAGATAAATGATTTCTTCGGATATGTACTCGAAGGAAACCGCAACTATGGCAAAATGGTGGGGATTGAGTATGCTGAAGTTTACTGGCAGCATCTCGGAGGAGGATTCCAGAAAGAATCCCAGGTTCAGAATGATCTTTCAGAATATCTAATTACTAAAATACAATAATTATGAAACTAACAGAGGAAAAGTACAATAAGTATGCCCTGGTAAGGGAAATGATGGAAACTCCGCAGATCATCAGGTCTTTTAAACCTGAAGTTGCAGCTAAATTTGCAGAAGCTGTCAGGAAGCACAAAGGACTATTTCTTACAGGAGAAGGCAGCAGCAGGATTTTTCCTGCCAAAAGAGCAATCTATGCATCTCATAAAAAGGGGCTGTCTCTTAATGTTATAACTGAAGGTTGTACACAGGCTGAAGAGTATAACCTTAATGACTATGCCGTTTTTGCTGCCTCAAATTCGGGACAGACAAAGGAGGTCGTACGCCTGACAACAGCGCTTAAAAAGCAGAAACATCCTGCAGTCTTTGGTCTTACGGCAAATCCAAAAACCAAACTTGAAGAAATTGCCACAGGTACTCATGTACTAATTTGTGGTAAAGAAGACGCAGTCGCGGCTACCAAATCAGTGATTGAGCAGGGGCTCTTTTATGACTCACTGCTCAGGATCGTGAATGGTGAAAAAATGGATGGTCTAAAAGATCTGGCAGACAAAACAGCTGAAGCATTGACAACAAAAATTGACCCGTCGATAATTGAAATTATCAGGAAAGCGAGCATGATATACTTTGCAGGAAGAAATAACGGTGTCGCTGAAGAACTGGCCCTGAAGACCAATGAGATTACCAGAAAAAAATCAGCATTCCTGGAAGGTACTTTTGCAGTTCATGGTATTGAGGAAGTAATGGACAAAAGTGAAGTACTGATATGGATTGAACCATTTTCTACCGAACAGGAAAAATTTAATGAATGCCTTGTAAAAGGAGTGGGAATGAATATTATTGCTGTATCATCTAAAAAAACAATGTTCCCTACAATTATTATTCCCGATGGCGGTCAATATGCTGAATATGTTCAGCTTGCAGCAGGATGGAATATTCTTGTGGAGACAGGGATATCTCTCGGGATTGATCTTGATAAACCCGTCAGGGCACGAAAAGTGGGTAATGAATATATACCGGAATAGACGCTTAATGCACAGGGCACAGAGCACAGAGCATAGTGCTAACTCTGAGCCCTGAGCCCTGAGCCCTCGAGCATTTTGGATGGGGTGAACGAAGAAAATCAATAAAATAGTTACTGGAATATTAGTAAATGGTATATTTACACATATATAGTAATCATTTATAAGACATGTCAAAGAAAGAGGTAGCAGTTGGTATTGACATCGGAGGTACAAATACAGTCTTTGGTTTAGTCGACAGAGACGGTAATATTCTCGGTGAAGACAGGTTAAAGACCTCTCAATATGATGATATTGAAGTGTATGTGGCCGCATTATATGAAAAGATCAAGGTTACTGCCGAGAGGTTAGGTGATGGTTGCAAATTAATAGGATTCGGTATTGGTGCACCTATGGGGAATATCAATAAAGGGACCATAGAACATGCTGCAGGCCTTCCATGGAAAGGAATTGTTCCACTGGCAGAGATCTTTCACAGGCATACAAGTCTTCCGGTTATTGTAACGAATGATGCAAATGCGGCAGCTGTGGGAGAGATGGTTTATGGAGGCGCCAAGGGAATGAAAAATTTTGTTGTAATCACTCTGGGTACCGGTCTTGGCAGCGGTTTTGTAATTGATGGTAAACTTGTATACGGACACGATGGATTTGCCGGCGAAATCGGACATACTGCAATTCGACCCGGTCCTTCAAACCGCGACTGCGGATGCGGTAGAAAAGGTTGTCTCGAAACGTATGTTTCCGCCACCGGTCTTAAAAGATCTCTGCTTAAGATAATGGCTGACAGTAATGAACCAAGCGAGCTTAGGAAAATAAGTTTCGACGAACTTGACGCGGAAATAATACATGAAGCCGCCAAAAGAGGTGATTATCTCGCGAAGAGAGCATTTACTCATACAGGTAGGATGCTCGGCTTCAAACTTGCTGATGTTGTTGCACATACCAATCCTGAAGCGATCTTTCTTTTCGGCGGGTTGGCTCTTGCGAAGGATCTGATTTTCGAACCGGCAAAAGAATATATGGAAGAAAATCTTCTTAGTATTTATAAGGGGAAAGTGAAGCTTCTTCCCTCGGAGTTAAGCACTCATAATGCAGCAGTACTGGGCGCAAGTTCGCTTGTATGGACAAATAATAAATCGTGATTAATAAATTAATACCTATGGATATGGCTAACTTCCCTGCAGTACTCAATCATATTCTTGGGGTGGTATTTATTATAATTGTTTTTGCTCTTGCTTACGCATATCTTAAACCGCATCAACTTCATAAACGGAGGCTGGTTTCAACTCTTTTTCTGAAAATAAGTTATCTGGTTTATTTACTGGTACTACTGATAATTATTTATCTGTCAGCGCTTGTGAGAGGAGGACTGGAAACAGTATTCTTTGGAATTGAATTCTTTGCATTCCTTGTTGTCCTTTTTGTTCCGACCATTGGTATATTTGCAAGGAAACTCGGTCAGTTCAGCAAGAAAAGAGAAGGATATAATTACTTCTTTTCAATTGTAAATATTCTTTCAATTGTGGCTATTCTTGTAATGTATTTTATTTAATGATACTTATCCCGGAGGCTGATTAAAAAGAGCTTTGTAAACCTTTGCGATGACCTTGGTAGTTGTTAATCAAATTATAACTTAGTCGGATAAATTTAAAACCCAGAACTATGATTCACGAACGATTAATCGGGTATATTGAACAGAGTATCAGGCAAAACTGGGAAATTGAGGCTTTATCGAATTATAGGGAGAAAGGTTACTCTTACAAGTCTATAGCTGAAAAGATCCTTAAACTTCATATACTTTTTAAAGGATCAGGTATTAAGGAGGGAGATAAAATTGCCCTTGTTGGACGTAATTCCGCGAACTGGTGCATTACTTATCTGGCAGCTGTAACTTATGGAGCTGTAATTGTGCCTATTCTTCCTGATTTCAAGCCCGATGACCTGACAAATATTATTAATCATTCTGATTCAAGACTTCTTTTCATAGATGATAAAATCTATGACCTGTTAGATATAACCAGGATGACTGAGATTATCGGAGTTCTTTCGCTCGATGATTTCAGATTGATACGATCAGATAAACAGACAGTTGAAGAAAGCTTCTCGTCACTTGAAGCGAATTATTCAAAAGCATTTCCAGAGCTTAGGAAGGAAGATATTAAGTTCTCTGACATATCAAATGATCATCTTGCAGTAATCAGCTATACCTCCGGAACGACAGGCTTTTCAAAAGGGGTAATGATAACTCATAACAATCTTGCTGCCAACGTCAGGTATGCTCAGAATAATATGCCACTCGAATCGGGTGATCCTGTAGTTTCTTTTCTTCCTCTTGCTCACACTTTCGGGTGTGCTTTTGAATTTCTTTTCCCTTTTACTTTAGGATGCCATATAACCATTCTTACAAAAACTCCCTCCCCGCAGATTCTGATACAGGCATTTAAGGAAATAAAGCCAAGACTGATTGTGTCAGTGCCTCTTGTAGTTGAAAAAATCTATAAAAAGCAACTTCTCTCGGTTATCAGCAAACCACACATGAAGATACTTCTTGCTATACCCGGGATTAATAATATCCTGTTTGGGAAAATCAGAGAAAAGCTCACAGAAACATTCGGTGGTCGCTTTAAAGAGTTAGTTGTTGGAGGCGCTGCCTTCAATGCCGATGCCGAGAAATTCTTTAAAAAAATCAAATTCAGATTTTCTGTTGGCTATGGAATGACGGAATGCGGACCACTCATCAGCTATGCTTCGTGGGATACAACTAAGCTTGGTGCATCCGGAAGAGCTGTCGACACACTGGAAGTTACTATTGATTCTCCTGATCCTGAAACTGTTGTGGGCGAAATTATTCTGAGAGGCGAGAATGTGATGACAGGGTATTATAAGAATGAAAAGGCAACCCGGGAGATGATTGATGACGAGGGATGGATGCATACCGGCGATCTGGGTGTGATTGATAAGGAAGGCAATATCTTTATTAAAGGAAGAAGTAAAAGCATGATACTCGGTCCATCAGGTAAAAATATATATCCTGAAGAAGTCGAGGCTGTTATAAATAATAAAGATTATATAGTCGAATCAGTGGTAATTTCCGTGGATAATAAACTTATCGCTTTGGTTTTTCCCGATTATGAAATGATGAAGAGGGATAATATTACGGAGGAACAGCTTATTGAAATTCTGGATAAAACCAGGAAAGAGGTGAATGAGAGGTTGCCTGAATTCATGGCTGTAAGTAAATTCAGGATACATCCTGAAGAATTTGCAAAAACACCAAAGCGAAGCATCAAGAGATTTCTTTATACTAAGGAAAAGCCCCCCATCTCTCCCAAAGCGGGGCTGATACACTAACATAAAGCAAATTATTTTATGGATCTGTACGTAGTAATTGTAGCGGGTGGAAGTGGTAAACGAATGGGGGCAGAAATTCCCAAACAGTTTCTGGAACTTGCCGGGAGACCTGTTCTCATGCACACTATTGAAAGATTCAAATCATTCAATGATGCAATAGAAATAATAACAGTGCTTCCCGAAAATCAATTACGTTTTTGGATTGATCTTCAGAAAAAACATTCATTCTCCATTCTCCACACTCTGGTTAAAGGCGGATCCAACCGATTCTTTTCTGTCAGAAACGGACTTAAGTTTGTTAACACTCCTGCTTTGGTCGCAATTCATGACGGAGTCAGACCATTTGTGAGTATTGATACAATTAAAAGGTGTTTCGATACTGCTGAAAAACTTGGCAATGCAATACCTGCTATTTCTCCAGGCGAATCTCTGAGAATAGTATCTGAGGAGGGAAGCCTTCCTGTTAACCGTTTCCATGTAAAGCAAATACAAACGCCACAGGTATTTAATGCCGGACTTATAAAAAAAGCATATCTGCAGGAATATAGTCCGGAATTTACTGATGATGCAACTGTCCTTGAAAAGAGTGGAGAAAAAATTAACCTGATCGAAGGTAACCGTGAAAACATTAAGATTACCAACCCCGAAGATTTGCTCATCTCAACAGCCCTTCTGGCAACAATCTCCTGATTCTTCCATAAAAACTTTACGCCTTAGTGCTCTCCAGGTTAATAGATTTCAACTTTTTAATTATTATTGTTTACATCTATGAAAAAACTAAGAATACATTATTTTCAACATGTTGCCTCTGAAGGATTAGGGAGCATTGAAGAATGGATTTCAGCTTCCTCACATTCACTAACTTCGACAAGGTTTTTTGAAAGTACCGGTTTGCCAGAAATATCTGATATTGACTGGCTTATAGTTATGGGTGGTTCTATGAGCGTTCATGATGAAGAACAATTTCCCTGGCTTTCAGAAGAAAAACAATTTATCAGAAAAGCTGTTGAGGCAGGCAAAACAGTTTTAGGAATTTGTCTGGGGTCACAATTAATTTCATCAGCGCTGGGGGCAAGAGTATATCAGAACAAAAACAAGGAAATTGGTTGGTTTGATATCGAATTAACACCTTTTGTGCAATCAGACAATTTGTTTTCTGATATGGGAAGTGCGTTAAAAGTTTTTCACTGGCATGGTGATACCTTTGACTTACCTGAAAATGCAATTCATTTAGCCTCCTCCGAAGCGTGCAAAAATCAGGCTTATGTTTATAACGGTAAAGTACTGGCAATGCAATTTCATCTTGAGACTACACTGAACAGCTTACAACTGATGATTGATAACGGAAGGATGGAATTAAAGTCCGGGAAATATGTACAAGCTGAAAAGGAGATATTAGCCAACAAACATTTAATCAAATCAAACAGGAAAATAATGTTTACCCTCTTAGACAGGCTGGCAGAGTAGGTGAATATTTAATCCATGGTAGCTTTTCTGTTTGAATTGTTGACACTGCCACCTTTACCATTTATTATGCTCTTAACAATGCTCTCTTTATTTCCATTCAACCAGAAAATTATCTTATGGTGAATTTTATTTTCCAATCCGACAGGTGTTTCAATTGCATTATCAACAATAACCGGAGCATTATAGAACACGTTATAAATTCCTATTCCCCAGGCCTCATGGCTTTTAACATTATCTGATACTTTGTAAGAAGCGTAGCCATTAATTCCATCGTGTTTCCATGCATCAGCAGTTGGCGGATCATACGGCATCTCACTCTGATAAAAATATACCCGGCCGTTATTCCCGTTCCAGAGAGTCTGATATTCCTGAAAATGCTCATTAAATAATCCATAAACAGTAACATTATCCCCATTAACAATCAATCCGTTTGCACATCTGTTTTTATCCCATCCCACGCCGTTTCCATGATCGGCTCTCCAAAGCCAGATATGATCTGCAAAAACATTTTTACTGTTTATTATCATACAACTTGAAGCTGAACCCTGAGCGGGGCCGCCTACCCTGAAGAATATATCATAAAGAAAAGCAGGATCCGGTTCATGCGATCTGCGGGAACCTGGTTCTCCGACCTGAAGCAATGTTTCAGAACGAATACTCCCGGCATCAATCAGAATTCCACAAACGGATACTCCATCAACATCGGAAATTTCCAAAACTGAATTGCCATTCAGCGGCATCAGTGACGGCATCCCAATTCCCATAATCACTGTCCCTTTGCGTGTAACCTTAAGACTTTTATCAAGAGAATATATTCCAGGAGTAAATAACAGATTCTTCCCTTTTTCTAAAGCAGAATTTATTGATTCCGAATTATCAATACCTGGCTTAACAAGATAAAAATCACTTAGTTGCAAAGTTTTTTTATCTTTAGTATGATTTAACCAGCCGGGCCCGATTGAATTTTTTTTAAGATCAGGAATTTTGACATTAAAACCTTTTTTATCGTAAGTCAGATAGGGTTTTTCCCTGATAAGCGGTGTTTCCTTAATTGTTGTAAAAGGTTTGGCAGGCCAGTTTTCTGAAGGTGCATCAGGAACTCCAACAAACATCATATTCCAGTTACCTCCTGACCATTTTCCCCATTGGGTATTTCTCGAAAACCATTGTTGCTGGGGACCGGAAGTTACAATTCCATCAATTTTTGAATCAGCCAGGAAACCACCACTGGCGTAACCCTTATCGAATAATTGTAAATTCCCTCTAATATAAACCCTCCGCATAGGAGCAGCCTGTGATACGCCCCAGATATTTGTAGAGTCAGTTGTTGGTATAACAGTTAGATTCTCAGTCGAACGCCAGAAATTGGTTAATACGCTATTATTATGAGTAGTATTTGAACGGACTGCCCCGACAATTACCACATCTTCCGGAGATTCCCCTAATCCGAGTATCTGCATGTAATACCCAACTTTCACATCCAGATTATATTTGCCTGGTTTAAATAATAGCGCATAGCGGTTTTTGCTGAATTCGCTTTTACCTGAGGATTGTCTATTAAAAACAGAATCAATTAAACTTTGAATCTCTTTCATATCCATCCCTGGTTCAAACACAAAAACATTTTCACCCAGTGATGAATTTCTATATTTTTCAGAATTAGCTGACAGGGTTTCATGAGAAGAATTATTACTCTGTGAAGAACAAAATTGAATCCCCAGGAATAAAAAAAACATAAGTTCTAATAAAACGCCTTTCCTTTTCATATCAATATTTTTGAAAATCTAAATTAACAATATGGAAGCAGGAAGCAAAATGAATGAATAAAATTATTATTTTTACCACAAATAAGGGTTGTTAGCTCATCCCGATAGCTATCGGGAGGTTTAGAGCAGATTATCTGAATAAAAAATTACCGGGTTGTTAGCTCATCCCGATAGCTATCGGGAG
>JADGPT010000105.1 GCA_017882345.1 Bacteroidales bacterium
ACCCCATGGATTTACTTTAGGCAAAAGCTTAATGCCGTCAATTTTTTTCTTTTCGCCCAAATCAAGCTGAACCCAGCGGATTTCTTCATCTTTTTGTGCCATTTTCGATTCATAAGTAGCAGTAAAAAATCTTGCAACACGTTCTACTCTCATACCTGCATCGCCGCGCTCATCATAAGGAACATATTTTATCTGGGCCGCAACAGGCAATAAACCGATCGCCATAGTTAAAAGTACAGAAAACGCATGTTTTTTTGAAACATTTAAATAAGTCAGAAAATTGATTAACATAGTATTATTTTTTTGATTATTGATAAATGTACTTTTCTTGTATAATATTGACATAGCCATTCTGCGATATTATTGAAACGGATTAGATTTCCGTTAACTTTTACTTACTCCATGAGGGGATGCGCAATGAGGGCTTTGAACAATATTATTCCGTCAAAAAGTCCGGGAAGGTTTATGTTTTTCATAGTTTACTTTTTTATACAGCAAATATAAAATATCCAACTACATAAACATAGTTAATATATTAACAATATGATGTTTATATAAATAATTGGTTTTTTAGAGGTGCCCTAAGAATCAATATTATAAAAAAATTATTTAAAAAAATATCCCGAAGGTCTTTTTCATGCCCGAAAGTTTATAAATTGCAGCTCACTTTAATTAAAGAATTTTACATGAATCCATTGGCGGGTATCTTACTGATAGCGTTGGGAAGCATCGGCGCTGCAAGCTTTTATGTACCATTTAAAAAAGTCAGATCGTGGGCATGGGAATCATACTGGATAAGTCAGGGTGTTGCCGCCTGGCTCATAGCTCCTGTCTTATTTGCATTTATCTTTGTTCCTAAGGGAGAGCTTTTGCCGATTATTCAGGAAGCGCCATCTTCCGCCAAACTGATGGCAATGTTTTTTGGAGCTTTATGGGGCTTTGGAGGACTAACATTTGGTTTAAGTATCAGATATCTTGGGGTTGCTCTGGGGCAGAGTATTGCGTTAGGACTTTGTGCAGCATTCGGTACTTTAATACCCCCGGTAATTGCCGGTAATAACTTGTTTTCGTCTACCACAGGAATACTAACTATAATTGGTGTATCAATAACAGTAGTCGGTATTGCAATTATTGGTTATGCCGGCTCACTCAAAAGCAAAGAGATGACTGATGAGGAAAAAAGAGCAGCTGTAAAAGAATTTGCTCTGAAAAAGGGTATCCTGATTGCTATCTTCGCAGGGGTAATGAGCGCTTGCTTTAATTTCGGTTTCGAATCGGCAAAGCCGATAGAAACAATTGCTCTGGCTCATGGTACGAATCCTCTCTTTCAAAAAAATCCATCTCTCATATTCATTCTCTTCGGAGGTTTTCTCACGAACCTTATTTATTGTGGTTATCTGAATATTAAAAATAAAACCTACAAAGATTATTATTCGGTGTCTGGCAGCGTTCTGCTTAATAATCTGTTTTTTACATTCCTTGCAGGGCTCTTATGGTTCCTTCAGTTTCATTTTTTCGGGATGGGCGCAAGCAAACTTCCCCAGGGAATGGCAGTTTTCGGCTGGAGCATACTGATGGCATTAAATATTGCAATCAGTAATATATGGGGCATCTTCCTGAATGAATGGCAGGGGGTAAAAAGAAAAACATTAATTGTATTATCGATCGGAATAATTCTACTGATACTATCAACGTTTGTAGTCAAATTAGGCTAAGTAATATGGAGACAAAGAGATTTGGTTTTAAAATGAAAATGCTTCCCGGTTTTAAGGAGGAGTATAAAAAACGTCATAGTGAAATATGGCCCGAACTTGTACTTTTACTTAAAAAGGAAGGAATTGGAAACTATTCAATCTTCCTTGATGAAGAAACTAACACACTTTTTGCTTATCAGGAACAATCCGGCGAGAGCTCATCGCAGGATCTTGGAAATACTGAAGTTGTCAAAAAATGGTGGAAATTTATGGCCGATATTATGGAAACAAATCCTGATAACTCTCCGGTAACAATTCCTTTGGAACAGTTATTCTATTTGGAATAAAGACAAAAGTAAAAAGTAATGTTTAATACGATCATATTATGAAAAAGGAACTTATTGAGAAGTCATATCAGATTGCAAAAGAAGAATATGCTGCACTGGGAGTCGATACCGACAAAGTGCTTTCAGAAATGGAGAATATAAATATCAGCTTGCATTGCTGGCAGACAGATGATGTTGGTGGATTTGAGAAACCCGGTTCTGTTCTTGGCGGAGGTGGCATTCAGGCTACCGGCAACTTTCCAGGGAAAGCAAAGACTATCGAACAGATGAGATCCGATCTTGATAAGGTGATGTCGCTTCTTCCGGGAAAACAAAGATTAAATCTTCATGCAATTTATGGGGAGTTTGAGGGTAAGCTAGTTGACCGTGATCAGATCGAGCCAAAACATTTTCAGGGTTGGATTGACTGGGCTAAAAAGAGAGGTATTGGTCTTGATTTCAACTGTACCTGTTTCTCGCATCCTTTAGCTGATGATGGCTTTACCCTTTCAAGCAAGAATGAAAAGATCAGAAAATTCTGGGTTGAGCATACAAAACGATGCCGGGCTATCAGCGCCGAAATGGGAAAACAACTTGGCACTCCTGCTGTACATAACATTTGGATACCCGATGGGATGAAAGATACTCCTGTTGACAGGAATACTCTTCGGAAACAGCTGAAGAAATCTCTGGATGAGATCTTCGCAGTTAAATACCCCAAAAACCATCTTAAGGATTCAGTTGAAAGCAAGTTATTTGGTATCGGATCTGAGTCGATGGTAGTCGGATCGCACGACTTCTATCTTGGATATGCAATAAAGAACAATATTTTAATAACTCTTGATAATGGCCATTTCCATCCTACCGAGCAGGTAGGGGATAAGGTTTCATCTATTCTTCATTTTGTGGATGAAATACTTTTACACTTAACCCGTGGTGTACGCTGGGATAGCGATCACGTTCTTACCTTTAACGAAGAACTTCTACTTATTACACAGGAAATAGTCAGGACAAAAGCTTTGAACAGGGTTAATGTCGGTCTGGATTTCTTTGATGCTAGTTTAAACCGTATAGGCGCTTATGTTATTGGAACCCGCTCAGCCCAGTTAGCTTTTATGTATGCTCTTCTTGAGCCATTCAAAACACTTGTAAAGTTTGAAGAAGATGGTAAAAACTTTGAAAGACTCGCATTACTTGAACTTCTTAAAACAATGCCTTTCGGAGCTGTCTATGACTACTATTGTATGAAGAATAAAGTTCCTGTAGGACAGGATTATATAGATGAGATTGTGAAGTACGAAAAAGAGGTACTTCTAAAAAGATAATAATAGAAAAAATGTTTAAAGTCCCACCTCGCGGGATTGGGGGTAGAAATGAAAGAGACAGTTATTGCAATTTATGACATTGGCAAGACAAACAAAAAGATAATTCTTTTTAATGAAGACTTTAAAATAGTCTCAGAAATTGAAGAAAAATTTACAGAAATTCTGGATGAGGATGGCTTCGAATGTGATGATATTGAACATATTGAACGTTGGATAAAAGAGTCTCTTACCCGACTGGTGCATTCAGATAAATATGAACTTAAGGCTGTTAATTTTACCACGTATGGCGCTTCTCTTGTTTATCTTGATGTAAATGGGAATAGACTTACACCTGTCTATAATTATCTGAAACCATTGGATGAAAAGATTCCTGAAAGCTTATATAAAAGATTTGGAGGCAGAGATGAGTTTTGCAGAAGAACAGCGTCTCCTGCGCTTGGAATGCTTAATTCCGGTTTACAGCCGCTCTGGCTTAAGACCATTAAGCCGGAAGTGTTTGCCAAAATAAAACACATTCTTCACTTACCACAGTATCTCTCATATTTAATTACGCGAAAGATTTATTCCGAACATACCTCAATTGGATGCCATACTGCTTTATGGGATTTTGATAAGATGGATTACCATCCCTGGATCAGAGTTCACGGTTTGAATCTGCCTGATCCTGTTCCGGTTGAAACATTGAATGAGGTAGATATTGATGGAAAAAAACTCCTGGTCGGTATAGGTATTCACGACAGTTCAGCCTCCCTTGCACCTTATTTCTCAAGTAGTAATGGAAAGTTCCTCTTAATATCTACCGGGACGTGGTGTATAAACATGAATCCTTTTAATACCGAGAAACTAACAGCAGATCAACTTGATAAGGATTGTCTCTGTTATATGAGTATAACCCGACAACCGGTTAAATCTTCCAGGTTATTTCTCGGACATCTGCATGAAACTGCATTAAAGCAGCTATCTGGTCATTTTGGGAAGTCAGAGGATTATTATAAGAAAGTCAAAGCAGATAGTCAATTATCTAACCTCTTAATGGCAAGATTTAGCGGGGAAAAAGTATTTTTTCAAACTGGTCAATACTCCCGTGATCTGAAGGATAATATTGATATGTATGAATTCAGTACTTTTGAGGAGGCTTATCATCAGTTAATGAATGAACTAGGCGAACTTACTGTAGAAGCTGTCAATCTTGTTCTTCCATTAAAGGATGAGACTGAAAATATTTACATAACCGGCGGATTTTCCAAAAATGAACTTTTCCGGACTTATATCTCAAATGCATATCCTTTAAAATTTGTATATACCTCTGAGATTACCAATGGATCAGCGCTGGGAGCAGCTCTGGTTGTCTCCGGCACTAAATCTTCTCTGAACCTGGGACTTACAAGATGCAAAATTTAATATCCCGGGAAACAGTAAAATCATTATTAATATATCCTTTCACCTAATGCTGCTTTAAGTTTGTAAACACAAGCAGCATAATCTATTCTGGCTTTAAGAAGCATTAAACTACTTTCCGAAACAGAAGTATTTGCATCAAGCAGATCAAGATTTGTGATTACCCCTGTATTAAAACTTGTCTCTGCAAGTGAATATGCCTTTAGCGCTTGTTTAAGCTGAAGTTCAGACTGGCTTACCTTTTTGCTGGCCGCAAACATAAGAGCCTCTGATTCAAAGACCTCATTTGAGATATTTCGTTTTGTAAATTCAGATTCGTAGGATAAAGTTGTTATTGCCGATTGAGCCTGTGAAAGATAATATTTGTTTTTCATTCCATCGAAAAGAGGAACCCTGAGCCCCATCCCAATAACATAATTCGGTGTAAGTCTGTTGAGATAGGGTATATATCCGTTTTTTGCACCACCGGATGCCTGAAGGCTTAGTAATGGTTTATTCTGCAATTTTGTCATTCCGTATCTCAGCTCAGCGAGTGTAACTTTCTTTTCATTTATCAGAACTTCATCCCTGTTATGATATGCATAAGACAAGATTGAATCTGATTGGACAACCGGAGGAGCCACAGTAAGTTCATTCCTGACAACAGGATTGCCGGCATTATCATTTCCGAGCAAAGAGTTCAAAGCAGCCTGCTGCGCTGTCTGAGCAGCCATGAGGTCAACTTTCTGACTCTCAATTGTAGAAATTTTAACTTTTGTTGTAAGAACCTGGTATTCTGTTGCTGAACCGGTTGCCATTACTTTTTCAATGTACTGCAAGTGCTCATTTAATGCAGCTATCTGTTCATCTTTTATTTTTATTGCAGCCTGCAGATAAAGAAGAGTATAAAAATTATTTACTGTATAAAGCGCGAGTTTCTGCTTGACCTGTTCAAGTGTCTGTTCCCCAATGGCTTTATTTTCATTTTCAAGTTCTATGTTCTGCCGGGTCCTTCCAAAATCATATATAAGTTGTCTGAGATTAACGGAGGCCGAATAGTTATTGGCAGGGTAAAGCTGAAATGTGCCGAACGAAGGTATAGATAGCTTAGTTACAGGTCCCAGGTTGGCAAAACTTGCTGTCATATCTACTTCAGGATTATATCCGGTTTTTGCCAGACTGATCCTTGAATCAGCGTTTCTGATTGCTTCTTCAGCAATCTTAACAGAGGGATAAGTAGAAACAACCTGTAGAATCATACTCCTGAGTGATAAGGAATCAGCCGTTGGTTTCGATTTATCCATTAAACTTTGACCAACAATTATACTGTTAAGAAAGATCATAAATGCTAAGGCAGAAAAAAAAGATTTTCTATTTATTTTATTATTCATTTGCCGGAAGATTTTGAATTTTTGTTTTTTTTGTACGCAGAAAAATTATTGGAATCCCTCCAATAAGGGTTATAATACCTGCCAAAAGAAAATCGTCATCAATACCTTGTATATAAGCCTGTTTATTGAGATTTGAAAGAAGTAAAACCTGGCTTTGCCTGGTGGCATTTGCCGGTGAGCTACCGGCTTCATATTGAATATGATATTTCATTTTATTCATAGTCTGCTGATAAATCTCAGAGCCGGGTTTGATTGCACCACCAAAAACCTGAGCATGATAGTTGACTCTTGTTGTCAGCAATGTTGCAAGCAATGCAACACCCAGGCTTCCTCCCAGCTGACGGATTGAATTGGTTATGGCCGATGCCTGTGCCATCTTTTCACGTGGTATTTCCGATAGCGACACAGTGGTTAGAGCAGTGAACATCAGACCCATGGCAAATCCTCTTATATATAACGAAAGCATAATGAATTTCAACTCAGTCAGCCATGAGAGATTCGAGTTAAGGTAGAAACTAAAGGCAAACAGGACAACACCTATAAAAAGAGGAAATTTTGGACTTATTTTATCCGAAATCCTCCCTGAGATTGGAGCAGTTATTCCCTGTATTATACCTACAGGGAGGAAAACTGAACCGGCTTGCAATGCGGTGTAACCCAAAGAATTCTGAAGATATATAGGCAATAGGAATGTACTTCCGAACATTCCGAGACTAAAAATAATCAGAATAATATTAGCGATACCGAAGTTGTGATTTTTAAGAAGCCTCAGATCTAAAAGTGGCTCTTTAACAGTTAATTCTGCGGTTATAAAAACCGCCATAGCAATTAAGGCAATTGCGCCATAAGCCATTATATACGGTGCATGCCATCCTGCTGAGTTTGTAGCTGCATTCCCTTGAGATAGTATATATAGTGTCAGTGGAAGAAAAATGGTCACTGAAATGAAACCTACAATATCGAATCTTCGTGTTTTCCTGTTTATATATTCGCTCTGAATTATTATAGTGAACAGCATGGCTAATATTCCGACTGGTATATTAACATCAAAAATCAGCGGCCAACTGAAACGATCGATCAGAAAACCGCCAATAAGCGGCCCGAATGAGACAGACGCTGCAGCAGAAATACCCCAGAATCCAAGTGCTATACCTCGCTGGTGAGGTGGAAATTCCCTTGTTATTATGGCCATTCCAAGTGGCTGAATTGTCCCTGCTCCCAGACCCTGAATCACCCTGGATGCTATCAACATATTCTCATCTGAAGACCTGCCACATAACATTGATCCTAATGTAAAAAGAAATAATCCGATGAAATACATCCGCTTGTAACCGAATTTGTCCGCAAGCCATCCGGATGCAGGAAGAGCCACAGCCATGGCCAGCATATAAGCAGTTATAACCCATTCAATTTTATCGAGACCTACACCAAAAGATGCCATGATTTTAGGCAAACCAACATTTACAATAGTTGCGTCAAGTACAGCCATGAAGGTTCCAAGCATTATATTTGCAAGCAAATACCATTTGTAAGACTCATGCTTAGGATGAAAGGCTGAATTGCTGTTCCTTATCAGATTCCTGATGCGGTGAGATGGTGTTCTTCGTCTTTCCATCTTATTTTTTGATAATCTTGACTACAACTGACATTCCGGAGAAAATATTGAATTGGGAGAGGTCTTTGTAATTATCTGCACTATCAATGGAAATCCTGACCGGAATACGCTGCGTAACCTTAGTGAAATTACCTGAAGCATTATTAGCCGGGATCAATGAGAATACTGATGCGGTAGTGGATCCAACCAGGAATACTTTGCCATTGAATCTGACTCCTGGAAACGCATCAATAGTAAATCTTACATTCAGCCCCGTATGAATTTCTGAAATTTTAGTCTCTTCCAGAAATGCCACTACCCAAAGATTTTTGCTCATTGTCAGAGTAAATACAGACTGACTTGGCTGTACCACATCTCCCTGAAGAAGCCATCTTTTTGCTAAGATTCCCTCGGCTGGAGCAAAAAGCCTGGTATTCTTAAGCTGAGTATTAAGAACTTTTACCTCTGCATTAGCAGCTTCAACAGCTGCCGAAGCGCTTGAAATCATTGATTTTGAAACCAGGAGTTGTGCTTTTGCTGCATCAAGTTGAGCTGAAGCCGTTTCAAATGCTTTCTTTATATGATCGAATTGTTCTGGCGTAATAACACCACCATCTGACTGACTTTTTGCCCTGGCCATATCATCATTAGCCCTTTCAAGGTTTATCTCCAGAACCCTGATGCCTTTCTGATCGGAGCTATATTTGACCTCTGACTGTGACAAATTAGCTAATGCCTGAGATCTTAATGCAATTGATTGATTTCTTTGTGCTATAAAATCAGAACTGTCAATGTCTGCCAAAAGGGTTCCTTGCTTCACAAAATCTCCTTCATTGGCATAAATCGCAGATATTCTGCCGATTATCTTTGACCCGACACTGACATTATCAGCATCCACATGTGCATCGTCAGAAGAAATATACATGGAATAATCTCTGTACCAATACCAGGCGCCTGCAAGTACAATGATAATTACAATAGCAATAGGGATGTAGACTCTGAGCCGGTTTTTCTTTGATTCTTCTTTCATAAAAATGTGCAGATTTAAATTATATCGTTAATTATTAATGTTTTAAACTATATGAATTTCAAACCTTTTATAAAAAAGTCTGTAAAAGCTATCGTTTTCTCCAGGAGAAGATCGTATTCATCCTGTTCAATAAACAGTGTTTTCTTTTCACTGACTAATGTACTCCTCAATCCTTTCAACAGATCAAGAAAAAGGGAAGCGGTCTGATCTATATCAATAATATGGAATATGCCACTGCTGATTCCTTTTTCAAAAATCTTCTTTATTATTTCCTTTTCCTTTTCTTTAAATAGTTGAATTGTATCTCTGAAAGCCGGCTTTAGATCGGAATAAGATTCAAGCCTCAATCTGCCTAAGTTCAATAATGTCCGGAAATAGGAGAGACGCGAATTCGCATATTCCAGCAGCAATTGTTCCGGCTCATGAATACTAAAAATCCTTTCTGAAATTTTTGCAATGAATTCGATCTGTTCCTTTTCAACAACTGCTTTGTAGAGACTTGCCTTATCCGGGAAATAATAATACAAAGAGGCTTTTGACAGTTTAAGATCATCAGCAATTTCACGCATCGAAGTCTTCTCAATACCAAATAATCCGAAACGCTTTTGTGAGGCTTCGATTATCATCAGTACTTTATCGCTTTTTTCAGAAACGGATTTTATGTTATTCATTTTGTAAAAAGATGCAAAGATAACATTCAATTTGACTGATTTGTTCAAATGGTCAGGGAAAAAAGGATGTGCCAGAGAGAAAAG
>JADGPT010000106.1 GCA_017882345.1 Bacteroidales bacterium
CCTGAATTTACACCTTCACTGACCCTGCTATTATTATATGAGGGTCGTGTACTCATCCTTGGATTATTATAACTAGGTGTATATGACCTGTTAGCACTATTATATTCAGGTCTTGTATTTGCACTGGCCCTTGGAGAGGCGGTATTTGAACGAATGTATTCTGTTTTAGTCTGATCCTGACCCGATTTTATGGTTGTCTGGTTAACTGACTGTTGCGAAGTTCCATTAGAAGAAACAGCTCTCCTCTGATCACTTGAAAGTGTTTGGGTACCCGTAGTTCTCCCGGTAACACTGGAACTTCCTCCGGAGACATAAGAATCTCTTCTCGAGGTGCCCGTTGGAGACACATTATTGTTCATTCTGGAAGAAAGCGTACTTGACCTCTCTCTCCTGCCAGAAGGCACACTATTTTGCCCACCATTGCGTAAGTAATTTCCCGAATAACCATAGAAAGGGGAATAAAATGAATTATAGCCACCATAATAACCACCATAATACCCTGGGTACATTCCATAATAGTCACCGTATAATCCTCCATAACCCATACCATAACCCATGCCCATACCATAACCCATGCCCATACCATAACCCATGCCCATACCATACATACCATAACCCATACCATAACCCATGCCCATACCATAACCCATGCCATAACCCATGCCCATACCATAACCCATGCCCATACCATAGTCAAGATAGAATGGATCTCTCCAGTAAGGATCAAAATAGTTTCCGTAAAACATTCTTAACCTGTTTGAATATGGATACTGATCATAATAATCATATCCCTGTCCATTATTATTACTAAAGTCATTATTATTAACCTGAGTGTCATAATCAACGGCATCTGAATACTGTTCCGATACGAGAGTATCAGCCGCATAGATGTTATTGTAATAGTCATTCCCCTTCAAATTACCCTCGGCAATCTGTTCATTTACAGATGATTTGTCTTTAGCAATTGGTTTATCTGAAGGCAAATAATATAAATCATCGGATTCTGCTCCCCTATAAAGAGTTGAGGTACAAGAGCTAAGGGTAAGAAGTGCAAGAATAAATATTTGATATAATGTTTTCATTTTAAATTCCCCCTATTTTATTTTCTTAATAACACGCAAATATTGTACCAAAGAAACAAATTTAATTAACTAATTGTTACAATTCAGAAAATATATTGCTTCCCATCATTTATCTCCGTCCTGAGGATTTCTGCCTTGAGGAACTTGATTTAGAGCCTGATGACCTGGATACACTATGTGATGACCTACTTTTTGTTGCAGATCCTGAACTAACTGATCTGGAAGAAGAGCGTACCTGGGGAGCACTCATCGTTCTGGATGACCGTGAGTTACTGGCTGCATTCGAGCGTACATTACTGCCACTGCCTGCATTCGAGCGTACATTACTGCCGTTGTAGCTACGATTATTACTATTTACTCTATTTACGTTATTGTCGATACTTCTGTTACTTCTATTACTTCTATTATTGACGCTATTGAAATTATTACCGTTACTACGGCTACTGTTAGTGTTTACAACATTGCGGGAAGAGTTAACAGAAGATACCTCCCTCCGGGATACATTATTACGCGTGGAAGATTCAGAATTGGTGCCCGGGTTCCTTCTCGAAGAATATGCTGAGGAAGAATATCTGTTCGAATTATTGTTATTGTTATGATAATCATTATTTGTATAGTAATCTGATCTGTAATTATTGTAGCCATTATGGTTATGACCATTCCAACCATAATAATTATTGTGCCATCTGTTTCCGAAGCTGAAGCTGAATATTCCCGGTGAGTACCAGTTATTGTAATAGAAAGGATCATAACCCCCGTAATAATTGTTTCCGAAATAAGGATCGTATCCGTAATAATTTCCATATCCGTAATCATAACCCGGGTAATTATTTGAATATCCCAATCCGAATCCGCCACCGCCATAGATGCTTATTCCCCATGAAAATGGCCTGTTATTATACCAGTATGAATCTGTAAAGACCGGGGCATAATAATCGAATGCGGCATAAGATCTGTGAAACCTGTTTATTCTCGAGGTAAAATCATAATCATAATCATCATAATAATTATTTACGACTACCCTGGCGTCATCATTTCTGTAATCTCTTGAATCGTCTCTCTGTGCCTTTAGCGTTGAAGAACTAAGGAGAAGTAGTGATAAGATTCCGATGTAGTATTTTGCTTTCATGATGAACCTCCCTTTCTTTTTTGAGTAATAACTGATCTTTTTATTTATTTTTACGCAATCTATTTATTTAATACTAATGAAACAAATACCGTACCGAAAAAATGGCGAAGTTTTTAACTAACAGGGACGAGAATTACTCACAATGGTATAACGATCTGGTTATCAAGGCTGATCTGGCAGAAAATTCAGCAGTACGCGGATGTATGGTAATTAAACCTTATGGTTACGCAATCTGGGAAAAGATACAGGCTGAACTCGACAGACTATTTAAAGCCACCGGGCATGTTAATGCCTATTTTCCATTATTTATACCAAAATCTTTCTTCAATAAAGAGGCAGCACACGTGAAAGGATTCGCCAAAGAGTGTGCAGTTGTGACGCATTATCGTCTTAAAAATGATGAAAATGGCAATGTTGTTGTTGATCCAACTGCAAAGCTTGAGGAAGAACTTATTATCCGTCCTACTTCAGAAACTATTATATGGCACTCATATAAAAACTGGATTAAGTCATACAGAGATCTGCCAATTCTCATTAATCAATGGGCCAATGTTGTAAGATGGGAAATGCGGACGAGGCTTTTTCTCAGAACTACAGAATTTCTTTGGCAGGAGGGGCATACAGCTCATGCAACGCGTGAGGAAGCTCTGGAAGAGGCCGGGAAGATGATCAATGTATATGCTGGTTTCTCTGAAAATTCGATGGCCCTTCCGGTAATTAAAGGGTATAAGAGTGAAAACGAACGGTTTGCGGGAGCACTCGACACTTATGCCATAGAAGCACTTATGCAGGATGGAAAAGCTTTACAGGCCGGCACAAGCCATTTTCTGGGACAGAACTTTGCAAAAGCATTTGATGTTCAGTTTACTGACAGGACAGGAAAGCTTGATTATGTCTGGGCTACATCATGGGGTGTATCAACAAGGCTTATGGGTGCCATAATTATGGGTCATGCCGATAATCATGGGTTGGTATTGCCACCTAAACTTGCTCCTATACAGGTTGTAATTATACCTATTTATAAGAATATTGAACAACTCGGTGCCTTATCCGACACAGCAAAAAAAATCAAAGCCGGATTGGAGGCATTAGGGATATCAGTAAAATATGATGACAGAGATAATAATAAACCAGGATGGAAATTTGCTGATTATGAATTGAAGGGAGTTCCTGTCCGTCTTGCAATCGGACCACGAGACCTCGAAAATAATACCATCGAAGTTGCACGCAGAGATAACCTGACAAAAGAAACTATCCCGATTGATAAGATATATGAACATATTCCAAAACTTCTTGATGACATCCAGGAAAATATTTATAATAAGGCTCTGAATTTCAGAAAAGAAAATACTTTTTATGTTGATAATTGGGATGATTTCCTGAAAGTGCTTGATAACCAGGGTGGTTTTATTATGGCTCACTGGGATGGAACAGTTGAAACAGAAGAAAAAATTAAAGAGGAGAGTAAAGCCACTATCAGATGTATTCCTTTCGATAGCCCTGAAGAACAAGGGAAATGTGTGTATTCAGGAAAACCGTCGAACAGAAGAGTTCTTTTTGCAAGATCCTATTAATTTTATATATTCCGGTTATTTCTTATTTTAGAAGCCCATATTACACTTAATACTACGTTTACCATGACAGATCAGGATGATAAAAAAGTGGCAATAATAGTAACACTTAAAGAAAAATCACTTCTGAAACAAAAAGTATTTGATAATACACTGGAATCATTTTTTGTTGTAAAGGAGGTTCTTAAAAATCTATCAAAAGAGGTAAATACCAGTTTAAGTGGAGTGGATTCCAGGATAAGACTGGAGTATACTGACAGGAGTAATTTTGATGCCCAGATTAAGGTTGCCGGAGATATATTGCTTTTCAGTATGCATTCCAACATCTTTCAGTTTGACAGGGACCATCCAGCCTGGAAAACTGCATACATACAGAAAAATAAATACAATGCATATTCCGGAATCATTAATATTTATAACTTTCTCAACGATTCTTTCAAATATTCGCGATTTGATGATCTGGGATACCTGATAGCCAGGATTTTCATTAACCATGAGAAACAGTATTTTGTTGAAGGGAAAAGACAGATGGGAATGCTATTTACAAATTATGGGAAAGAAGAGATCAGCAAGCAATCATTGGAGTTGATTATTTCTACTGCAATTCAATATGCACTCGAATTTGATCTGCTTGTGCCACCATACGACACAGTTAAAATTGCCACCGTCGGTCAGGCCGAAGCAAAAATCCAACATTCAAGGGTAATCACCGGGAAACGGCTTGGATTTCAATTTAATTCTGATGATGTATTGATTAGCAATCCTCAAAAAACCTGATGTGCAAATATCCGGGAAAATACATGTTCTGGTTTAGGTCATTATTCTTTTTGTCCCTTCTTCTATCGTGTAATATTGCATATTCTCAATACCATACGGAAAACGACTCTATAAAAAAAATTCCGCCTGATGTCATTAATAAAATCACTAACACAATAACTCTTTTTTCAAAGGGGGTATTATTAAGTATTCCAGCTACAATAATCCCTACCCACATCGTGATAAGAGACAGAAACCTTGTGTTCTTCGATTCACTTAAATCAAGAGCATCAAAGAATCAACTGACAAAAAGACTTTACAATTTTGTAATTGTTAACACTGACACTACTTTTAAAAAGAGGTTCACAGGAACGAGCGATGCCAATTATATCAGATATGCAGGAAAAAAGATCAGAAAAATTGTTATACAAAGACTTAATGTATTCGGAGCCAATATAAATAATCCAACATCGAAAGAACCTAACAAGATTGAAAAAGTTTTAAATAAGACCCATTTCAATACAAATGAAAATATTATCAGAAAGAACCTTCTTTTTTCAGAGGGCGATAAGATTTCTCCTCTGGCACTCAGCGATAATGAGCGAATTTTAAGACAGCTTCCCTACATCGATGATGCCAGAATAGTGGTGGTTCCGGTATCTGACGAAGAAGCCGATATTGTAGTTTTCACTAAGGATATTTATTCACTCGGTGGCTCCTATGATTACAGAGGTCTAAAAAAGGGCTCTGTTTCACTTTTTGATAAAAACATTTTCGGAATGGGACATGAATTTGGATTAGATATGCCTTTTGATAACACACTCCCTGAATCCCCCGGATTTGGAGCCCACTATCTCGCAAATAATATTTTAAAATCTTTTATTAACCTGAATATTTACTTTCTCCATGGACTTGGGGAAAAAACGTATGGATTTGATCTCAGTCGAAAGCTTATCAGTTCAACCACAAAATATGCCGGGGGAATTTCTGTCCGGATGATGTACACCACAGAGAATCTTGATACGCTCATAGTTCCGGCGCCTCTCAGATATAATCTGCAGGATTACTGGTTATCGAGATCGATCCTGATTAATAAAGAATCTGTATCAAGAATTATTATTGGAGCACGCTATACTAATAATAATGTATTCAATCATCCGCTGATATTACCTGAGTCTTTTTATAATCTTCAGAAATACATGATTTTCATGGGATCCGCTGCTCTTTCTATACAAAAATACACTAAAACCAGCCTGATCTATAGTTACGGCCGTGCCGAGGATATTCCCTATGGAGCCTTATTCAAAATCACCACCGGAAGAGAGTTTAACGAATTCAAGCAGAGAACATATATTGGTGGCGAGATATCTTTTGGAAAGTCGATCAAATCCCTTGGTTATTTTTATTCATATACCGGTTTATCAACATATTTAAATAAGAATCGTACCGAACAGGGACTCTTATCGGTTGGCATGAATTATTTTTCAAACCTTCTAAATCTGGGAAATGCCAAGGTCAGGAATTTTGTTTATATTCACTATACCAGAGGATTCGGAAGGTATTCAAATGAACTTTTGAAATTCACTAATTATAATGGATTCTCCGGTTTTAAGAATGACTCTGTAAACGGTACCCAAAGATTATCTGTTAGCCTTGAATCTGTCTTATTCAGTCCGGTCAATCTGTATGGTTTCAGATTCGCCTTTTTCGGTTTTACCGATTTATCCTTTCTTTCCGGTACAAATGAAATGCTGGGAAGAGGTTCTTCGCTTTCAAGTATTGGAATCGGCATAAGGATCAGGAATGACAACCTGGTATTTAATACACTTCAGATAAGGATCGGATATTTTCCAAACCCTCCGGTATACTCAAGAATCTCCCCGATCACTGTCTCGGCGGAGCAGCTTTTACGACCTGCTAATTTTGAACCTGGCCCTCCTGCAATTATTCCCTACAGATAATGAACAAAACATTCTCAGAATTGTAATCATCATAGTATCTTTAGTTATTAATATTAAATTAAATCAAAAAAAATGGCTGTTTTAGTTGGAAAAAAAGCACCGGCTTTTTCTGCATCTGCAGTGATAAAAGGCGGTGAAATTGTAGAAGGGTTCTCAATTGAGCAATACCTTGGGAAAAAATATGTTTTATTCTTCTTCTACCCTGCTGATTTTACTTTTGTCTGCCCTACAGAACTTCTTGCATTTCAGGAAAGGCTTAGTGAATTCAACGAAAAGAATGTTGCTGTTGTTGCCTGTTCAGTCGATTCAAAGTTCTCTCACTGGAAATGGCTTCAGACAGAATTAAAAGAGGGTGGAATCAAGGGTGTTAAGTACCCGATTGTCTCAGACCTTTCTAAGACCATTTCAGAAAATTATGATGTCCTCGCAGGCGATTATGATTATTCAGAAAACGGAGAAGTTACATTCAACGGTACTCCAATGGCTTACAGAGGATTATTTCTTATTGATAAAAAAGGGATTGTAAGACATCAGACTGTAAATGATATGCCTCTTGGAAGAAGTGTCGCTGAAACACTGAGAATGGTAGATGCTCTACAGTTCTTTGAGGAAAACGGGGAAGTTTGTCCCGCCGACTGGCACAAAGGAGATAAAGCAATGAAGGAAACTCAGAAAAGTGTGGCTGAGTATCTCTCAAAAAAATAGATTCTTCAGAATTTTAATGAAAAGGTATTCACGGAAAGGATACCTTTTTCTATTTTTACAGTTCAATGCATCTTAATATGATTGATGAGTTTAAAAAGTTCATTTTTGAAAACAATCTTATAAAACCAGGGGATAAAGTTTTGATCACTGTCAGTGGTGGTATTGATTCAATGGTTATGGCTCACCTGTTTCTCAAACAGGATTATAAAATTGGAATTGCTCATTGCAATTTCTCCCTGAGAGCCGCAGAATCAGATAAAGATGAGGAGATGGTCCGTAAATTTGCCTCTGAACATAATATCCCATTCTTTACTGTCCGGTTTGAAACGAAAACATTTGCAAAGAAGAACAGATTGTCTGTTCAGATGGCAGCAAGAGATCTGAGATACAAATGGTTTGAAGAGATCAGAAAGGAAAACGGATACGATTTAATAGCAGTTGCCCATAATCTTAACGATAATATTGAGACTCTTTTAATAAACCTTACAAGGGGAACCGGATTGGCAGGAATGGCAGGAATGAAACCTATAAGCAACAGGATTATCAGGCCATTGCTTTTTGCTTCACGACAGGCAATTCAAACTTACCGTGACCAGAATAATATTGTCTTCCGCGAGGACAGATCCAATGCCGATACAAAATACATTCGAAATAAGATTAGACATCTGGTGATCCCTGTGCTTAAAGAAATCAATCCCTCTATAGAGCAAACTCTTAACGAAGCTGCTGAACGATTTTCGGGGTTTAATGAAATTGTAACGGAATACATTGCCCATTTAAGGGAAAATATTTCAGAGGAAAAAGAACAACATATCACCTTTAATATAGGCCTTCTTAAAAACTATCTTCATAATAAGGTTGTCCTTTTTGAATTATTTAAACCGTATGGCATAACCAATGCACTATTAATTGATCTTATTAAAGTAATTGAAGGTGAAACCGGTGGTCAGATCATTACAGATAGCCATAGAATAATTAAAAACAGGAAAGAGATAATAGTGTCAGATGAAGAATTTATTAAGGAAACTTCATATTCAATTAATAACACAGAGTCATTCTGTAATTTCCCTGGAATTTCTTCTGCAAGAAATGTTAGAATCTCCGATACATATGAAATCCCATCCGATCCTCACATAGCTTGTCTTGATTCCCAAAAGGTCTCTTTCCCGGTGATAATAAGGAAATGGAAGGCAGGAGATTATTTTTATCCACTGGGAATGAACCAGAAAAAAAAGCTGAGTGACTATTTTATTGACAATAAATATTCAAGATTTGACAAGGAAAATATTTTTATCCTGGAATCAGATGGAAAAATTGTCTGGATAATCGGTGACAGAATTGATGACAGGTTCAAAATAACAAGCTCAACAAAAAAAGGTCTTCTCCTTAAATCAAAACGAAAAGCCATGATAATCAAACCGGTAAGATAAATGACTGCCAGACCGTAAGATTGCAAGACAATCAGACATTTCTCTGACCATGAATCCCCCTGTCGATAAGCATAAGATCGGCCATAGCTATCGCGGCAGCTGCCTCAACTATGACAGGCATTCTCAGTGCAATACAGGTATCGTGTCTTCCTTTTACTACGAGAGTTGTCAACTTTCCCTCTTTAAAATTAAAAGTAGTCTGATCGATCCCGATAGATGAAGTAGGTTTGACTACAATTCTGAATATGATTTCGTTCCCGTTTGTAATACCGCCGTTAATTCCTCCGGCATTATTGGTTGAAGTCTTGCCGCTACTGTCTTTAAATGGATCATTATGTTCTGAACCTTTCATTGCAGCAGCAGCGAATCCTGAACCAAATTCAATTCCCTTAATTGCAGGAATAGAAAATATTATATGGCTAACCGCAGATTCGAAAGAATAAAAGAATGGTTCCCCGATTGCCAAAGGTGGATTTTTAACGCTGCATTCAATAATACCTCCTATTGAATCATTTTGTGCTATGGCCTCATTAATCGCTTTATCAATATCAAAAGAGCCTCCGGCAGAGATGAGTTTTGCAGCTACGTCTGCTGACCCTGCAATCTTTTTAGCTATAACCCCGGCAGCAACAAGGCCCCATGTTATCCTGCCTGAAAAATGACCGCTTCCTCTCATATCTGCAAAACCGGAATGCTTTACGCGTGACACGAAATCTGCATGACC
>JADGPT010000107.1 GCA_017882345.1 Bacteroidales bacterium
TTTTATAAATTGAGTTAGAACTTCAAAAAGGAAGAAGCCAAGCCAGACGCTTTCCCCTTTGCCCTTGTTACCAACCATATTCATTCCATCATTCCAGTCACAGGTGCCAATGAGTGGGAGCCCATGATCGCCAAATCTAAGCCCATGAAGAATAGAACGTTTACAATGTTCGTATAAAGTACCTTTTTCTTCCGACCGGTTTGGAAGATCGTAATACGAATCGTCTTCCGGGTTCACAACGCGTCCTTCAAGAAAATGAATGGTTTCATCAAGAACACCTGTATCTCCGGTACCAATTACATAGCGACATGCTGCTAATGGTAACCAAAGGTAATCATCTGAACAATGGGTGCGAACACCTCTTCCGACAGGTGGATGCCACCAGTGCTGGACATCTCCTTCCAGAAATTGCCGACTTGCAGAAAGAAGAAGATGCTCGCGCAGGAGATTTGGTGTAGTATGAATTAAGGCCATTACATCCTGCAACTGGTCACGAAAACCGAACGCTCCGCCTGACTGATAATATCCACTGCGCGCCCAAACCCGACATGCCAGCGTTTGATATAAAAGCCATCCGTTTGCAAGAACATTTATTGACAGATCGGGTGTTTCTATCTGCACTGCACCAAGAGTATGGTTCCAAAATTGCCAGACTGATTCCAGAGCAGTATATGCAGGACCTGATCCCCGAAAACGATGTATAAGCTTGTTTGCATCTTCCATATTCTGTCCAGTGCCAAGACGGAATATTATTTCGCGTCCCTGTCCTGATGCAACTTCAAAAGTGACCTGAATGGCTGCGCAAGGATCAGAAGCTACCCCGTTTTTTCCTGAAAGTCGCGAACGTAACATTGCAGCTGGATTTTTCAATGTACCATTGCGTCCTATAAATTCTGTACGGTCGCAGGTAACAGAGCTTGATGTATCGTCAGTTTGAAGAAAAGCTACCCTGTCAGCAAATTCAGAATTATATGGATTTGTTGCATATATTACGCTGCTGTTTAAGTCAACACTGGTATTCACATGCATGGCAGATTTGTGCCGCAAATCGCCCAATACCCACTCTACAAAACTTATAACTGATAATTTGCATGATCGACCAGATTCGTTCCTCACTTTTAATACCGAAAATTTTATCGAAGCATCTATAGCAACATAAACCCAAAGTTCGGTAACTATTCCTCCTTCATTGTGTTCGAATACGCTATAGCCGAATCCATGCCGGCAGAGGTATAATTTTGATTCGCTATCGGTCAAAGGTGTTGGCGACCAGAAGTGACCGGTCTCTTCATCACGAATATACATCACTTCTCCGCTCGAATCGCTAACAGGATCATTATACCATGGTGTGAGCCGATACTCGTGGGAATTTTCAGCCCATGTATATGCCATTCCATTCTCAGAAATTACAGTTCCGAATCCCTTGTTTGCCAGAACATTTACCCATGGCGCCGGTGCTAAGACATCTTTCGATGTTGTAATTACATATTCCCGTCCGTCCGGTGTAAATCCTCCGATCCCGTTATAAAAAATCAGGTCTTGTCGGGGTGATACCATATCTGGCTGTGGATTGGGCCTATAGGTACGGGTTGGTTTGAAATATGAAACTGATAATTCTCCAAAGCCACGGTGTTTAATTTGATTTGCCAAAGCTCCGCGGGTATCGCTAATAATAGCACGGGCCACTGTTTGGAAAAGAATTCGGTCTTCATTTGATATCTGGTCTGCCGAGCGTACAAATATTCCTCCCGGCCGATCAATATTGTTAGCTTCAATTCCTGCAGCGATCAATCCAATAATTTGTTCCTGGAGTAACTGACGGTATCCGGCACGATCTTCATTCCAGATTACGAGATCGACAGCTAATCCTTTTAGTCTCCAATATGCATGGGCCTGAACAAGCTGACGCACAAGATTAATGTTGGCCGGATCTTCAATCTGTAAAAGCACAATCGGTAAATCGCCTGAAATGGAATACCCCCACAAACCGGATTGTCCACGACGGTTTTTTAAAAGGACTCCGGGTTCTGCCCGAAGCGACGAATTGGCATAAATGATAGAACTGGCGAGCCTGCCATATAACTGAGCATCCGGTTCGCTCGCATTAATTTGTCGCAATACTACCTGGCTGTGTGTCCAAGCAAGTTCAAAAACGCGGTTTGCAATTTGCTTATCCTGATATTTTTCTACAAGTTTTAATGCTCCTTCGCGGGATTCACTTATTCCTGTAACTATATCAATTGTAACTGATTCTTCGGATTCTATAACTATTTGATATTGAATTGCAACAATCGGATCCAGCACTGAGCCCTGACTTCCTGAGAGCGATTTGGAATTTGTCATTGCAGACGGAGAGACAAGTGTGTTTCCACGGCCAATAAACTGCATACGGTCTGTTTCAAAGGTAATATCTCTGATTTCTGCTCCATGAACTGCCATCAGATGAAACATCCATGGAGAATGTTCGTCAACTGACCTGGGTCGGCGGGTGCACAGAATTGCCTGTCGCGGGTAGATAATTTCTGTCTGCACAAAAAGATTACTGAATGCAGGATGTGCCAAATCAGCTTCATTTGGCGCCAGTACAACCTCAGCATAACTGGTAATATCAATAATCCTGTTTGTGCGGGTGCGGTTTGTCAACCGGACCCTTCGTAATTCAATGTCGTCTTCCGGGGAGACCACAACTATCGTATGTGTGTCAATATCGAAATCGCGACGACGAAATTCTGCACGTCCTTTTGAAAATATAGCTTCATATTTCTCTGGTCGTTGAAGTGTAGGTTGATATGTAGCAGACCAGAAATTACCATTTTCAGCATCACGTATATAAAAAAATGCTCCCCAATTGTCACGAGTACTGTCTTCCCGCCAACGAGTCACGGCAAGATCTTTCCAATGACTATACCCACCGCCGGCATTTGTAATCATCACCCGATACCTGCCCTCATTTGATAATAAATTGACTTCCGGAAATGGCGTATCAGGTGTATTAAACACACGAAGAGGCGCCTCCTGGTTATTAGCCAAAGAGCGAACATTTGTAACACCGGAAGTATGTGAAAAGAATGTTGTGGCCTTTGGTATCTTTTCCTGAAGCAACAATAAGGTTGCCTGAAACAAAGGATAAGACTCAAACCTCTTTTGCATCGGGCGATCTAATAAAATATGAGCCAGCGAAAGGAAACTCATTCCTTCATGATGTGCCATGAAAGACCTTACTATAGCTTTCGACTGCCCTCTTGGTAAGCGCATGGATGTATAATCTATAGCCTCATAGAAACCAAATTTTCCCATAAACCCTTCATCAGCAAGACGCTCAAGATTAGCACATGCTTCCTCCGGCATAACCATCAAGGCAAGTACTGAGGCATATGGCGCTATAACTAAATCTTCAGAAAGTCCTCTTTTAAGCCCAAGACCGGGCACTCCAAATGCACGATACTGATAATTTTGCAGGACATCAACACTATTATATCCCGATTCCGAAATTCCCCATGGAACCCTTCTTAGTTTGCCATATTCTATTTGTCTGTTAACTGCTGATTTGCAAGTTTGATAAAGTAAACTATTTTCATATTCAGGCATAATTATCAGAGGCATAAGATACTCGAACATTGAACCACTCCATGAAAGAAGAACAGGTTCACCATTGATCGTTGTAAGAAGACGTCCAAGTGCAAACCAACTTTCCTGAGGTACCTGATCCTGTGCAATAGCCACAAAACTCGCCAATCTTGCCTCCGATGCCAATAAATCATAATAACTTGAATCGCGTCGCCGGTCTTCAACATTATATCCTACAGTTTGCAGATGCCGCGACTTATCGTAAAGAAAACCATATTCCATGTTTGCAAATTCTCCTGATTTCCGGACAAGTGAATCGATGAGTTCAATCCTTTCTTTTGCATGATCAACAGCTTTTATGAAAAGATTTTTGGCCTCAACATTAATTTCCCGAACCTCAGTATTGGCGATTTCGCGTAATGTCGGAATAGCATTAATATCCGGATATTTGTCCAATATTTCAGAAGAAACCGGATGTAAAATCCATGGAGTCAGATATGTTAATTCATCGAAGGCGCCTTTAACTTGCCGTGAAAGATTAATTGCCCATCCTCTGTATTGTGTATTAGTATCGGTAGTCAGGGAATTTACAATTTCAGCAGAAGAAGTTGAAAGTTTTTCCAGACATTTACGCATATATACAAGCTTAACCGGGTATTCATTTAAAATTACATTCAAATATTTTTGGAATTGAACAATCTGGACAGATATTGAATTCCCTGACTGCTTTATAAGAATTTGTAATGTATCATTAATCCCTTCAAATAGCTGTGGTCCAAGTATTAATTGATCAGGCAGCATAATAAGTCCCTGTTGCAGGGTCAACAAGTGACCGGCAAGGTTTCCGCTGTCAACAGATGAAATATAAAGTGGTCTCAGAGGTTTCAAAGATTGAGTATCGTACCAGTTAAAAAAATGGCCCTGGTATCTTTCCAGTGAATTCATAGTGTTAAAAGCATTCGTAGTTCGTTCAAGTAGCTCGCCGGTAAAAATGTAACCAAAATCATAAGCTGCCAGATTAGCAAGAAGTGAAATACCTATATTGGTAGGCGATGTTCTGTGTGCTATAACTGAAATGGGATGTTCCTGAAAGTTGTCAGGTGGTAACCAGTTGTCATCAGTACCAACAAAAGTTTCAAAAAAGGACCACGTTTTACGTGACAATTCTTTGAGAAAGCGATATTGTTTATCAGTAAGTTTTGCTGCATGTGGGAGAAGAGGGCTGCTGATCCACCAGGCAATAACCGGAAAAACAAACCATAGTCCTATAATTGGCCATACCATTATAAGTCTTAACGGAAATAAAATCAAAAGACATGTTGCAGAAAGAATTGCAATAATGGGAGATATCCAGATAGTCCTAAACGATTCAATAAGTTTAAAGCTGCCAGGATTTTCAACTTTTGCTTTAGAATTCCATTCGAGAAGCCGTTTTTTCGAAATAATCAATCTCCAGCAGGTGCGCGAGATAGCAACCACACTATAAAATGCTTCATAAGGAAGGCTTATAAGCATAAATGCAACCTGGAACAATTGACCGACAGCGGATTGTCCGGCGGCTTTCAGATGTTGCCTCATGTGAACTTCCTCTGGTTTTTGAAAAAGGTAAACAGCCGAAATAATCAATGAAGGAATCAAAACTATTCCGGTCACAACCAAAGTCCAAAACCATGATGATGATAAGATAGTCCAGCCTGATAATAAAAGTATTGTCAGCGCAGAAGGAATAAGACTGCGTCTGAGGTTATCCAAAATTTTCCACCACGATAAAAGAGATAAAGGATTTTTCCGTGATCCACCATTCACCTTAGGCAAAAATGGCAATAGCCATGGGATTAATTGCCAATCACCCCTTATCCAACGCGATCGACGGTCTACATCTGCTTTATAACTTGCAGGATACTCTTCAAATAAAAGAACATCACTTAACATTCCCGACCGGGCATAACAACCTTCCAGAAGATCATGACTGAGAATTCTGTTTTCCGGAAACCTGTTCTTAAGCGTTTGTTCAAATACATCAACATCATATATACCTTTGCCTATGAAGGATCCTTCTCCAAACAGATCCTGATAAACATCAGATACGGCACGGGTATATGGATCTATTCCTGGTTCACTACCGAAAAGCTTTGCATATTCCGATCGGTTAGTACCTGGTAAACTTACAGCTACCCTTGGTTGAAGAATGCTGTATCCATCGGTTACACGGCGTTTTTTTGTATTGTATTTTGGTTTGTTTAGAGGATGCGCCATAGCCCCGATAAATTGTCGCGCTGAATCGCGCGGTAATTGCGTATCGGTGTCAAGTGTAATGACATATTTGATTTTTTTTAAAACTTCAGTATTGCCAATGATCAGAGAAAACATCTTTTCAGAGCCTCCACGCAGCAAGGAATTAAGATCTGATAGTTTTCCTCTCTTTCGTTCATATCCCATCCAGATACGGTCTTTGGGATTCCATTTTCTCGGACGGTGAAAAAGAAAAAATGTATCCTTATTCTCTCCCGGATATTTTTCGTTTAGTCCTGTAATCTTTTTACCAGCCAGTTGAATCAGGGGGTCGTCTTCCTCTGATTTTTCCTGTGTCGCATCATTAAAATCGGTTAACAATCCAAAATGTAAGTTTTTATCCTGATTTGCCAGAAACCGTACCTCCAATGCTTCCATCAGATCTTCAATATTTCGGGTATTTAAGAGCATTGAGGGAACAACGACCAAAGTTCGTGATTCCGGATGGATTCCTTTTGAGTAATCAAGTCGTGGTAACGGATGTGGGTGGACATAAAGAGTTGCCAGCCAGTTCACAAGAGCTATTGAGAGATAACTGGTACATAATGTCAGGAGAAAACCTAAAGCCAATAGATGCCAGTTACCAATTCCATCACTATGTGCTTTTACTAATAGGCTCCAGCAGAATATTAACGTCAATAATAAAATTGAACCAAGATAGAAAAACAATGGAAACCGGAAAATCGTTTTTCTGCATGACGAAGATAAAGTATATTTTATTTTTGTAAGGCGCTCAAGTTGATGCATACCTCTGCCAATGAGGTAAAATCCGACATGTGCTGTCCGGTCTTCCGGGCCATTCAATTCTGCCCCTTTTTTTGCAAGTTCTATACATTTCCGTGCCACATCAATTTCAGAAAAGTCGCATTTTTTGGCAATCTTTTCAATAACATGACGATAACGGTCGCGGGTGTTAAAATCCATTGAAGTGTATGCTTCGGAAGGGTCATTTTGAAGAAGTTTTTCTACGTGGCTCATAGATTCAACGAATTCACGCCAGTCCAAACTACTCAGGAAACGAAGACTGCCAATGCTATTACTGATAGAGACCTGATCAGCAGCTTGTCGCTGGTTCCCAAACTGTACCAATTGTACGATGGTCTGATTTGAATCAGTAAGTCGCTGTTCAATCCATGTCAATGGAAATGCCAAAGCCGGACTTTGTCCCTGTAAACGACGGACAAATTCTGAAACGAAGGGTGTTGACATCGGAGGACCAGACCTTGCCATGTCGGCAATTACAAGGATCAGGCTCTTTGGGTCTTTTTCTGCTATTTCTATCATCTTGTCAGCCCAGGAATCAGCCAGATTTCTGTCGATTCTCCCAGCAGCTACCTGTACTGCAACTCGCCGAAGATTTTCGATAAGTGCCAATCTTAACATTATGGGGATAGCCCATAATTCGCCTATTTTTAAAGTAGTAATGGTTTGATATGCAGTTACAAACCGGCGTAGACTTTCTGGATCGACATGTCCATCTCCATGAGATATGATTTCTTTTGCGATATCATATACACGGGGAAGTCCGGCAGACGGACCAGTAAGTAAGCGGGGCAATTCCCTACTATAACCCTTTGGCAAATGTCTTTTTCCTGTACGAATCTGCTCTTCAATTAAATAAAAATTATCAAGCAACCATTCACCGGCGGGTGTAATCTGACGATTAGCCTTCACTGCCTCTGATACAAGATCGTGAACGTCCATCAGAATAGTTTCATTTTCGGCAAGACGGGAGAGCAGTTTCTGGTCGGGATCAACTTTTGGACCCAGGATGTGTAAACCTGCCAGGGTTTTGCCGTACTGCTCCATCTGTTCGGTACTGAATAATTCCGAACGAAGAGGAGGTAACCCACCGGAGTACTTTTGTGAAAGATCATTTTCCCAAATTTGGGATTTCAAACGATGCAATGATTCGTTAAGTAAAGAAGGAACTATCTTCATGTATTGCTGATCATTTATAAAAAATTCAACTAATTATTAACTTAAACAAATGAGATTCAAAATATGGCAGATTGATTCCGGATTGCATCTTTTAAATTCAGTCACAATTTTATGTAATTAACAAGAGATAAGTGTTATATAAATTCAGCAAGAAGTTACATAATTATCACATTTTATAATGTAATCTAAACAAATAACTTAATGAAAAAGTTGTGAATAATGTTTCTTGCCGTGCAAGATTAAAGATTTCTCTATTCAACCAATCTTATGATCTCAGATGGTATATGACGGTTCAGTATTGATATTATCTGTTGCCCGTTTAGGTTAATACCCTTTTCTGAAAAAGTCTGATGCAGGGTTTGAAGCGCTTTCTCGGGAGTATTATTGTTTTTACTCAGATGGGCGAGACAGATATGGCTGAGACTATCATTAATAATATCTGCCAGAAAAACCGAGGTTTGATGATTTCCTAAATGTCCATGGTCTGAGTGTATCCTTGCTTTTAAATAATGAGGATAGCTGCCATTCACAAGCATCTGCTCATCGTAATTTGACTCTATAACAAGCAAATTAGCTTCTTTAATATAAGGAGCAGCTGTTTGGCAAATATGTCCCAGATCGGTTGCAATGGTTATTTTTTTTTCTCCGGAACAAATATGGAACCCTACGGTTTCAGGAGCATCATGACAAACCGGAAATGCCTCGATATCAAAACCTGCCAGATGAAATTTTTGCTGTAAAGGAATTTCGCGGATACAGTCCCGGGATATTTTCCTTTGCGGAGTGAGTATGCTTTCCCAGATTTTATGGGTTGTGAATGCAGGAATACTGTTTTTCCTTGTAAGTATTTCTAATCCTCTGATATGATCGATATGATTGTGCGTTATAAGGACACCCATAATAGTCTGCATGGTAATATCCATATCCTTCAAAAACTTACGTATCGAAGTTGCTGAAATTCCGGCATCGATCAATATACCATGGAACTCGTTGCCGAGGTAATAACAATTTCCACTGCTTCCGCTGCTAAGACTGCAAAAATTCACGTTCATCAGGATTGTTGTTTATCGAAGTCAAATGTAATTGTTTATAAAATAGCTATAAAATAGTTTGATGTATTAAAATTTTTATACTTTTGTTTCGTTATTAGACGAAATACTAAATGAAATGGAGATAAAGGAAAAGGTGAAGGTGTACACTGATAAACAGGAGAAGATTGCCCGTTATTCAAAAGCATTGGGACATCCTGTAAGAGTGTTTATAATGGATTTTCTGGTAAAGAATACAGATAAGTGTTGTTATAGCGGTGATATGGCAGAAGAACTTCCCATAGCCCGTTCAACACTCTCACAGCATCTGAAAGAATTAAAAGAGGCTGGTTTGATTCAGGGTGAAATAAATCCTCCTTATATTAAATATTGTATAAATAGGACCGGATGGTCAGAAGCCAAAGAGTTGCTTGGCACTTTTTTTAATAGAAAATAGTAAATAATTGTATAATGGAAATAAAAAT
>JADGPT010000108.1 GCA_017882345.1 Bacteroidales bacterium
GCAACACTGGTAAGGAAAAGACACATAGGCAAATTAATCTTTAAAATCTGTTCCGGATTCAATCCTTTTGCTATCCCTGACTTTCTTATATTTCTTAAACTTAATAACAGACCTGTTAAAACAGCGATAGCCTGAAACCACGGAATATACTGTGGCAAAAACTGATGCCATGGGGTATTTGCTGTTCCAAAGAAATCCCATCCCCAGCCAAATGGATCAGAAAATGATTGCTTTATAAATGTGACATTTACGAAAAGCATTGGTATTACAAAAGCTATCCAGTTCAACAGACTAAATGGCAGAAGAGATCCGGCATTTACCTGAAATAACTCTCTGACAGTATAATTAGTTTTTGCAATTCTGGTACCAAAGAGAGACAACAGATAAACAATTCCCGGAACAATGATTAGTACTAATGTCCACATTATCAGAGAATAAATACCAAATAACCCCCAGTTTTGCTTATCAAGGATATTCACATAGTCACGAACAACCGGCCATGGCCCCAAATACAGAATACTATATATAATAGCAATGGTAAAAGTTGCCATTGTCATCCACGCTTCACTCAGACTACGTGTTCCATTTTCAGACGCAATTGGTCTTGTATAAAGTGAGACATTATTGTAGGTACAGCTTCGCAGACACTCAAGACAAAGACCACAATCTGAATTTTCCCTGATCTTACCCACATTCAGACCATACGGGCATGCCCACCCGTTGGTATTTCCATTCTCACAGTAATGTGGTTTGCATTGATCACAGACATCCTGAGACTTATTCCTGAGAGATAAAGTACTCATTCTGGAAAAAGGACCCACAAAAACACTTACCGGACATACATACCGGCAAAATGCCCTTAGTTCCCAGATCCCCGACATCAGTGTTGGTACAATCATTAACATGAGTACAGCCAGGCCTGAAACAATTGGAGTTGCAACAAGTGTAGTTGAAAAAGTTGCAAGAAGTAAAAAGACAATTAATCTTAACCAGTCATTTTTTAACCATTCAGGCCACTTCAGGAAAAGACCTGAAAATTTATTATTATATTTTTTTGTTTTCCCTTTAAGAGGATTAAAGAATGATTTTCTCTGGATCAGATCTCCGAAAAAAGGAAGAGGACAGATAGTGCACCAGAATCTTCCGAAAAAAGGAGTGATCAAAGCCACAAGGGCGAATAACCATATTGCCCACATTAAAAGTACTCCCAGATTCCTGCCTGATACTTTCGTTCCAAATACAGATGTCAGAATAACAATATAGATCATGACCATAGTAATAAGAGTAAGAGCTGCCTGGGTATACCTCGAGACAACAATTCCTCTCAGGAAACCGGATCCTTTAAGCAAATCTTTATAACCGCTTTTTTCATCAGAAATCCTGTCCTTCGTGTTGATGTTTTTGAAAATTGAAACCAGCCAGATGAATAAAATTCCAATAAGACTGCCGAGACTGAAGGTCAGTAATGTATCAGGTAATATAATAAGTTTGCCCTGTTCAAAGGCATGCATTGGCCCGCACCAGACATGACAACGATAGTTGCTCCTTGATACTATGTAGTTATATATTCCGGGATGACGGGCAATTAATGTAATTTCTTTTGTAAGGATCGGGCTAGCTGTCGGATCACTCGTCTTAAAGACTGAAACCTCGTTAATAGACGGACTAATCTTTACATCTATGTCAAACTCTTCAAGAAAAAAAGAGTGACCCGTATCATCAGTCGAAAAAGTCAGTTTAAGGGTGTCTCCTCTGTTACATCTGATTACATAAGGATCCTTACCATAACGGAAACTCCTGATATGAATATGCCGGCTTGTTGGTTTTTCTGTAAAAAATTGACTTATGACAGCAGGTATCAATCCGAAACCAAAGATTATTAAGAGATTAAGAAAATGTCTGCGGGCAACTTTCATGTTAGAAAAATAACATTAAATATTCTGATTTTCACCACATCAACAAAGATGATTCTTCAATTTTCAATGATAATTAATTTATTTCAATAGGATGCTGTCATAAAGCACATTTAGATTATTTTTGAGGGTAATGTTTATTCCCCAAAGATTAAATAAATTATTATGTCAAGAGATAATCGCTCATCAGTGAATCGTAAAAAGGGTTTAAAAACAATTATTCTATTACTAATAGTTGTATTCCTGATTATTGGAATCCCATTTTTGTTAATCAGTTACCAGGCTAAGCAAAAAGGAATGACCAGAAGCGCCGTTATAAACCGGATATTGAACAGAGCCGGTGCAAAAGATAAGGCGTCTGAAGAAATAGTGAATGCTCCGGTTGGAGCTAAAATAGATTTTCTCAATCAGATGCCTGTTGGCCAGACATTTAAAGAACCTCCTTTTATTTCAAATGTTCAGACAGCTGATCTCGATGGAGACGGATTACTGGATATAATTGTTTGTGATTGTAAAAGTAATTCAATTAACTGGATCCGGCAGTTTCCAGCAGGAGTTTATACAGAAACAGTTCTCGCTGACGGAATTAATGCGCCGGCCCATGTTCAGATAATCGATTTTGATAAAGACGGAGATAAAGATATTCTGGTAGCAGTACTTGGTCTGATTTTTCCAAGCAATGATAAAATTGGTTCAGTTGTTATACTCGAAAATGATGGTAAGAATCATTTTACAAAACATGTAGTTGTTGAAAAGATAGCTCGTGTGTCCGATGTAAGAGCAGGTGACCTGGATAACGATGGAGATCTCGATCTTGCGGTTGCACAATTTGGATATGATGATGGAGAAACAAGATGGATTGAGAATCTTGGAAACTGGCAGTTTAAAAGCCATATACTTCAGAATCTGTCGGGACCTATTAATGTTGAAATTGTAGACATTGACAAAGATGGTGATCTTGACATTATTTCACTAGTCAGTCAGGAATGGGAAGAGATCTATGCTTTCATCAATGATGGGAAAGGAAATTTCACTTCAAAACTGTTATTTGGCTCAAATAATGAAGACTTCGGTTCCAGCGGCATTTATATATGCGATCTCGACAAAGATGGTGATGATGATATCTTATATACAAACGGTGATGCATTTGACTACATACCTCCCCGGGGCAAGCCCTGGCACGGGATCCAATGGCTTGAAAACAAAGGAAATTTGAATTTTGAATTTCATAGGATCGCCACATTTATAGGAGCTTATAATGCCAGACCGGTAGATATTGATAATGATGGTGACCTGGATATATTCTGCGTCAGCGGTTTTAACTTGTGGGAAAAGCCGGAAGCCCAAAGCTTTATCTGGCTTGAGAATACAGGTAATATGAAATTTGTGCTTCATAATATAGCCAGTTCTCCCACTCACATATTAACACTTGCAACGGGTGACTTCAATAATGACGGATTAATGGATTTTGTAACCGGCGATATGCATGCCTATCCTCCTTTTGACAGAATGGGAAGAGTTACTTTGTGGATGAATAACGGTAAGCTTAACAATAAGCAATAACATGAGATCCTTTAAATATAGATAGGATGCTATTTTTCGGTATTCAGAAAAACATTATTGATGCTAAAAATGAACAATTTACATTCTCAAAACTTAAACGTATGAAGAAATATAAGGAATTCATATTTTTATTATGTTTCCTGGCCTTTTCAATAAATGATGTTTTCTGTCAGATCAATCCTGACAGACAATGGCCTGCTTACCGAGGAAAATTTTCCTCTGGTGTTTTGGATAATGCAAATCTTCCTGAATCATTTGATATAAGCAAGATGATCAATGTCAGGTGGAAGACAGAGATACCGGGTCTCGGACTTTCCAGCCCTGTGATTTGGGACAATAAAGTATTCATAACCAGCGCTATAAGCCAGGCCGACCGGGATGGCTTCAGGACTGGTATATACGGAGATATAGCGCCCGTAAAAGATTCTTCTGTCCATGAGTGGAAAGTGTTTTGCATTGATAAAAATTCAGGCAAAATGATTTGGGAGAAGACATCTTATAAAGGAATTCCTAAGATGAAACGTCATCCAAAATCCACACATGCAAACACATCGGTTGCCACTGATGGAAAATATGTTGTAGCTTTTTTCGGGTCAGAAGGTCTCTTTTGTTATGATATGAAAGGTAATCTCGTATGGAAGAAAAATTTCGGATTACTAAAATCAGTCTTTTTCATGGTTAAAACTGCTGAGTGGGAGTTTGCAAGTTCTCCTGTCATTTATAATGGAGTTCTGATAATACAGTGTGATGTACTGGAGAACTCTTTTGTGGCAGCTTATGATGTGAAAACCGGGATTGAGCTCTGGAAAACCCAACGCGATGAATATCCGGGATGGTGTACCCCAAACATCTATACTAATGCCGGTAAAACTTATGTAGCTCTTAATGGTTATAAAAACCGGGGAGGGTATGATTTTGAGACAGGAAAAGAGGTCTGGAAAATGTCGGGAGGCGGAGATATTCAGATTCCAACACCTATAGTTGGTAACAATTTGATCTATTTTAACAGTGCGCACGGAAGAAGTTCGCCTATAATTGCTGTCAAAACAAATGCTGTCGGAGACATAAACCTTAAGGAGCCAGAAACATCGAATGATTATATAAAATGGAGTCTCCAGCGCGGTGGCTCATATATGCATACTTTGCTACTCTACAAAAATCATTTGTATAATGTTAATTGGAATGGCGCATTAATATGTCTCGATCCCCTTACCGGTAAGGAGATTTATAATGCAAAACTCGGAAAGACCAAAAGTTTTATCGCTTCTCCCGTGGCATCTGATGGAAAGATATATATTGTTGATGAGGAAGGGACTGTTTATATTGTTCAGGATGGTAATGAATTTAAGCTTCTTGCTGAAATACCCCTGAATGATATATGTATGACTGCGCCTGCAATTACTGACGGAATGATTATTTTCAGAACTCAGAAATATCTTTTGGCAGTAGGGAAAAAATAAGCTTTCCTATTCTTTTTTCAGACTTGCAATAAGTGAATTCTTTGTTACTGATCTGACTGAGATTAACAAGGCAACCAATCCGGTAATTACTATAGCCAGAATCATCAGGATCATAAACAACCATGGCATATCATGATTATTTTTTAATGATGGAAATGTTGCAACTATAGCTGATATAATGCCGGTCGAGACTCCGGCAAACAGGATTAGCATTTGTTCCGAAAGAATCATTCTCCGGATCTTTTTTACATGAAAACCTGTTGCCAGCATTAATGCAAATTCATGCCTTCTCTGGTTATAGTTCCGTAATAGCACAAAGCCCAATCCTGCAATGCCAACTATCATTCCCAGAGCTCCAAATACTCCAAATACTGAAAGATAAGTATTAGTAACTTTATAAAACGATGCAAGGCGGTCTGATGTTTTTTCAATATTTACACCATAATTTGCAAGCCTCTCATTCAACGTGATTTTGTATAAATCTGTCAGATTGCTGTTACCATCAACAAGCAACACAGAGCTTCCGGAGACCGAAGGGTAAAACTTCGTGAAATTCTCCATCCCTATAAGTACATTACCCTGAAATACAGATGATTGTAATCCTGCTGCAATTATTATATTCAATGGACTCCCATTCTCTGCCCTGAGGATTAAAGTATCTCCGGGCTTTAGTTTTAGTCCCCAATCAAGAACAGTTTGGTCGGCAATACCATAAATAGTATTTTTTTCTGAAGGGAGTTTTAAATATTGCCATGGATTTGCAATGATCTTTGATCTGAGTACTTTTGAAAAAGAGAATGACTTTTTTTCTATAAAATCAGAAGGATCGATTCCCAGAAGAGGAGGAACCGAAATGTGATTAAGGTTCAGGCAGCTTGCATCATTTCCTGACGACCTTTTTATATGTACAAATCGTATCCCCTTAAACTGATCGTCATCAAGCCCCATCGTCTTCCTGCCAGATTCTTTATTAAGGTCCTCTTTTACAGGGATCGTATTTTCACACCAGAGCAAATATCCACCTGTTCCACCGGAACGTTTCATCTGTTTTTCATTGAAATTCATCCGGTTTGCACCGGTGATAAAGACAGAAAAAATACCTGCAGCAATAAAAAGTATTGGAGTTATTGCATGTGATGGATTAAGAGAATAATACTTTCGCGATAACTGTTTCCTGTTTTTTATTATTTCTGAATCATAATTGGATATTCCTATATAATGTTGTCTCCATAAAAGAACCAGAGTCAAAAAAAGTACTATTCCTGTTGCAAAAGAGAAAACGAGTTGTTGATCTGTGAGCAATAAGGAAAATACATATAATGAAATTGTTACAATAGCTGATATAAATAATAAATAAAGATTCTGACGCGTTGAAGGAGTTTTGTAATTCTTCTTTTCGCTTTGATTCAGCCTTTTCAGGTAACGGCTGACCTTAATCAGCATAAATACCATTATGGTAATAAATGTTAATATAAACCCTGAAATTATTGGTCCAGGACTAAAGTATGCATTAAGGGTATCGGTCTGTACAGCTCCGGTCCATACGGTATTAAGTGCCCTGGTTATAGCAATATCAACTAAATAGCCGGCAAGTGCTCCTATAAAACATCCAATCAGACTTATTAGTCCTGCTTCAAAAAAAAGTAGTCTGGCAATCCATTTGTTTTTAAATCCCAGGGCAAATAAAGTATTTATATGTGTCTTTTTAGAATCAAAATATGAAGATGCCGCAAAAGATAACAATACAAGTGACGCCAGAATAAGAAAAAATCCGAGACTCAGGAACAGAGTGCCGAAATCGACACCCTCATTAGCAGCTTTAGCAGCATCACCCGACAGATTTGTAATACTAAAACCCATTTTATCAGGATCAAGCGATCCGTTGAGTTTATCTTCAATTTCTTTTTCGGTTACTCCTGCGGGATAACGGATAGCAGTGGCAGGGCCAAAGTTATTTCCCCACAATTTCTTACCTGTCTCGTAACTTATAAATGCTTTAGGGGTACCTCTGTATCTATTCCAGTAATCCTCATCTTTAGCCCGGATTTCATGCATTTTTATTGGTACACCGGCATCCCAGTCAGAGCAGGATTCTTTTCCTGAGATTCCCGGGAAATCGGGCATTAAAAGAGAATCCGCCCAGATGCCCTTCATATCTACTATATGTTTAACAACGAAATCGCTGTTCTTTTCAATTAGTTTATTCAACGAGTCGGGGGAATACCAGAACATTTTAATCGTGTCCCCTTCACTTACTGAAAGATCCTGTGCTAACCATCTGTTTATTATCATTCCATTGCCGGCAGCAGTTTCCGGATAGAGTGAAGAAGGCAATGCTGAAACAAATGAATATGGAGTAGATCTTGCACCAGCATCAAATCTGTTGCCCAGGTATGTTATAACCGGAGCAGATGATGGTAGCAGTTTAATAATCTCTTTTACCAGGGATTCATCAATAAAAACCCTGTCAGAAATAAGTTCGTTTTCTCCTGTTTTCTTTACCCTCCTTAATCTAAGCCCGATATCTGCCGGTCGGAGATCCCTTTTTAAAACTTCAGATACTTTTTTTAATGTGTTGAGATTATCTCTTTTAATCAGCAACCTGTTTATTTTAAGAGGTCTTCCGTTATCTTCTTCTATATCAGGAAGGTTAATGAAAATATTCATTGGTGTTATCTGACTTATTGATAAGGAGAAGTTTCCGTTATGGATTGGTTCAAGAATAGTTCCAACTTTCATCACAATTGACCTTCCGGCATCGCTGGCAGGTGCGAATGGTGCATCAGAAGGTATATCGCTGATTTCTGTGAAACGTATTATAAGGTCTTCCCCGGTCTTAATTCCAAGAAAATCTGCAAGCCCTTTATTAACAGCAACTTCTCCGGCTTTTATATTGATTGTATCAAATCCCTGAAAAACAAAAAAGTCTTTGTTAACGCCGATAATGTGTGTATTGAGTACCGCTTTTTGCGAATTAAGAGGCTGACTATAACCCTTCATTTCGAGTATACCGGTGCAGATTATACCAGAGCTATCCTTCATTCTTTGTCCAATTTCCGGATCAAAGTATCTCACTCCTGAACTTATTAATATACCAGTATTTCCAAGGCGCTCTGAAGCTGATTTTTTAAGACTTTCCTTCACAGACCTGCCTGTAAGAAGGGACCCCGTTATAACAGCTGAAAGCAATGCGATTATAAGTACCTGGTAAATAACCGGCTTTTTATAAAAATTCAGTGATCGGATTATTATCCTGAAGATATGTGGCATTATAATCAGTTTCTTTCTCTTTGATTCAGACTATTAATTTTCCTCCTTCGAGATGCAATATTTTTGACATTTTTTTTGCGAGGTCCGACGAATGGGTTGCAAGAATGATTGTTATACCATATTGACTGTTCATTTCAAGAAGCAGTTCTCCCATTTTATCTGCATTACCGGCATCAAGAGATCCGGTTGGCTCGTCCGCAAGAAGAATTGAGGGGCTATTCGCAAGGGCTCTGACCAGAGAAGCCCGTTGAGCTTCTCCGCCCGAGATTCGTTGAGGATACTTGTATCTCAGATCAGAGATACCGGTTTTAATCATCAATTCATTTATATATTGCTCTTTAGCAGAAATTTCTTCTTTGGAATGTTTTGTTGCCAGTAAAGGAAGAAATATGTTGTCGGAAATGCTAAGATACGGCAACAGCAGATGTTCCTGAAAAACAAAACCAATATTCTGGTTTCTGTAATTGGCGGACTCATCTTCTTTGAAGTTAGCAATAGATGCTCCTCTGAAAATAATGTCACCGCTATCAGGTTTATCAAGCAAACCGATAATATTCATGAGGGTTGTTTTGCCAGAACCTGACGGACCCATTATGGCAATAGAATCACCTTTTACCACATCAAGACTGAGATTATCAAGAACCATCCCCCTCTGAATGAATGACTTAGAAATGTTTTTTATTGAAAGCATATTAAGTTAAAGAATTATAAACTTCTGATAAACCTTCCGCCATTTTATCCAGTGATAGTTCTATTATTACGTTTTCTCTGCCACTCCCACCAAGTTGCGCACGCAAGTTATTATCCTTAAATAATTTCAACAAATTAGCTGATAATTCACTAATAGTATCCGGCAAATAGGTGATACCACCCATAGTCTTTTCAATGATTTCAGGAAATGCGCCTGTCGCAGGTTGAACAACCGGGATGCCGGCAGCGCTGGCTTCAAGTATATAAAGTCCGTAAC
>JADGPT010000109.1 GCA_017882345.1 Bacteroidales bacterium
TTTAACCAGGTTGATCATAATGGTCAATTTGTTCGTAACTTATTAACTGACAATACAAAATCTACGTGAAATGATAAATAAAACTCTTGAGATTAAGGCCGCACTTCAAATGCTAAAACCTGTTAATGAGGTGTTTGATGCCATAATTGACCCCTAAAAAACGTATTTGGAGTCAAACAAAAAATTGAATAAAATATTGCGGTGCTCTGAAACTATGGTTATGTGTCTCAAATGAATTTCTACAAATATTTTGTACTTTTACAATGAAACATAATATATACCGGATAATAATATTGTAAAAAGATTAAAATAATGAAAAGAAGAATTTTTTATCTGCTGATCCTGCTTTTGACATTAGGATGCGCTAATAATGTGTCAACAAAATGGGATTTTAAGTCGTTTTATAAACCAGCCGAAAATCCTGTTCTGAAAGCTGATTCAACTTTTACATTTATTGATCCTATAAAGAAAGAATCGGTCAAATGGCAGAAAGCAGATGTGTTTAACCCGGCTGCTATAGTAAGAAACAATAAAGTTTATTTATTATACAGGAGTGAAGATAATTCTGCTGCAATTCTTGGGGGACGCACTTCCAGGATTGGCTTGGCTACCAGCGAAGATGGACTTCATTTTACAAAATACCCCACCCCTGTTTTGTATCCCGACAGCAGTAAATTTATGCAATACGATTATCCGGGAGGTTGCGAGGATCCAAGAATTGTTCAAATGGAAGATAGTCTGTATGTACTGGCTTATACATCCTGGAACTATAAAATTGCAAGATTAAGCATTGCCGTTTCCAGAGACCTGATACACTGGGAAAAGAAAGGTCCGGCATTTGCTAAGGCCAATGATGGTAAGTTTCTTGATATATGGTCGAAATCGGGTTCGATAATCACAAAAAAGGTAGGAGATCGTATGGTAGCAGCAAAAATTAACGGGAGATATGGAATGTATTGGGGAGAAAATTTTGTAAATCTTGCCTTGTCTGATAATCTCACAGACTGGTATCCTACGCTGAATGAAAATGGAGAACTTAAAGCTTTGATAAGTCCAAGAAAAAACAAGTTTGACAGCAGCCTTACCGAATGCGGACCCCCTTCAATAATAACTGATGAAGGAATTGTGCTTTTCTATAATGGTAAAAATTCTGAAGGAGAAGATTCTGAAATTAAAATACCAAAAGGGACTTATTCAGTGGGAAAGGTAGTATTTGACATAAATAATCCGGAAAGGGTTATTTCCCGTTCCGATACATGTTTATTAAAACCAACGTTGCCTCATGAAGTTTCCGGACAATATAAAGCAGGAACAACATTTTCAGAAGGACTGGTCTATTTTCATGAGAAATGGTTTCTGTATTATGGTACCGCAGATTCATTCGTTGGTGTGGCAATTTCAAAATAGAGACAACTTAAAATGCTTGTTATCAAGATCGGGCTGAAGGTTTGGTTTTTCAGACTCCCCGGTTGGAATAAAATGTGATATCAACAGGTTATTGTTTATGAAAAGACTATGTATAAGCTCAACAATTCTCCTGGTATTTTGTTAAATGGTTAAGTTCTTAACTTCCCGGGAAGGTGAGAATAACACTTATATAGTAATTAAATGGAAAATAGTAATCATCCGACTATAGCAAACGGAAAAATATGCTACATCGAAATTCCCGCTATAGATGTATTTCTTTCAGCAGGTTTTTACAAAAAAATTTTCGGCTGGCAAATTAGGGAACGAAGCAATGGTCAAATCGCTTTTGATGACACTATAAATGAAGTTAGCGGCACATGGGTTGTCGGAAGGAGTCCGACAACTGAACCCGGCCTGTTAATTTATATAATGGTTGACAGTGTAACATCAACAGTAAAAGCAATTATTGCCAATGGAGGAAAGATTGTCCAGCCACTTGGTGCTGATGCTCGGGAGATGACTGCAAGATTCAGTGACCCGGCCGGGAATATATTCGGATTATACCAGGAACCAGGAGAAGACTAATTCGTATAAGGAAACAACTCGATGGACACCTTCCGACAACAGATGAATATACATTAAACAAACCCGTACCCTTTAAACTTCTTACAAAAATTGTAAAGTCCGGGGCAAAGGCAAACCTGGGAAAGGCACAATTAAATGCCAAAGGGAAAAAATAATTCTCTCTTTTATTTACCTTTGACTTCATGACAGCAATAAAACGTCTGGCCGGACAGACTGCTATTTATGGAATCCCCAGCGTTCTGGGCCGTATTCTTACTTATCTGCTGGTACCGCTTTACACTTATGTATTCAAATCTTCGGATTATGGTACTGTTAGTGTATTCTACGCCTATACCGCCTTCTTCATGGTGATCCTTACTTATGGGATGGAGACAGCCTTTTTCAGATTCAATGAACATGAGCAGGATAAGGAGAAAGTGTTTAGCACCGGGATGATCTCTCTTATCTTCTCTTCTGTCATATTCCTGTTATTAGTTTTGTCCATCTCGGGAAAAGTGGCTCAATGGATCGATTATCCTGAGCACTCTGAATATGTCAGGTGGTTTGCATGGATCCTCACTCTTGATGCAATTTCGGCTATTCCTTTTGCTCATTTACGGGCAATGAACAGACCTGTGCGTTTTGCCTGGATTAAAATGACCAATATCTCTGTAAATATCGGCCTTAACCTGTTTTTCCTCCTGTTCTGTCCGTTTATTTTGAGCCATTATCCCGAAGGTTTTTTCGGACACTTCATATCAACTATTTACAGGCCCAATTGGGGAATTGAATATATCTTTATTTCAAATCTGGCAGCCAGTATTTTAACCATTGTGATGCTGCTACCTCAGATTTCCACTATCAGGTGGAAGATACACCCTGACCTTTGGAAGAAAATGCTGTTCTATGCCTTCCCACTTCTTTTTGCAGGAATGGCCGGGCAAGTAAATGAAACCTTTGACCGGCTTTTGCTCCGTTATCTGTTACCCGAAGACATAGCATCCTCTCAGGTTGGCATATATTCTGCCTGTTATAAGATCTCGATTTTGATGACAATATTCATCGGGGCTTATAAGTACGCTGCCGAACCTTTCTTTTTTGCACAGGCAAAAGAAAAGGATGCCAAAGTGGTCTATGCAAAAATCATGGATTATTTCATCATAATAGTCTCTCTGATCTTCCTTGTCACAATGCTTTATCTTGATGATTTTATCATGCCGCTTCTGGTCAGGAGGAAAGAATACTGGGAAGGGAAAGGGGTTATTCCGGTTTTAATGATGGCAAACCTTTTTCTTGGCGTCTATTGGAATCTTTCGATCTGGTATAAACTTACTGGTAAAACTTCATGGGGTGCATGGCTTTCACTTATCGGTGCAATTATTACACTTGCATTGAACTTCTGGTGGATACCTCTGAGTTCCGAACATCTGATTTACGGATATTATGGTTCGGCATGGGCAACTTTCATTTGTTACGGTGTAATGATGGTCCTATCATACCTTATCGGGCAAAAGTACTTCCCTGTAAAATACAATCTCGCCAAATTTGCCGGGTATCTGGGATTCACGATTTTTTTATATGCAGTAAGCTCTGTAGTCAGACCAGAATTGTCCATACTCCGGATAGGGTTTCATACAATCCTTATTTTAATCTTTGTTGGGCTCGTATATCTGGTTGAAAAGCCCCGTCTGCCAACCATCAGTTAAATTATTTTTTAAATAAAATGGCTATTACAAAAGCGATCCATAAAGAAGAACATCTGGGAAGTTCGGAATTCATTACAGACATTGTCATAGGAATGTCAGATGGGCTTACAGTTCCGTTTGCGCTTGCGGCGGGACTAAGCGGAGCAGTTCTGCACAATTCAATTGTTATCACGGCAGGTATAGCAGAAATTGTTGCCGGGAGCATTGCAATGGGTCTGGGTGGTTACCTGGCCGGTAAAACCGAACAGGAACACTTCCAGGCTGAACTGAAAACGGAATACGATGAAGTGGAAGAGATCCCCGAAGATGAAAAGAATGAGGTAAAGCTCATTTTTGCACAATATGGACTGAATGAAATAACTCAAAATACCATTGCCGACGAGTTGGCAAAGGACAAAGATAAATGGGTTGATTTTATGATGAAATACGAATTGGGCCTGGAAAAACCAAATGTAAACAGAGCAAGGAACAGTGCAGCTACAATAGGTTTATCATATATAGTCGGAGGTCTGATTCCCTTATCGGGATACTTTTTTACCCAGACTCCATATCAGGGATTGGTGATCTCATCTATTCTGACTGTGATATGCTTGTTCCTCTTTGGTTATTTTAAAAGCAAGGTAACAGGACAACCAGTAGTTAAAGGTGCATTAAAAGTTACTCTGATTGGTGTCACAGCTGCCGCCGCTGCATTTATGGTCGCTAAAGCATTTAATCACTTATTCTAACCCCTTTTTACATATTGACAAGTGCCTTATTCAAAAAATAAAACGATAGTTAGAAAGGTCATGAAAATAATACCCTTTGTTTTATTGCCAGGGGCATGTTTCGGAAATTTATTGTTCGGGCAAAATGAAATATCCGATACAATAAAGACAGTCAAACTGGAAGAGGTAGTAGTTGCTGCAAATAGAATACCAATATTATTAAAAAATAATCCGGGTTCAGTTTCGATAGTTACGCCTGAAATACTTTCAATTATGCCAAAAGCTGCAGGAGCAGAAGAGGCATTGCGACTTACTCCCGGGATCCGGATAGATAACCAGCATGATGGTGAGCGTGTTCACGTTTCAATCCGGGGACAGGGTATATTAACAGAACGCGGATTGCGGGGAATCGGGGTATTGATTGACGGAATTCCGGTAAATGATCCCTCAGGTTTTGCTCCTGACCTTTACGATGTGGACTGGGGTACAATAAAAAAAATTGAAGTTTTACGGGGACCTTCGGCCAGTTTATACGGAGGAGGAGGTGCGGCAGGTATTTTAAGTATTACCTCTAATGATGGTGGATCAAATCCCATCGGGGGTGAGTTTAATCAGACTATCGGTTCAAATGGTTTTTCCAAATCATTGATACAGTTAGATGGTTCGCACGAGCTTATTGATTACCGGATCAGTTATACCAATATGGCAGGCGAAGGATATCGTGATCATCAGGCGTTCCGGGGTAATAAAATTTATGAGAAAACTAATTTCAGCCCTACCAAAAAGCTATCAATAACTCAAATAATCTCTCACACTGATTATTTTCAACAAAACCCTGAAGGATTAAATATTGGACAATTTGATAATCTCCGGCAGGCCAATCCCGATGCCAATCCGTTTAATGAGTACCAGAAAACAAATCGCACCACAATAGGTTTTCATGGCAAATATAAATTCACTGAATTGCAGGATGTCGAAGTCACTTCATTCCTTCGTTCATGGACTTACAAAGAAACCAGCAATAAAAATGCAGAGTACAGGAATATTACTAATCCCGGAACAAGCGTTCAATATAACCTGCATTTAAATGCAGGCAAGATAAAAAATGATATTAGCGTTGGCACTGATCTGAAATGGCAGAATATCAACCTGTACAAATTGCAGAGCGCGGGCAATCCCCAAAGGAAAGAAAGTCTTGATGAGACTACTATAGAAACTGATTCATTGCTTGCCAATCAGATAATTTCCCAGAGAAGTATTGGCGCATTTGCTTTGTATAAACTAGGAGCCGGAAAGTTTAATCTTATTGGAAGTATCCGTTATGATGTAATGAACAATGAACTGACTAACAAGTTATTAGCGCTGGAGATAGCCAAAACTGCAAAAAACTTTAATAAGGTTTCTGCCCGGATAGGCGCAAATTACTCTTTTAGTAATGCTGCTAATGTATTCATAGACTGGGGTCAGGGCTTTATGCCTCCTTCTACTGAAGAATTAGCCAGTAATCCGGTAGGCTACAGCGGCTTCAACACTCATCTGGTTCCGGCAACTTCAGATTGCAGTGAAACTGGAATCCGTGGATTTTACAATGAAAAATTTTCTTATGAAATTACCGGATTTATCATGAATACTAAAAATGATTTTTTCCGCTTCAAACAAACCGGAAGGGGAAACCAGGAAGTATTTTATGGAAATGCCGGGAATAGCAAACGATATGGAATTGAAACATCTTTTTCTTACCAGATAATAAAATGCCTTGCTCTGCAGATTGCATATACTTTCTCAGACTATAAATACGTTTCATCAGTAATTGATCCTGTTTACTCCGATCCCTCCTATGTTCTGACCTCCCCACCTTCACCCGGCCAATGGTTACCTAATTCACCAAAACATCAATTATATTCTGAAATTGTCTATTCAATAAACAATCGGTTTAAATGCAGTTTGGCAACCGAATACCAGTCAAAATGGGCTATTTATACTGATCCGAAAGCTTATAACGGAGAATTAGACCCTGCGGTCTTTCAAAACTGGCAGGATGGATTTAATTTATTTCATGCCATGATTTCATATAATCTGAATATCGGAAAAGTGAAAGGGGAATGCAGCATTTTTGTCCGGAACTTAACTGGCGCAAAATACATGGCTTTCACAGAACCTGACCCCGATGGCAATGCCTATCATCCGGGTCCTGCAAGAGAATTCTTCGGAAATATTAAAATAAAATTTTAAATAGCGAAGAGAGGCAAATCATGAAAGAAATAAAGAATGATACCAAGGATAAAAATTTGTTGCATTAGCAGCGAAGATGAAGCCCGAATTGCCATTGAATCCGGTGCTTCTGCCATTGGTCTTGTTTCCAGGATGCCCAGTGGACCCGGACCAATCCCTGATGAATTGATCAGACAAATTGCAAAAACAGTTCCCCCTCCTATCGGAACTTTTCTACTTACAAGCGAAACATCGGTAAAGGATATAATTGAACATCATCACCGGACAAATACCAATACAATCCAGATCGTAGACTCATTATCATCCGGGACATACAGTCAAATAAAAGCAGCCCTGCCATCTGTGAAAATTGTTCAGGTGATTCATGTAATTGATGAAAGATCAGTGGATGAAGCAATCGAAATATCTGAAATGGTGGATGCAATACTTCTGGATAGTGGTAACCCAAAACTGAAAGTTAAGGAACTGGGAGGTACCGGCAGAGTTCACAACTGGAAATTAAGCAAACAGATCAGAGATAAATCAAAATGCCCTGTATATCTTGCCGGAGGATTAAACCCTGAAAACGTCAGACAAGCTATTGAGGAAGTACAGCCCTTTGCTGTTGATGTATGCAGCGGTGTAAGAACAAATGGCAAACTGGACAAGCAAAAACTTGAGCTTTTCTTTATTCGGGCTCTAAAAAATTAAATTAGTTGATCTTCTATACAAAATTTGCATAAAAATATCCCGGTTAATTATTGACATAGAAAAAAATTTATATAGATCATTAAATGTTGCTAACTTGCCTAAATTAACTGGCAGTCAAGGTAATTGAACTTAATGATTCTAAAATTGAAGCGGATTATTTTATTGTCATGGATCTTCTGGATCTCAGTCCAGGCAGTTTTTTCACAGTCACATTCAAGCAAGGATAATTATACCGGCGCATGGGAAACACCTGAAAGCTGGGACCCGATATGGACGGTACCCCAAACTACTTACATTGAAGGGATGGATATTATCATTAACGGGTATATTACAGTAAATGGTTCTCTCTCATTTTCAGGTTCCCCTACTAATTTGATTATTAATGACACACTTGTTATAAAAGGAGATTTGTTGCTTGATAATTATAATAATTTAACTGTAAACGGCAATGGAATTCTTATTGTCAGGGGAAACTTTAATTTCAACAACCATGCTATAATAATAACAAATAATTATATTGTTATCACAGGCGACATTAATGTAGGCGGTCCAGATCATGGTTCATTTACCGGCAATGACAATCCTGTTAAGGTATTTATTGGCGGAACAATTTCTCCAATAGGAGTTACCACCAATAATTCGAATTACCCTGCACTCAATTGCACAGCACCAATTACAACCCGATATCCGCATTCGAACTGTAGCTATGGGGATATTACAGATATTATTAATGATCCCATTTATTCTTTCTTTCAATCTACTTGTATAACGGCAACATTTACGGGTTCCGATGCAGATAACTCGTTCTGTGCAGGGACGAGTGTTACCTTCACGGCAGGCGGCGGTGCGAACTATAACTTCAGGGTCAATGGTACAAGTGTTCAGAACAGCGGATCAATGACCTACACAACGACGACGTTGAGCAACGGACAGATAGTAGATGTAATAGTCACCAATGCCGGTGGCTGTACAGTTACCTCAGCAGGAATCACTAATACGGTTCTTGCCTTACCAACGCCAACCCTTGCCGGGCCTACTCCTGTCTGTGTAGGTGTGGCAGGGAAAGTATATACCACAGAGGCTGGTATGAGTAATTATATCTGGACAGTATCGGCAGGAGGGACTATAACAGCAGGAGGAGGTACAGGAAATAATACAGTTACAGTAACATGGATAACGACCGGAGCAAAAACTGTTACAGTTAACTATACCAATGCTAACGGATGTACAGCAACAAGTCCGACGACATATAATCTCACAGTCAATGCATTACCAGTAGCTACGGCAAGTAATAACGGTCCGTTATGTGTAGGCAGTGCCCTGAATCTTACAGGAGGCGCTGCAGGCATGACGACCTATTCCTGGACAGGCCCAAGCGGGTTCACCTCATTATTACAAAATCCATCAGTGTCGGCCAACGCCACATTAACTATGGCAGGGGTCTATACTCTTAAAGTTACCAATGCCAGTGGATGTACTAATACAGCCACTACGACAGTAGTAGTAAATGCATTACCTGTAGCGAAAGCAAGTAATAATGGTCCGGTATGTTCAGGCAGTGCCCTCAATCTTATAGGAGGACCTGAAGGCATGACGACCTATTCATGGACAGGACCAAGCGGGTTCACCAGCAACTCACAGAGTCCGTCAGTATCAGCGAGTGCTTTAGCAGCTATGGCAGGAGTTTATACACTTACAGTTACCAATGCCAGTGGATGTACTAATACAGCCACTACGACAGT
>JADGPT010000110.1 GCA_017882345.1 Bacteroidales bacterium
TATATCACAAATATAAATATTCGTAATGTTTCTTCAACCTGAATATATATAAAAATGCTAAATTGCGGCCAGGTATTTAATATTTTCCTTTGCTCTGGTTATGAAGTTTAGATTCTGGATTTCAATAAGAATAACATAAACTTTTCAGAATTTTAAATTAATAATCAAAGTATAAAAATTCAGAGGCGATGGAAAGAAATGATAACCAATTTTCAGGAGGCAGAAGATATAAAAACGATGATATAACAGTATATTGGAAACCATCAGCATGCGTACATGCTTCTTATTGCTACAGGGAGCTTCTTGAAGTTTTTGATCCCAGCAGAAGACCCTGGGTTGACATGAATGGTTCTACCACTGAAAAAATTATTGAAGTTGTAAATTTATGCCCGACTGAAGCTCTTGCCTGGAAATGGAACGATGAAGAAAAAAACGAATCCGTAGGAAGTGATCAGCTAAATCATATTAAGTTCAGGAGACCTGAACTTATGAATTCTATTGATGCTGATTCCAAAGAGCAACCCGTTTCCGTAAAGATTATGGCTGACGGACCTATTGTAATTAAGGGCAATTTTACTCTGATATATAACGGTATTAAAAAAGAAGTGTGTGATAGCATGATCTCTATCTGCCGTTGCGGAGTAAGTGACCATATGCCATTCTGCGATGGACAACACAGAAAAGTCGGCTTTATAGATTAATATTTCATGGATGGAAGAAAATAAAAAAAATAAGTCTCAGGCAATAATCGAAGTATTAGATTTCGGACCGTTGAAAATTACCGGGAACTTTTTGCTGAAAGATTTAAAAAGAGGTAAGGAAGATTCTCCTGGTGAAATAAAGCTTTGCATCTGCGGAAAATCCGGGAATAAACCTTATTGTGATGAATCGCATAAAAAATAAAAAACAATATCCTGCCTGATACTCCAAAAAAGTGGTGATTATTGATCGTGCTGAATATCAGTCAGGGGAGATTTGATAAAGATAGTTACCTGGCTAACGGGAAACAACATGATAACAGTTCTGTACTTTCTCGTAAGTAGCCCAACATTTATTTTCTGCTCTCAACTGCCAGATCACTTCTGCAAGAGCCTCTTTTAGGAATTTTTTATCACAATTCGTCAAAACCCATTTTCGAACGATAAATCTCTTATAACTTATATCAAATGCGTTGCCATAAAGGTGGGGACTATTCGTAGATGCATTCCTATTGTACCTTCTGAGACTCCTTACGTTAATAGTTTTCCTGGTCATTGAGGTTATAAAGAATCTCACACCGTTTAATCCCTTTTGTGAAGTTTTTTCCCTTAACCTTCTTGATATCTCATCGAGTAGTATCTTGCTGTCTCGTGTAACACAAGGGTAACTGAATGTCATTTTTTCAACCGTATAGTTGTTCCCGCTTCTCACTTTTACAAGGTTACCCTCCGAGATTCTTCTCTTAAGTTCGTTTTCATCCTTGCAAACTTTTATTCCTCGCAATTTTGCGGCGGCCGAATAGTCGACAATTCTATCATTTAGTTTTCTGCTGAATTCCTTCTGTTTATAGTCTAAACACCGGGTACTGAAGTAGGCAGACAAATGGCTCCTTCTACCCTTCCTGAAAAAAAAGAAGATAGAAATTAAAATGAAAACAATAACAGAAAAGATTTTCAATAAAAAAATGAGCCGCGAATTATTGAATTTCATTACCAGTACTCTTACTCCTTGTTCTCAGGGTTTATAATCTTTGTAACCAGATCAGCTGCTTCCCTGAATGAGATAGCAGAAAACACTGCGAGCCCTGAATTATCAATTATCTTTTTCGCTTCTTCTGCGTTTGTTCCCTGAAGCCTTACTATTACCGGGACCCTTATCTCACCTATCGATTTATAGGCTTCAACAACACCATTTGCCACCCTGTCGCATCTTACAATTCCGCCGAAGATATTAATCAGTATTGCTTTTACAGCAGGATCTTTAAGAATAATTCTAAAGCCGGCTTCAACTGTTTTTGGGCTTGCGCCACCTCCAACATCCAGAAAATTTGCCGGTGATCCGCCTGAAAGCTTTATAATATCCATGGTTGCCATTGCCAGTCCTGCTCCGTTAACCATACAGCCTACATTTCCATCGAGTTTTACGAAATTCAGATTATGTTTTCCCGCCTCAACATCAATAGGATCTTCTTCATTTAAGTCTCTCATCGCAAGTAGTTCCGCATGCCGGAACAACGCGTTGTCATCAAGAACCAGTTTGCAGTCGACTGCTAAGATTCTGTTATCGCTCGTCTTTAATACCGGGTTTATTTCAAGTAGCTGAGCATCGCAACCTATGAATGTCTCATAAATACCGGCCAGGAATTTTTGCATATTTTTAAAGGCATTTCCTGTCAATCCCAGTCTAAAAGCGATATCGCGTATCTGAAATGGCAGGAGTCCGATTCCAGGGTCTATTTCCTCAGTAAAGATAAGATCAGGAGATTTTTCGGCGACTTCTTCAACAGACATTCCTCCCTGGGAAGAAAATACTACAATATATCTTCCTCTATCTCTGTTCAGAAGGATACTAATGTAAAATTCTTTAGTTTCAGATTCCCCTTTGTAATAAACGTCCTGAGCAATAAGAACTTTGTTTACTTTTTTCCCTTCTGGTCCAGTCTGATGTGTGACCAGCTGCATACCCAGCATTTGTCTGGTAAGTCTTCCAACATCCTCGATGGACCTGGCAAGTTTAACACCACCACCTTTGCCCCTGCCTCCGGCATGAATCTGGGCTTTTACAACAAAAAACTCAGCTCCAAATTTTTCATTTAGTTGTTTAGCAATTGTAACTGCCTGTTCAGGAGTTTCTGCAACAGAGCCTTCCTGAATGTCAACATTATAAGCTTTAAGCAAAGACTTACCCTGATATTCATGAACATTCATTTTATGAGAGTTTAAATTAAAATTGCATTTTATTCCTGGAATTCACTGATCACAAAATAACAACAATTAAGAGATTTATTAGTTATTTTCGCATAAAAAAGAATGCGTAAGCTACTCAATCATGAACTTGAAAGAAAGACCGTAGAACAGTTTCGAACATCTGAAAAAGCCCCATTTATAATAGTCCTCGATAATGTAAGGAGCCAAAGTAATGTCGGATCAATTTTTAGAACTGCTGATGCATTCCTGACGGAAGCTATATACTTATGCGGGATAACTTCCAGCCCACCTCACCGGGAAATACAAAAAACTGCTCTTGGAGCTACAGAATCAGTAACCTGGAAATATTATTCCAAAACGGCAGATGCAATAAGTGAACTAAAGGGAAAAGGGTATAAAATTATTGCTCTGGAGCAGACTGATGAATCAGTAGTGTTGCAGAATTTACATATTGAGAATGACCAGAGATATGCCCTTATTTTTGGCCATGAAGTAAATGGAGTAGATCAGGAAATTTTAAACAAATGCGATCTTTGTGCTGAGATTCCGCAGTTCGGTACAAAACACTCATTCAATATTGCGATCAGTGTTGGGATTGTGTTGTGGGAACTAAATAAAAAAAGGCTGCCCGTTTGAGGCAGCCTTTTAATATTATAAATAATTCTTACTGAACTGTTGATTTAAAAGTATCATCATTAAAGAACTTTGCGAACTCAAGATCAGTCTTTGCATAAGCTTTCCATTCAGGTTTAAATCCGATTGCTTCACGAAGGCCGGCAAGCATATAATTTTTGTCATCAAGACGAGCTCCGATAACAGCTTTAAGATATGATGGTTTTCCGCATTTGCAGAGGTCCTTCATACTATCTAGAGTAGCTTTCGCCTTGGCAACATCACCTTTCAGATATTGAGCCAGAGCAAGGTTGAAACAAGGCTCCGTGCCAAAGTAATTAACTGCTTTGTCATATTCACCTTTTGTTATTGCAATAACACCAAGACCCCATTTTGATTCATTGGTTGCTGCTGTCATTGAGTTGAAATACTCTTCAGCTTTAGCCATATCACCTTTTACCAGTGCGCCAAAACCAAGGTTATTCTTGATTACGTCGTTATTCTCTATAGCTTTTGCCTTTTCAAATTCTGCAATTGCTTCATCAGTTTTACCTAAAGCCATATAAGTGCATCCCGTGTTATTCTTTGCGCGGATACATTTAGGGAAGTTTTCTTCAGTTGTCTGATAAAATTTAAGTTGTTCGTTAAGGTCGGTAGTAAGTGTACCTGCATGAAGCATTTCCTCCAGACCCAGTGCTTTAGGATCTGCTCTCATTTGTGCAAGAATCTGCTCTTCTGTGCGACCAACGAGATCTACGTTGACTGCAAGTTTTGATCTTCTCAGTTTGGGAAGGATGTCTGTTTTTAGAGCTTCAAATGCTGCACTCATATTTTTGATCTCTTTCTCACGAACATCAGGATCTGAATACATTGAAAGTACCCGGAGGATAAGTTCTTTATCCTGGATGCTTGATTTTTCTACTTCTGATTTAAATCCGTCCCAGTCTTCAGGAGTTGTTTTTTCATTGAAAAACCCTTCAGCTTTTGCAGCTTCGATTTTAGTGAATTCTTTCTTAATAAATTTGTCAGCTGTTACGCCTCTCTTTACTGATAACGGTTCATTAATTTTCATTGATCCATCAGGAGATGCATATGAACTGACATCGGCAGATTTCAACTGACGACTAGGATCAGTACTTACAGATAGGATGTATGCTTTAAGCAGTGCAATGTCTTCTGCTTTAAGTTCTTTGCTGCTAATTTCAGCTTTATTTATAGCATAATTAATATCAGCTAATTTATTCTCAGGATTTATTCTGATATAATTATCCTTCATCTTAATAACTTTGGCTTCTTTTTCAACCAAAGTTGAAGTAGCAATTACACCATCGGCAATCTTAACAGGTTCAAAGTCAAGATTTTTTTTACCTCTTACAGCTTTTAACCTTAGTACCAGTTGTGACATTTTCATGGCATCCTTGTAAGGAATTGTGCCGGTATAGGTAAAATCTCCACCTTTTGTAGTAATTACCTTATTATTAGCCTGAACACTTTCTCCCTGAAGAACCTGAACTTTTTCAAAAGCAGTTTCGCCACCGGCATAAGTGAGAACAGGAGTAGCAGTAACGGTTGTCTTCTTATCAAAGTACTTGGCCGGGAAGGTACCTTTAATTGTAACAGTAACTACACCAGCGTGTGTTTCAAGAACTTTAGGAGTAACCTCATACTTGACTAATTTGGAGTTTTTCTTCATCTTATTCAAACCGCTGCAACTTGACAAAACAGTTGCGGCCAAAATAAGGATAAAATAGCTTTTGAATTTTTTCATAGTTTAAAAGTGTTATTTGTTTGTGATACCTTTTTTGACTGTTCTTAATGAATATTTAATTTAAAAGTTTCGAATTAATCGCAAATTTACAATAAAATAGTTATAATTTAAACAATTTAAACAAAATAATATCCATATAGACAACGATTAATCATTTTTTTATAAATTGTAGCTGACCAGGCTATTACGATCCTTTAAATACATGTCAACCAAAATTGAGTTATTAATATTAATACTCAACTCATCTATATGTTTTAAAACGACTTTCTTAATAATCAACAGTTTTTCCCGGAAATTAGCTGTTAAACCTCACTTATCTTTTATAATATATATCTGCTAAATTCGAAACAAAGTTGGCCACTTTTGAAATTATTCTTATTATATAATTTTCTGAATATATTGCAAAATTCACACATTTGATTTTTATAAAATCGGAGAATCCACGGCATTGAACACATTGACTTTACTTATAAAAAACATTTAAAATATCACCTTATTCAAACCAACAGGGTAATCGTCAAAAAAAATTGCGTCTATTACTTTTGAATAATGGCTTTCATTGGCAACAAAATCTATTTCATTAACATCCAGGATAAGATATTTGTTCTCAGGGTTTTGCTTAAAAAAGGAGAAATAGCTGTTCTGGATCTTCTGTAGGTATTCTTTAGTTATCGATTTCTCATAGTTGCGCCCTCTTTTTTCAATATTTTCCATTAATCTTTCAGGATTAAGATGAAGATATACATAGATATCAGGTTTGGGAAGAGACCCATAGATAATATAAAAAATCTGCCTATACAGGTTAAACTCATCTCCTGTCAGGGTTGAAGCAGCGAACACAAGTGATTTCATAAAGTAATAATCAGCAATAGAAAAAGACTTAAAGAGATCCTGGGGAACCAATTCTTCCCTGAGCTGTTTATATCTGCTTGCCAGAAATGAAAGTTCGAGAGGAAAAGAATATTTTTCAGGATCACTGTAAAACTTTGGAAGGAAAGGATTGTCGGCAAAGTGTTCAAGAATAAGGTGTGCATTGAACTGCCCTGCAATTCTGCTTGCGAGGGTAGTTTTACCGGCACCTATATTTCCCTCTATAACCATATAGTTGTATTTAATCTTCATCCCTTAATACAATTGTTATTTCAATTAATCAAATTTAGAAATTGGAAGTGGAATAGCAATAAAAAATCCCGCAATTGCGGGATTCTGATTATTTATTCTGATTTTCTTCAGGATTTCTTTTTTCGGGTTCCTGGCGGGGAGGCCGGGGAAGGAGTTCCTTCCTTGATAATTTGATCTTTCCTGTTTTCGGATCGATATCAATTATCTTAACTTCGATTTCCTGACCTACTTTAAGGACATCTTCTACTTTATCTATCTTTCTCCACTCAATCTCTGAGATATGTACGAGTCCGTCTTTATTTGGAAGTATCTCAACAAATGCCCCGAACTGAACAATAGTCTTTACCTTTCCTTTATAAACCTGTCCTATTTCCGGAACCGTGACAATTTTTTTCACCCAATCGAGTGCTGCAGTTATAACTTCAGCATTCTGACCAAAAATATTGACATCACCATGACCATCAACCTCTTCTACAATAATTGTAGCACCTGTAACACGTTGTATTTCCTGGATTACTTTCCCGCCTGGACCAATCAATGCACCGATCAGTTCTTTAGGAATAGTAAGCATTTCAATCCTTGGAGCATGTGGTTTAAGTTCAGGACGTGGTTCAGCAATTGTCTGGCTCATGATATCCAGAATATGCAGCCTTCCTGCTTTGGCCTGATGGAGAGCTTTTGACAGTATTTCAAAAGAGAGTCCCTCAACTTTAATGTCCATTTGTGTAGCAGTTATACCATCGCGTGTTCCTGTCACTTTAAAGTCCATATCCCCAAGATGATCTTCATCACCGAGGATATCAGAAAGAATGGCATATTTTTTTGTCTCTTTATCAGTTATGAGCCCCATTGCAATTCCAGAAACAGGTTTCCGCAATTTGATTCCAGCGTCCATAAGGGCTAGTGTTCCCGCGCAAACTGTAGCCATCGATGAAGAACCATTTGACTCAAGTATATCAGAAACAATCCTGATTGCATAAGGATTTTCATCATCAGACGGCATCATATTCTTAAGCGCTCTATGGGCAAGGTTTCCATGACCGATTTCCCTCCTGCTGATTCCACGGGCTGGTTTAGCTTCACCAGTAGCAAAAGGAGGAAAATTATAATGTAGTGTGAATTTTTCAGTGCCCTTATTCAGTACATCATCAATAATCTTTTGATCTAATTTAGTGCCCAATGTAACTGTTGTCAGCGACTGGGTTTCACCTCTTGTGAAAAGAGCTGAACCATGAGTGGCAGGAAGAGGATCAATTTCGCATACAATCTGTCTGATCTCTTCAGGTTTTCTTCCGTCGAGACGAACATTATCATCGAGGACAAGCCTTCTGGAGGCCTCTTTCAATACATCGTGGTAGTATTTTTTTACAAGTGTCTCATTAACAGGATTTTCTTGCGTATACTTACCAAGGAATTCTGTAATTATAGCTTCGAAAGTGTTAATCCGTTTATGCTTATCTGCAGTTGAGGATTTTGCTGCCTCATAACATTTGGTATATGTTTCATCCCAGACTTTTTTTCTGAGATCTTCATCATTTACTTCATGGCAATATACTCTCTTAACTGTAGTTCCCAGCTCCTGTGCAAATTCCATTTGTGCTTTGCAGTGGAGTTTAATGGCTTCGTGCGCGATCTTAAGAGCTTCGAGCATTTCTTCTTCTGAAACTTCTTTCATTTCACCCTCAACCATAAGAATGTTGTCATATGTCGCCCCAACCATCAGGTCGATATCAGCTTCTTTAAGCTGAGTCGCAGTAGGATTTACTATAAACTTCTTATTTATCCTTGCGACTCTTACTTCAGACATAGGTCCGTTGAATGGTACATCAGAAACTGCAAGGGCTGCCGAAGCAGCAAGACCCGCGAGCGCATCGGGTATAATGTCCATATCTGCGGACATAAGACTTATTGTAACAAAAGTTTCTGCATGAAAATCAGCAGGAAACAGAGGTCTTAATGCCCTGTCAACCAGCCTTGAAATAAGTATCTCATAATCTGAAGATCTGGATTCTCTTTTCAGGAATCCACCAGGGAACCGTCCTGATGAAGCATATTTCTCTTTGTACTCAACTGAAAGCGGCATGAAGTCAGTATCTTCCTTCGCCTCCTGTGCTGACACTACAGTAGCCAGCAACATTGTCTTACCCATTTTTAACAAAACAGAACCATTAGCCTGTCTGGCCATTCTGCCTGTCTCAAGGGTTATTGTCCTCCCGTCACCGAGATCAATAATCTTCTCTTTTACTTTAAACATTTCAAGTATAATTTATGAAAATTGAAATTACAAAATAATCTGAATAGTATGAAAAAAGGCAATTCAAAATTGCCTTTTTTTCTCTATTTACGTAATTTCAACGCTTTTATGATTTCACGATACCGTCCGATATCTTTAATTTTAAGGTAGTCTAAAAGCCTTCTTCTTTTCCCAACAAGTTTGATAAGCGCCTGCTGGGTGCTGAAATCTTTTTTGTTCTTCTTAAGATGTTCGGTAAGATGATTGATCCTGTATGAGAATAACGCTATCTGGCCCTCTGCAGTACCGGTATCGATTTCA
>JADGPT010000111.1 GCA_017882345.1 Bacteroidales bacterium
AGTTTTTCCTGTTCGATCATCAAATCAATAAGGAAATTATCCATTCTTCTGATGAAGAAACCAAGTTCAAGTAATTTAACTCCACCGGACATTACCAAAGCTTTATTCGTTGATTCTTTTAGCTTTAGCAACTTTTCTCTTAATTCTGTTGCATTTAAATTTGAGGCATGTGAATGCACTACCCAGCTTATCTTTTTTAAGGCGTCTTTTAAATTATTAAAATTTTCAGGATATCCATTTTCATATGGGAAATACATTTGATCAAAGAATGAAGCTCCTACAGGCATTTTTGACAGTACTGTGCCATCCTTATCTTTAGTATACCATGAACCATCATCTGCTTTGATTGGTCGAAACCATGTGGGGTATTCAGCTTTACTTCCATCAGCCAGCGTTACCTCATACCAATCATTATTTTCTACAGAAAGCCTGTTAATATCAAGGGCATCAACTCCGAACAAATCAATTATTTCCATATCAACATGAGCAAGTTGTTGCACAACATCAAAAACCCTGGTTGTTCTTTCAATTTTCAGATATTTTTTCAGGTTATTATATGCAATAGCCGATATTCCCGTAACAGTTGAGCTTCCCAGATCTATTGGCACTTTATCAGGTTGCTTATGATTTATTGATAAAAGGAGTCTGTCCCTGGAGTTCATAATTATAAAAAGTGTTAAAATTAATTTTATTTGGCTGGTTTTAAAGATATAAATGATTTAGCAATGTTTTCTTTAGTTCAAAGTCTCTTAGCGGGACTTTGTATTTCAGGTTTGGTGATTAGGTATCATTTATTAATTCTTATCACCTTACTGTGTAGTGAATTGAACTACTTCCGCAAACGCCGTTTGCTGCTATTCCATCAACAGAAATTAAAACTTCGGTGGATTTCTCATTATTGAAGAAGCTTACCGATGCCTTCCCCGAACTGTCAGTCATAATATCAGGCCCCCAGAAGAGGGTGCTGCTTTTATCTTTGGAGGCATTTTCTTCACTTTTAATAAATTCCTTATTTTTCTTCATCGATATCTCAATTATACCTACACTATTCATTGCTGAATATCTCTGTATATCCATAACGTTTGTTGAGACAGATATATGAGCAATATCAGGCACAGGAATCGAATTAAGGATAGAAGCGTCAGTCCCCATCTTAACACCGTCAACAACTATCAGCGCACCATCCTGACTGTAAATTGAGTTCTGACTACCAATGCCAAAGATTATCTTGCCATTATCCAGGCGATAGGGTTTGATCTGCATAATAATATCGAAAATATTCCGATCGGCTGTGTATCCATTCTGGTTCTTTTGATTTACTGATTCCTCTTTTCTACGCAGCTTTTTAGAGTTGTTTTTCTCCTGGATAATAAAAGAAATGCCCGGCGACTGGGTTTTTTCTGACAGATACTGAGTAAAGTATTTTATCTTATCCAAATTTGCACTCTCTTCCGGTAGATTGCTCTTTAAATTTGCATAATTTAAAATGTTATCATTCTCAAAATGAAGCTGCCGTGGAATAATATTTGAAGCAGATACAGACAAGTTCGCCATTACCGGGGTTCCTTTGTCATCAGTAACAGAAATTTCCAACCGGACTTTATCATTTTTTTCGTTTGACAGATTGATGTTCTTAAGCTGGATATTTAAGTGTTTGGATTCATTATATGACAGAATTTTACCTTGACGTATTTTTTCACCTGTATAATTAAAGTGTGTAGGAATTACAATTCCGGTAATGTTTTTAGCACCTTTATAAGATGGGTCCACAAAAAGTTTCAAGGTCTCTGTGTTATCAAACTTGGGAAGTTGTAAATTAAGAGCAGCTTTCCCTTCATTGTTGGCTTTGTTATTTCCATTAAGTACTACAACAGTTCCAAATGATAATTGGTAGGCAAAACTTGCCGGAATGGGTTTATTGTCCTTTCCGGAAAACCTGATTTCCGCTGTAAGGTGGCTACCCGATTCATAAAGAGTATCTGTTAATGATAATTCCGTAATCAAAAAATTATCAGGAGATTTTCTAATCTCAATTATTCTGGGAAACATCCTATCAGGCGAAAGGTTATTCATCGAACGGGTGGAAGCAATAAGTAAATAATTCCCGTCAGTCAGAAAATCTGGAAGATCAACATTTCCGGTTATCATATTATTAATAACCGGGCTTATTCCCGAAGCGACCTCTTGTCCATACTGATCCAAAAGGGCCAGATGCAAAGTATCATTGGCAGGATAAGAAGCGTTATTCAGACCATCTAAAAAATAAGCCTTAAACAAAATAGATTCGCCAGGTAGATAATAGGAACGGTCGGTGTGAAGATAAACGACGGTATTGGTATACTTTGAGTCCTGATTGGTTCCTTTAGAAAGACTCTTAGATGAATCTTGTCCTATAATATTCGTAACCTTCATTAGATAAAGTACCACGAAAAAAACTGTATTGATTGTTTTCATAGGTCAAAATATATTGATTTCCCGGCAGTAGTCAGGGGTGGAATTTGGGGTCAGATTTTCATAAATATCTTCTTCTTATAAAGGAAATAGAGGAATACCCATGCCACAACAGTTATTCCGATTCCATCAATAAGTGGTGTCCATGTTTCCGGCATTATAGATGCAAAGCCTCCGAAGAGAAACTTTGTTGCTGATCTGAAATTAATAATTCTTTCAGTGAGATATATAGTAATTGGATTTACTCCTATTACTACAAAGAAGAATGCCCATTTCTTATATCCCCAAACATCAATTATAAGGTAGAAAATGGAGAAGAGAAGAAGACTCAGACCACCCACATAACATACAAATGAGCTTGTCCAGAGATTCTTGTTGATCGGGAATACAATATTCCAGATCTGTCCTATTATCATCAATGTAATTGCAGCCAGAATAAGGTAAAGTACTTTACGCAAAGGTTTATCATTCAGGTATTTTGATAAAAGGAATTCTCCTGTGAACATCCCAAGCAAAGCTGTTCCGATGGCGGGGAGAGTACTGAATAATCCTTCCGGATCGTGATTCCCAAGATAGAGTCTCCCTGGCATAAGAAGACGATCTATATGGCTTGTAAGATTTCCTTCCTGGGAAAAGATATCAGTAGAACCCAGGTCGTGCGCCGGGAAAAGCAGCAATAAGAGCCAGTACCCAATTAAAATTACACAGAACCAGATAATCCGAAAATTAAGCTTTGTGTTCATAAAGATAAGTGATGCGAACATCCATGCAAGTCCAATTCTTCCCAGAACACTTCCATATCTTAAATGAGCAAAATCGAAATTGATGCCATTATTATATACTATTCCAAGAATAACCAGGATCAATCCACGGCTGATCACATGTTTGTAGATTGAATAGCGGCTATCGTTCATCGCTGTTCGTTTTGCCAGTGAAAAGGGGAAAGATATTCCGGCGATAAAAAGAAACAGCGGGAATATCATATCAAAAAAATGGAAACCATGCCATGGCACATGCTCACATTGTATGGCCCACCATTTAAAGATCGGCCAACCTGTAAGCGATGCCAGACCAACAAAAATTCCTTCTCCGCCCATGATCCAGAACATATCGAATCCTCGTAATGCATCAAGAGAGTATAATCGTTTGATTGCAGGTTTGTTTTCGTCTGTCATATAATAATTTTTAGATTGGTTTAAAAGTTTCCTGGTATATTAAAAATTGTGACAATTTGACTTTGAATGTGTCTAATAAAAACCCTCTTGAAAAAATCAAGTCTATGGTTTCAAAGGTATAATATTTACAATCTGATGCACAAAAATCAGAATATAATTTCTTCATGCAGAAGGAGCTTTTCAATTTCTGCCCATGTAGATACTGTTTTATGACGATGATCTTTATTGTTTATATTATGAGGCTGGATGAACATAATTGTTTCACCATTAAAATTATCAAGGTTCTTAAAATGGTCATCGATCATTAAATCCGCCGGGATTAAACTTTTATTGCCACAAAAAACGACCTGTTTCCAGCTTATAAAAGGGAAATGGTCATTAAGCCATAATTGTTTGTCAGTAAGGCTTTCAGGGAATTCAGTTGCCATTGAAACAACTATTATTTCATAGGTTTCATTAAGTAATTTTAGTACCCGCTGACTATCCGGTATCACCGGAATATTTCTGAAAAATCCGGGTGTTTCCACCCACCGGAATACTTCTGGAAATGCTTCACCCTCCTTAATACCGATTATCTCATCCATAGATCTTCTATTCCCGGTTTCCTCCTCATACAGTTCCAGGAAACGAGTATATACATCTGCCAGAACTCCATCCATATCAACCAGTATCCTCTTCATATTTATTAGTTTAAAGTGCCTAGAGTGCCAAGAGTGCCAAGAGTGACTAAAGTGACTAAAGTGACTAAAGTGACTAAAGTGACTCGAGTGCCTGCTGTATTTATAGTATTTTTGTTATATTTAACTTTATAATGTTTTTCAGATTTAGAAAATAGTGATGAAATATAGTTGAAATATATTGAAATAGAATGGTGATATTTGGTTTTTAATCCTGATTCTTATGATTAAGAAAATTGTTCCTGCAACATTTTGTCTTCTGATATTTTTATCTCAATGCACTCCGGAAAAAGAGGGGATCATCATGACGGTAAATGGTCCAATTCCAGCCAGAGAGATGGGCGTAACACTTGTTCATGAACATATTCTTGTCGATTTCATTGGTGCTGATTCCATTAATGATTCGAGATGGAACAGATCAGAAGTTATTAAGAAGTCCCTGCCATTTCTTAAGCAAATCAGGGACCTTGGATGTAAATCATTTGTTGAATGTACTCCTGCTTATCTTGGAAGGAATCCATTATTGCTCAGGGAGCTTTCCGACTCATCCGGATTGAATATTCTAACAAATACAGGATATTATGGAGCCGGGAATAACAAATATTTACCTCAACATGCTTTTGATGAGACCGCTGATCAACTTGCAGACAGGTGGACTAAAGAATGGGAGAATGGGATTGATGGTACAGGTATCAGGCCAGGGTTTATTAAAATAGGAGTTGCGAGCGGGAGTTTGTCGGACCTTCATAAAAAACTTGTAAGGGCTGCAGCGAGGACTCACCTGAAAACGGGATTAACGATTGCTTCACATACAGGACAATCTGTTCCGGCATTTGAGCAACTTGAGATTCTTCACAATGAGGGAGTCGCACCCGAAGCATTTATCTGGGTTCATGCCCAGGTTGAAAAGGATCTCAGTAACCACGTCAAAGCAGCTAAAATGGGAGCATGGATCGGACTTGATGGATTGAATGATAATAATGTGGAAGATTATGTCGGGATGATAAAGAATATGAAAGAAAATAATATGCTTGGCAAAGTCATTTTATCACATGATGCCGGATGGTATCATCCCGGGGAAGAAAAAGGAGGTGAGTACCGCGGATATACAACTCTTTTTAAGAAATTGATACCTCTTCTGAAAAATGAAAACTTCTCCAAAAAAGAGATACATCAGCTTCTGGTGAGTAATCCCGCTGAAGCTTTTACAATCAGGGTTCGTAAAATTAGCTTAGGAAGATAATATATGGAATATGTTAAAGGAAGTTAAAGAATGTGATTCGGGGAAAATGCATTGGATTTATACCTGTTATGATAATGATTTAATTTATTTTTACTTTTGATAGCCTTAAACCAGGATATAAGGAACAGAGAATATTAAAATTTGACAACTTTAAATAAGTACTTATGGCAACCCGCAGAGAATTCATTCAAAAATCAGCATTGGGAGCAGCAGGTCTGACTCTGGGTGCAAAGAGCTATTCACGAATCATTGGTGCAAATGACCGGGTTCGTGTTGGGATTGTTGGCTTTTCCGATAGGTTCAGATCATCTCTTGCACCTGCATTCCTCAGTCAGGCGAAAGAATTTAATTTTGAGATTGTAGCTGTATCTGATCTCTGGAACAAACGAAGGGATGAAGCAGAGACATTTTTCAAAGGGAAAGGAGTTACAATCAGAAAAGCCCGTAATAATGATGAGCTCTATAGTGGAAAGGATACAGATGCTGTTATAATCAGCACTGCGGATTTTCAGCATGCATTAGTACTTGCCGAAGCTGTAAGGGCTGGACAGGATGCTTATTGTGAAAAGCCTTTTGCTGAGACTATGTCTGACGCAAAAGAAGCTCTAAAAGCAGTTCAGGAAACCAAAAAGATAGTTCAGATCGGGTCTCAACGAAGAAGTACTCCGAATTATATCGCGGCTAATGATTATATAAGATCAGGTAAGTTTGGAAAAATTGTAATGGTTGAAATGTCATGGAATGTTAATCAGCCCGGCAGATGGAGAAGACCACAACTAACCCCGGTTATTAAAGAAGCTGATACTGACTGGAAACGATTTCAGATGAATCGTGAACCTGCAGCCTGGGATCCAAGGAAATATCTTGAATTCAGGTTATTCTGGCCATATTCATCCGGAATACCCGGGCAGTGGATGGCGCACCAGATTGATACAGTTCATTGGTTTACAGGATTAAGTCATCCAAAGAGTGTTGCCGCAAATGGAGGCATTTATCTCTGGAAAGACGGTCGTACCAATTTTGACACTATCACAGCTGTAATGGATTATGGTGATGCCAATTCATCTTTCCAGGTTGTTTACACGTCACGCTTTACCAACTCAGCTGGTGGAACCAAAGAGATTTATTTTTCAAATGGAGGCTCACTTAATCTTGATACTAATAAGATCAATTCAGAAGGGGGACTTACTGCCCGTGACGCCAAAGATATGGATATGCAGCCTAACCTTCTTGAGCCAATGGACTTACCGGGGTTTAAGGTGAAAACATCAGCCAACACAGGCTCAGATCCTATGACTAATGCTCATATGAGGAACTGGCTGGAGTGTGTTCGTAATCGCAAGAAGCCAAATGCAGATATAATGGCAGGTTATAATCATTCTATTGCTACAATAATGTGTACTGCTGCACTCAGGACCGGTGAAAAAGCTTCATTTGACGAGGCAAAGCAGGAGGTTCTCGCAGGTGGGAAAGTGTTCCGATATTAAGAATTATAATCAACCATGAGAACAGTTATGAATTTATTGGTAAGCATGAAATGGAAAATAAGTGGATTTTGTATTCTTACATTGCTTGCTTCAGGAATGATCCTAAACGCCCAACCTTCAGGAGATAAGGGAGTAAAATTAGTCAGAGTCGACGACAAACATAAAGTTGATGTATACATTAATGGAAACTTGTTTACATCTTACCAATATCCTGAAAACATTGAAAAGACTTTCCTGTTCCCTGTTAATGCTCCTGACGGATCGGTTGTTACAAGAGGTTATCCGATTGAACCGAGAAAAGGTGAACGAATGGATCATCCACACCATATCGGAATCTGGTTTAACCATGGCAATGTCAATGGACTCGATTTCTGGAATAACTCTTCAGCAATTCCAGTTGAGAAGAAGGATTTATACGGACATATCGTTCATCAGAAAATTGTTCAGGCAGTAAGCGGGAAGAAAGGAATACTTGAAGTACTCCTGAACTGGGTTGATAATAAAGGGAATACATTGTTAACTGAAAATGCCAGGTATGTTTTTTATGGTGACAAGAATTCCAGTACAATTGATCATATTTCAACCTTAACTGCAATAAATGGTACAGTTACAATTGGCGAAAGCAAGGAAGGTTTATTTGCGATCAGGGTTGACAGAGCATTTGAAATGCCTTCAAAAGAATCTCTGATATTCACCGACGACAAAGGAAATCCGACCACAGTAAAAGCCGCTGATAACACTGGAGTTACTGGTATGTACACTTCCAGTAATGGTCTAAAAGGGGATGCTGTATGGGGAACAAGAAATGACTGGGTAATTCTTTCAGGTATTAAAAATAATGTCAGGATTTCCATGGCAATATTTGATAACCCTAAAAACCCCGGTTACCCCGCTTATGCTCATGCCCGTGGTTACGGTCTTTTTTCAATAAATAACTTTGGACAGAATTCGTATGATCCGAAACAGGAAAAGAGGAGTTACAAAATCGAAAAAGGAAAATCAATGACTTTGTATCACAGGTTCTATATTCAGTCAGGTTCTGAACTGACACCGGAACATGCGAATAAAGTATTTAAGGAATTTTCGAAAGAATATTAATAAATTGATAATTAAAACTTTAACTATGAAAAAATCAAAATTTTTTTACCGGATATTTCCGTCATTAATGTTATTTGTATCAGTTGTATTTAATGGTTTTGGAGCAGGACCTGCAAAACAACAGTATTATGAGATAAAAATTTACCGGATTGCTGATAAAACTCAGGAGGGTAAGGTTGACGCATATCTCAAGGATGCATATCTGCCAGCACTTCATAGAGCTGGTATATCCATCGTAGGGGTATTTAAACCAGTGGAAGCCGACACTTCTTTTGGAAAACTAATCTATGTGTTTGTTCCTTTCAAAACGATGGATCAGTTTATGCAATTACCCGACCAGCTTCTTAATGACAAAGTGTACACAGTTGCAGGGAGATCCTTTATTGATGCCCCTTTCGATTCTCCTCCTTATAAAAGGGCTGAAACTATTCTTTTGAAAGCTTTCTCTCAGATGCCTGAATTCAGAGTTACAAAGTATACAACAACTCCTTCGGAGAGGATATATGAACTCCGGAGTTATGAGAGTGCAACAGAGGCTAAAGCAGCGAAGAAAATTCAGATGTTCAATGAAGGTGGGGAGATTGGGATATTTGAAAATGTCGGCTCCAATGCTGTGTTTTATGGTCAGGTATTATTAGGAAGTCTGATGCCAAGGCTTATGTATATGACCACTTATGCTGATATGAAATCGCATGATGATCATTGGAAAGCCTTCGGGGGTTCAGACGGATGGAAAAAATTATCGGGAATGGATGAGTACAAAAACACTGTCTCAAAAGCCAATCCATAT
>JADGPT010000112.1 GCA_017882345.1 Bacteroidales bacterium
GAGTCGCCCCGGGATCACAAATTATTCACTAAAACCTCTGATTATCAGTGGCTTTAGTTGTTTTGGGGGACTTATTGGGGGGCAAAATTCAAATAACTTTTTAAATTGTGCCTATCCAATTTCTTTTAATTGATTACTTCCAGCTATAGGCACTCATTACCGAAACATTATTTCTTGGTAAAGCATAACCTCTATTTTACATAATAGGTGCAATATTTTCCTGATTAGCATTTCTTAATTCTTCCAATTAATTATAAGTCATTGGTAATGTGGCTATTATACCTCTATTTTACATATAAACATATTATGGAACAAATCAAAATTATTTCTTTAGCAATAAGTTTATCAAGTCTTTTTTTTGTAAATTCTTACAAAGTCTATTTGCATTTCGGCGGGGAAGATTGAATCATCAATTTCACCACCCCAATTTCCACCAATTGCAAGATTTAGGATCAGATAATATGGTTTATCAAATGGCCATCCTTCATTTTTTGAAACTCTGCCATCCTGCCCTTTATAGGATTCAAAAAATAACTTGTCATCAATATAAAACTTAATAGACTTTTCAGACCATTCAATAGCATACTTATGGAAAGTATTAAATACATCGTCAAGCTTTCTGAAATACGTAACCTGAGTACCTTTTATATGATTATACAGTTCTGAATGCAGAGAAGTATGAATAATATCTGGCTCTTTGCCAACATGTTCCATAATATCAATTTCACCACACAAAGGCCATGCTTCTGTATCATTTTTATAGCTTTCGGGAAGCATCCAAATGGCAGGCCAAGTACCTTTACCTGCCGGCAATTTAGCCATCACTTCTATTTTCCCATACTGAAGTGTAAATTTCCGATAGGTAGTAAGTTTTGCTGAAGTGTAATTTGAATTTCCCATTTCTTGTTTTTTGGCAATAATATGCAGTTTCCCATTTTGTACGGTTGAATTTCCAATTGATTTCTTCACATAATATTGTTTCTCGTTATTACCCCAACCATTTCCGCCTACCTCATAGTTCCATTTAGTGCTGTCAGGAAGTCCGTTATAGTTAAACTCATCGTTCCAGACTAAATTCCATGTTGCAGTATCTGCTTTTACATTATCGTGTTTTTTGGGAGCGTTTGACATACTATTTATTGAGGTAAAAAATAGTAGTGTACCTATTTGTAGAACTAAGTTTATTTCCATTTTTTATCTATTTTGCTTTTAATGATTTTTAACCAAATATTTTAAAAAAGTAGGAGCCATTCACTGACTCCTACTAGTTAATTTTAGCTTTTCAGAACTACATTTATAAAGATTGTTATTTTATGCAATTGTGATTTTACCTCTTATTTTAACCACCAGGGAACTTCATTAATCCCATCATATCCTCCAAACTGCTCATCAACCGCCTTTTTATAATTTACCGGGTTTGCTACCAGTTCACTTGTTGGGTACTTCCAGCGTTTTGGATAAACTGATTTATCATCAGGATTCATACTGGTAGCCGGATCCAAAGGGAAAAGAGGATACCCTGTACGAAGAAAATCTTGATAATTTAACTGAGATGTAAAGAAATCCAGAAGCCATTTTTGTATCCATATCTGGTGTAAACGATCTTCTTTGGTTCCGGTTGTTGCATAGGCAGCAGCGCCGGTAAAATAATTATCAATATAGGTTTGATCAATATTCATATTATGGACACCCGTGGCTGCAGAAGGTAAGTTCATATAATATTGAAGCTGCGCTTTTACTCCGTTCTTGTAGTATTCCTGTGCGTTTCCTGTAACCCAGCCTTCCTCTATCGCTTCAGCAATTATGAAACATTGCTCTGCATAGCTAAATACAAGCATAGGGTCACCAGCCCTGAGTAATGTATAGCGTTTGTTTACTAAAGAGTACATGCCTGCCTGGTTATTTAGAGCGAGTTGATCAGCAGATAATTCTGTAGGGGCGCCTTCATAAGCAGCAAAATCAGTTTCAAGATTGCCACTACTAATCAAAGCCTGTGCCGGCTCTGCGAAATAGAACAATCTGCGATCATTTAGATTTCTCAATGCGTCAACCACCAATTTCGAAACGCCAAGATATATCCTATTACCTTCTCCGTTATAAAAAGGGTGAGATGCGTTTAGGTTATTACTATATACCAATTGAAAATTATCGTCGTTGCTGGTCATTAAATTATCAGCAGATACTATTTCTGCAAAGCGAGCTTTTTGTTCTGGAGTGATTTTTTTACTGATCGTCTGCAAAACTTTTAATTGCATAGCATTACAAAGTTTACGCCATTTGGTAACGTCTCCACTGTACATAATATCACAATCGCCGAAATTTGTTCCATCTGCAAATTTTTGCTCTGCGGTTTTAAAATCATTTAGCACTTCCACGAAAACATCTGACTGCTTATCATACTTAGGTCTGGTTATGCCCTCTTCTGCCATGCCCGCCTCAGAATAAGGGATATCGCCCATACTCAATGTCTCTGAAAAACCGGCAGAAGCCTTTAAATACAATGCTAATCCCTCAAAAGAGGATTGGGATGGAGATCCTTTAGCAAATTCAACCATTCGTTTGGTATTAGTTAACCCTTGAAGACCACCAAAATCACCATATGGCCAATAAGAATAATAATATTGGTAAGGGTTAGGGTTTGTCTCAAGCCTTGCCACATGCTTACACCATAAGTTTCCTGTAGAGAAATCAGTCGAATTAGGATTCCAGAACCTGTATGAATTTTGCAATACCTGAGTAGCAAGCATTTCTGGTGAAACTGTAGTAGCTGAATTTGGGTTCGTATTTATTTTCTCAAATTTACTGCATGAACCCGCAATTGTAAGAGAAATAATCGCAAAATAAATATACTTTATCTTTTTCATTTTTAAGTCTGATTAAGTTTGATTAAAATGTAACTTTAATATTACACCCAAGATATCTTACAGATGGGTCTGTAAAATCTTCAACACCTCCGTCAGGATCAGAATATTTAAAATCTTTTGCCCACAACAGAACATTTTGTCCTATAAAACTTACTGATGCAGCCTTAGCTATTCCATGTAATAATTTACCCGGAATATTGTATGTTAAGGACATCTCACGCAGTTTGAAAAAAGTCTTGGAATAAGTATCTGCAGGACTTCCATTACCTCCCCAGGCGCTACTACTGTGCAAATCAACTATATATTGTTCATAGGTAGTATATACATCATTGGGTGCATAAACACGGCTATCACTGGTAATTTTACCAAAAGCATCATAAGTTGCCGTTCCTGATACGACTTTTACACCCTTACCAAGAAAGTTTTGGGACCCTGGCGTAGCAACGTCCAGAGCCCTCTCCGGCGTAACAGAATTAGGATGCCCTCCTGATTGCCACATATAACTTTCAGTTCTTGTGTTCATAAGCCCTCCGGCTACACCATCAAAAGATAGAAACAGACTAAAAGCTTTATATTTTATAGTAGTATTTACACCCCATACAAAATCCGGGTCGGTCCATCCAAAATTTGAATCATATTGGCTATACTGTAGTCTTCCACCATTAAATATAAGCTCTCCTGTAGCTGGATCTTTTACTAAATCTCTGCTTACTAAAGCATCAGAGCGATTGCCTACTTTAACCCATGGATCTTTACCTGAATATAAGGAGTCTAACTTTGTATAGTAAGTCGCATAAGTAGACAAGTTTAGACCTATATCCAGTTGCCAATCATTATTTTTAAGTGGCGTGCCATTAACTGTCAGTTCCCAGCCACGACGAGATCTTTGTTCATTAGTATTAGTAAATACACCGCTATATCCTGTAGATGGCGACAGAGGTCCTGTTATGATCATGTCATACATTCTTTTATTATAGTAAGATAGATCAACCATTAACCGGTTTTTAAATACCACACCTTGAAATCCTACCTCAAATGTATTTGCAGATGCTGGAATAAGACCTGCAGGATATAGGGAGGAAGGAGCAGATGCCCCGTTTAAAGTATTCCAGGTACCACTATTAATTGTAAAAACACTTTTAACATTATATATTCCTGGAGGTGTTTTTGATACTGTCCAGGAACTTCTGACCTTTAATAAATCAAGCCAGTTTTTTGTTCCGGGCAAAAGTTCAGAAATCACAAAGCTCGATGCAATAGAAGGATAAAAGTAGGATTTGGTATCAGCTGGCAAAGTTGAACTCCAGTCATTACGCGCTGTCCCTTCTAAATATATCAGTTTATTCCATGAGACAGCTATACGGCCAAACATAGAATTTACCATCTGGCCATATGTACTTTGTCCCACATAAGCAGGATCTACCGATGCTGCCAGTGAGAAAAAAGCAGGAACAGAAATGCCACCTACTGTATTAGCATTCAGATTATCATCCCGTTTGTAGAAGATTGTCCCTCCGGCAAGATATTCTACATTAAATTTATTAAATGACTTGTCACCCGTTAGCAGCAGGTCATTATTAATACTGAATCCTTGTGTTTGACCTATATTATAGCCCCCTGTCATATAACCATTCCATGTATAAAGATTCCCAGGGACTGCTGTATTCCCGGTGGCTAGATAAGAGCCCCACGAAGTCCTTATTTCCCCTTTATCCGTATAAAAATCAAGTCCTGAACGAATACTGGCTTTTAACCAATCTGTTACTTGATAACTCATTGATACATCAGCATTAAATATATCCCGCGAAATCTGATTAGTTTTTTCATAACGATCAAAATAGGGATTGTTCATACTTGCATTTTTATCATAAGTATAATTTTGCGTCTGGTCTTTCATAAGCCAGTAATTATTCTTGTAATCCCTGAGATTAAAATCAGCACTTGACCAAATAAGCAAAGAATACATTGGATCATATGAGGTATAGCCATTTGACCCCAAATTGGGAGATGTTTTTCTAGAATAAGCTACGTTTGAACTCAGTTTAAATTTATCTATATTGATATCTCCTCCAAGAGCGTATGTATATTTATCAAGTACAGAATTAGGATACTGTCCTTTATTCTGTGTCCAGTTAAAAGAACTTCTAAGTGAAGCATTATTACTTTTATATCCAATATTTAAATTATTATTAGTTACATATCCTGGCACTAAAAAATCCTGGAAGTTGTTTTTCCCCACTGGCAGATATGGATAATCTCTGTAATCCTTCAAAAAGGGATCCCATTGAGTGCGAATAGTTCCGTCCATAGCCGTTCCCCATGAACTCGTGGAATTTATATTATATGTATTGTTGTCACCACGACCATAGACGCTTTGCGTCTTAGGGATAGCTAAAAATCCCGCAGCAAACATTGTATTTGTTGTAAGATCCACAGTTATTCCCGATGCATTATTACTTCCATTTTTAGTTGTAATTAAAATAGCACCATTTGCTCCACGATAGCCATAAAGTGCTGAAGCAGTTGCTCCCTTCAATACACTCATCGATTCTATGTCTTCTGAGGAAATATCACCAATAGTCTTATTTGCATAGGCTACACCATCAATTACTATAAGAGGATCCTCACCCCGAATAGTAAGTACTGGCGAAGCACCAAAATCTGTCGAGTTCTTAACCAAAAGCCCTGCTACTTTACCAGTAAGAGATGTAGCAGCCTCAATTCCCGAAACCTTTTGGAGGCTCTCTCCAGAGACTTTTTGAACCGAATAACCAAGTGATTTCTCCTCTCGTTTAATTCCTAGTGCGGTAACTACAACTTCATCCAGCCCAATTAGTTCATCTGCCAATACTACATTAATAGTGTTATTTAAACCAACAGGAATTTCCTGCGATTTCATCCCGATAAATGAGAATGTGAGGCTCTTGGATCCGGGAGGAACATCGATAGAATATTTACCGGTCGCATCAGTAAAGGTACCGTGGGTGGTTCCCGTGATTACAACATTTGCACCGGTAATTGGATCTCCATTTTTATCGGTAACTGTTCCTGATACTTTTGTTTGTTGAAAAAGTACATTGGGGGCTATTGCAATCAAATTATTAGGCAGGATTTTATAACCAAACTCAGAGCCTTTGAATATTTCATACAGCACATTATCAAGTGGCATATCGACTTCATCAAGGTTTATCCGGATGCTCTCAACAGCATCATCACGATAAAGAAACTTGTATTGAGTTTGATTCTCGATTATATTAAAAAAGTCTTTCATGGTTGCATCTTTCAGTTGAATGGTAACCTTTTCAGACTGAGAATACCCGGTAGCAGCAATACCCACAAAATTAATGAGCAATAAGAAGGTTGTTAATTTCATGAAGATTAGTAGTTTAGTTAGGTAAAAACATCTACCATCCGGAAAAGAGATTCGGATTTTTTTCATAACTTTGTTTTGTTAAATGGTTATTTTAAATTTTAGTAAGAAGATCATTTATCCCGGCGAAGGATGCTGCAAACATCTTTCGCCTTTTATTTATCTTTTTTTATTTCATAGGCAACCAGTTTAGGCGGATTCAAATATCTATTTTTCTGATATGGTAATAAGATTTTGTTTTATATTGTAATTAAATGGAGTAACAGTTACAAGAGCATTCAGAACCTGCTCAAGTGTTTCTCTGTCAAACTTTCCTGTAAACCTGGCTAAATTCAATTCCGGATAATTAACCAGAATCTTTACATTATACCAACGTTCTACCCTGGTAACCAGACTACTGAATGGCTCATTATTAAAAACCAGTTGATTCTCCTTCCAGGAAATGGTTTGTTCAGTTATAGACTTAGGCTGTAGTTTGACTGCTTGAAGTTTAACGGGAGAAATTGTCTGACTGATCATCGCTGAATCAACCGGTAGTATTCTTTTATCGGATTTCAAAAACACAGCCTTTTGATTTGGCTTAAGCACTATGGGTTTTCCAATTTCTGTTTTGTCATAGCTGGCATAGATTTCGACCTTTCCTGAAACAAGAGTGGCCTCTTCCGTTTCCTCATCAGGATATGCTTTTAAATTAAAGGTTGTACCCAAAACCTTAAGCTTGATTCCAGTTGTGGTAACATAAAATGGCCGTTCAGAATCTTTGGTAACGCTGAAATATCCTTCCCCTGTTAAGAAAACAGAACGACTATCGGAGTTAAAATCTGAGCTTGAGTATTTTAAACTTGATCCGGAATTAAGATTAACAACCGAACCATCAGGGAGGACAACACGAGATTTTGATCCGTAAGGAATTTCAATTGTCTGGTTCTGTTCAGCAACAGAGACAGGTGAAATTGTTGTTCTGTTCGAAAAATGCAAATGAACCAGCCAGGAAAGTCCAAAAGCAAAAATAAAAACAGCGGCGTATTTCAGTGCTAATCTGAACTGACGTATATATAGAGCCCCCTTTGCTTTTTTTATTTCCGAAGATGTTTCATCTGGTGAAATACCAATTGTTTTGGCTATCTGATTATAAATTTTTTCAGAATTAATATCACTATTAAACTCATCTGGCTTATCCCACATATTTTGATAAAATACCAATATTTCGTGCTGTGGTTTTTTGTCTTTCAGACAACTCAATAAAAAAGTCAGCTCCTCATTTGAAATCGTTCCCAGATGGAATTTCTTAATCAATTCTTCGATTTGCATCTTATTTTCCATAATATATTTATATGTAATGGAGCCTAATTGTCCGTGACAAAAATTGAAAGAATAATCAGATAAAATTACAACATGCTGTAAATGATGACATTATAATTTGTTAATTATTCCTGGTTTCACTAAATAAAACATATCGAGCTTGATTTAAAAGAATTTGTGGTGCCCGTTTCACTGATAATGATATTCGTATTTATGCCGTACAAATGCAAGGGCTCTCCGGATTTGTGTATCAACGGTATTCTCTGTGATACCCAGATATTCTGCAATTTGCCGGTAGGTCAGGCCTGAAAAGCGGCTTAGTTTAAAGATCTCACGTTGTCGGGGAGGTAGAGTCTCTATTATTGATTTCAAAAAGGAAAGCAATTCATTGTATACGACCTCTTCCATTGTGGACTCATTTAAATCGATTGAATTAAGTATAAAATGGTCGAATGCTGCCTTTTTATAAACTTGTTTCCTGAACTCCTGGTAAACAATATACCTTGCGATGGTATACAGATAGGATGCCAGTGGTTTCTTTTCATCAACCTGTAAACGTTGTTCCCAGAGAGCTATAAATACCCTTTGAACAGTTTCTTGTGCCTCATCTGAAGATTGATAAAGATGTCGACAGAAGTTGTAGATACGCTTATGATGTATTGAAAAGATCGTATTAAAGGCTGGGACACAACCTTCCTGTAAACTCAATATGAGTGCTTTTTCATCCAAATCGTGAAATTCATTGTTTTTTGATAGGGTAAATGTATCAAAAAATCATTTTTTTGTAATGCTATTAGGTAAGATTCTTATTATTTGTTTTTTTAGCAGAGAGTTAGAATCTCTATGAGATCACAAAAAGGTGCTTAATTGCGCCTTAGGATGTGCTGTCCGGCTGCCGAAGACATTTAACCAAACCGTCCGTGTAATGCTTAGGCTTTTATTTTACTGTTTCGGTAGGTCTAATGCCATCTGTAATCAGTTTCTGCAAGAGGATCTGACTTCATTTTGTCATTAAAGATGTAAATAGCATGCCACCATTGATAATATGCTTTTGCCGCTTCATTTTGAGAATTGTTGTCATTGACTAACTTTAGCCCAGTTGAAGCCCTTAAAGCAAGAATAGGATTCTGGGATGGGAATCTGCCAATTAAATATTTGCTATTTACTTCTACTGCTCTTATTGATTCTATAGTCCATAATACATACATTCCCAGCTTACATTCCGGGCCCCGAAATGATGAGATTCCATTATGAGGAAAGTTCGTAATTATCATCGTTTCATTTCTGTAGTTTAGCAATGCAGGAATGTCAGAAGGCTGAAATGCTGGCAATTCAAAAGCTTCATAAGAATTTGATTTTAATTGATTGAT
>JADGPT010000113.1 GCA_017882345.1 Bacteroidales bacterium
ACACTACAATGTTGATAAGACAATATTCAGCAGCAATGATTACGATGAGTTCTCCCCTGTTTATTTTAGAGACAGGATTGTATACTGTTCTAATTTTGAGGATGAACTATTTATTACTTATCAGACTAAGGAGAATAAGGGTCTGTTCAATATTTTTTCTATTTCTGTTAATGATACACTGTGGAATAAAAAACCTGTGATTTTCAGTCGTAATCTTGTAACTCCATTTAATGATGGTCCTGCATCATTCAGTGCTGATGGAAATATTATGGTCTATTCCAGGAATGTTGATGCTGAGGCAAAGAGTAGAAATTTTACAAATAAGAATAATACTCTTGGATTGTTCTTTGCAGAGTTCATTAATGGTGAGTGGACCAATATTACCAGATTTAAATATAACAGCATCACATATTCTATTTCAACACCTTTCTTTAGTCCGGACGGACGGTACCTCTATTTTAGTTCAGATATGACTGGTGGATTTGGAGGGACGGATATTTATAGATCTGAGCTAATTGAGCAGAACTGGTCAGAGCCTGAAAATCTTGGAGCAGTGATTAATACTAAAGGTAATGAAGCATATCCATTTATTGCTCAAAATGGAGACCTCTTTTTTGCATCAGACGGACATGGGGGATTAGGTAAAAAAGACATTTTTCAGGCAAAGCCGGGAGAGGATGGATGGATGATTCCGCATCATCTGGAAGCTCCAATCAATTCAGAATACGATGATTTCGGATTAATCACCGATTCAGATTTTTCATCCGGATATTTCTCATCGAACAGAGAAAATACAGATGATATTTTTAAATTTTCAACTGTGTTGCCTCAACTATTTGATTGCGATACTCTTAAAAAGAATAATTATTGTTACGAATTTTGGGACGAAAAGTTTCCCGGATTAGATACTTTACCGGTAATTTATGAATGGGAGTTCAGTGATGGAGTTAAGATCAGAGGATTGAAGGTTGAACACTGTTTTCCCGGCGCAGGTAGCTACTGGGCCAAGCTTAAGATTATCGATAGCTCCACCGATGAAACATTCCTGACACAATCATCAATGGAATTTGAGCTTACTGATTTTGAACAGCCGTTTATTTCATCCAGGGATGCCTTTCTTATCAATGAGGAGATGGAATTTAGCGGACTAACTTCTAACCTGCCCGGATTTAGTATTGAAACATACATATGGGATTTTGGTGATGGTTCTGGTACGACAGGATCACAGGTAAATCATATTTTTAATAAGGCTGGTATTTATGAAGTGAAACTCGGAGTTTCAGGATATTACGAAGCAAATAAGCAAAAAGAGACGAAGTGTGTTATTAAACCAATAGCAATAGGAATGGACAACCAGGAACTGGTGATGTATCTGGCTGGTATTAATCCAACAACAGATGTTGATGAACCTGAAGATGTTAGAGCTGATACAAATAATAACAGTAAGGACATTTCACAATCTATGGTGAAAACCTATATATTGGCTGAATTGCCAACCGAAATTGTGGCCAAAATCAACAATGAGCTTTCAGGACTGGCAGATGCCAGTATTGAGTTTGAACGATCTGAAGTGTCCGGGGATGACAATAAGATGCTTGACAGAGTAGTAAAAGTATTGGAGGAAAATCCTGATATTATAATGGAGATAGCGGTATATACTGATAATATTGAATCTTTTGAAAACAGTATTATATTATCACAAAAAAGGGCCGGGGCGATAATTGATTACCTGGTTTCAAAGGGAATTGAAAAACAGAGACTGGTAGGAAAGGGGTATGGTGAATCGAATCCAATTTCATCGAACAGCACAGAAGAAGGCAGAATGAAGAACTATAGAGTAGAATTTATTATATTGAATGACAAACAGTGATTCTAGTTTTATTAATCAGAATATTAAATGAGAAGGTTGAAAAATAATTTAATCATTTCATTTTTGCTGGCAGGTGTTAAAGCTTCATCGCAACAGGATAATCATTTTCTTTTAGAGAATTTTGCACCTTTGGTAAATAATCCGGCCTATACCGGAGATAAGGATCTAAACGACCTGATCCTGATGACCAGACAACAATGGACAGGTTTTGAAGGTGCTCCTGTATCTTACCTTTTAGCCACTCAATTTTCTTTAAGAGACAAAAATGCTTCAATAGGTGCTGATATTCATAATAATTCTGCCGGTCCGGTGAAAGAGACCGGTGTATTTTTCTGCTATTCTTATAAGGTTGTTTTAAGCGATAAATCAGCACTATATCTGGGTCTTAAAGGAGGCGTCAGCATCCTTCACATTAGCTTATCTGATTTGTTAATTATTGATCCGGGTGATAAACTCTTTATTTCTGATGTCAATAATATCATACTTCCGAATCTGGGCACAGGGTTGCACTTCGTATACCAGAATTACTATTTTGATTTCTCAGTTCCTTCACTTATTAGAAACAAACTAAGCCCCAAAGGAGTTGCGGGTGTAAATAATGAAAACAGGGAAGACAGAACTGTAATTACCGGGAGTGGGGCAAAGTTCCAGATCGGAGAAAATATTATTTTACACCCGGCTGTTTCAGTATGGCTTGTGAAAGGAGCTCCTATGTTGCTGGAAACCAGATTTTCTGCTACCTTGCAAAAGCTGGGTGCAGGTCTGGTATATAGGCCGCTAAGTGCCGTAGGTGGTTTTATTGACTATGGTTTTAGAGATGATATAAGAGTCGGATATGCATTTGAATTTCCTGTCAGCATGTTCAGTGGAATTAAAACAGGAACTCACGAAGTATTTTTTGGTTACAATTTTTCATTTACAAAACAAAAAACGCTGTCTCCAAGAAAGTTTTAATACAATTTCATTATGAAAATCCGCTTCGCATTTACACTAATACTCACACAACTTTTTCTGCCACTTATCGGGCAGTACAATTATTTCAGGCAATATGGTCCGGTAGATGGGCTGGATAACTCATTTCTTTATTCTATAAACCAGGATGAAAATGGTTATCTATGGGTTGGAACTGCTGAGGGGCTCTACCGTTTTAACGGATTTGAATTTCAATACTTTACCGATCAGGACAGCCTTGCCGAAAATTTCATTACCACAATATATAAAGATTTTTCCGGTGGTTTGTGGTTGGGACATATGAACGGTGGAATTACTCATATTTCAAATAATCGTTTTAATAAAATAATAGCATCATCTGCATTTAACTCCTCAATAACATCAATTACAGAAGCGGACACCGGAACAATCTGGTTTGCAACACAAAATGACGGCCTTCTGGTTTTATATCCAGACAACAACATTTTTGAGGTCTCAACCCGGCTGGATAATGAGCAGATATCAAATATCCGGCATATTTCCGGTAATTATTTCCTTGTTGGTACACAGGAAAATCTTTATATTATGGAGTATCAGCAGGAATCCAAATCAATGGTAGAAAGAGTAAGGATTTTAAACTATCCCTATTCGAAGGTGGCTGAAATAGTCAAACAAAAGCAGGGTGAATATTTAATTATATCTCACGATGCAGGAATCTTCAGGTTATCAATTGACATTGACAATATTTCATACGATCTTACAGAGATCAGCAATAACACAAATGGTAATCTTGACAACAGCCAGGGCGCTATCATGTTAAATTCCAACGAATTTTGGGTAAATACTATTGGAAATGGAATTATAAAGTATCACAGGGATGGTGAATCTGGTGAGTTTTTACAATCAGGTTATATTAATGATGAGAATGGATTGATCTCGAACAATATTCAATGCCTTTTTGAAGACAGGGAGGGTAACATCTGGCTCGGAATGTATGGAGATGGACTTCTGAGACTGGTTGACGATAATCTGAAGTTTTATTCTTATGTAAACACAATCGGGTCTAACCGTATATACTCATTATCAAACGATATTAATTATATTTGGATTGCAAGTGATAATTCACTTAATAAAATTTTAACTGAGACCGGGCAGGTCAGCAAATCATATCCTTTGCCGGATGGTTTGACCGGAGCTAAGCTTAATTCAATATACAGATCCGAACAAGGATCAATCTATCTTGGTTTTGAAAAAGAGGGCATGTTCACATTTGACCCTTTAAATGAAAGATTTGCAAAGCTATTCCTATCACAGGATAATCTTGAAAATTCAGTTAATCATATTACCGGAAAGGGAAACACTATCTGGATCAGTACTAAAAAGGGAATCTGTAAACTGAATGCACTTACAGGTGTAAAGAGATGGTTTTCCACGAATGATGGTTTACCGCACAATAATATTCAGCAACTCTACATAGATTCCAACGACAATGTACTGATTGCGACCATCTGTAAAAATATATCCTATATCGACAAGAATAGCAAAGTTACCACATTCCCAAACACGAATTCAATGGGGCTAACATCAGTAATCTCACTGGTTGAGGATACCAGCAGATCAATATGGGTAGCAACACAGGGTAACGGGATTTACAAATTTAATGGGGACACAAACATTAACTTTACACGTTCATCAGGATTGCTATCAGATTACTGCTATAGCATGATCTTTGATGGCAGGCATAATATAATTGTAAGCCACAGGGGAGGATTTTCCCAGATAGATATGGAAACCAATATGATTAAAAATTATGCCCGTTATGAAGGGATAACCAGTTCAGCGGATTTCTATTTTAACGCTATATTAGTTGACCGTTTACATAACATCTGGTTTGGAACATCCGAAGGAATTATAAAATATATGCCCCGGCTAACAGCCAAAGGACTAACACCACCAATTCTCCATATCGATGCAGTTTATGTTAACAAAGAGAAGGTTGTCAATTTAAATACATTGGATCTGAATCATGGGTATTATGAGATACGGGTAGAATATACCGGAATAAACTTTTCCAATCCTGAACTTGTGAAGTACCAGACATTTCTTGAAGGGTATAGTGCTGATTGGTCAGGGGTATCTACAAGCAGATCGGTTACATATGAAAGAGTAGGATATGGCGAATATAACTTCAGACTCAGGGCGTTTAATGAGAACGATATACCTGCTGAGAATCCATTAACCTTCAGTATCAGGATAAAGAAACCGTTTTACCTGACATGGTGGTTCATCCTTAGTTCCATTTTAATATTATTTACATCAGTAGTAACTTCCATCCGCATAAGGGAACAGACATTGAAAAGAGAAAAGAATATCCTTGAAAAAAAAGTCAGGGAGAGAACTGAGGAAGTGGTTAATAAAAGCCTGATTATCGAAGAGAAAAACAGGAATATTACTGACAGTATACGATACGCCGAACGTATTCAACGGGCTATGCTGCCCAAAGAAGATACATTTAAAGAAACTTTTGTGCTTTTCCTTCCAAAGGATATTGTAAGCGGTGATTTTTATTGGATGCATGAAAACGCGGAAGTGAGTTTTCTGGCTGCTGTTGATTGTACAGGTCACGGTGTCCCGGGAGCATTTATGTCTTTTATCGGCCATAATTCTCTAAATAAAATCGTCAAAGATTATGGAATCAAAAAACCATCAGAAATTCTCGATAGGTTGAATGTAGAAGTCAACAAGTCAATCATTCAGAGCCAGGAAATAGGTATTAAGGATGGCATGGATATTGCCCTGATCGCTTTTAACAGAAAGGATTTCACTCTTGAATATGCGGGTGCATTTAATCCGCTTTTTGTAGTAAGAGATGGGGATTTGATGATCTATAAGGGCGATAGGTATTCTATCTGTAGGACAACATTGGATGAGAATAGGAGCTTTACAAACATTAAGGTTGATATAAAACCCGGCGATATGCTTTATTTATGCTCTGATGGTTATGCCGATCAGTTTGGGTCGCCGGAAGACAAAAAATTTAAAACAGTTAATGTGAAGAAGATATTGTCAGAAATCTGGAACCTGCCAGTTCAGGAGCAAAAAATGAAGTTGGAAAAAGAGATAATGGAATGGAAGGGCGACTTACCTCAGATTGATGATATCATGTTTATTGGATTCAGAGTAACTGACTGATATCTAGTGGTGATGTTTCTGGGATAATCAACCCGGAATGGATAATTTGCAGAGTCTTGATTGTTTCCTCCGGCGTGGCAACTTCATGCTCCGGTGATATTTTCAAGACTGTAGTTTTTCCTTAACAAAACAAAAAACACTTTCTCTAAGAAAGTTTTAATATATTTATCATATGAATAAAAAAATATTACATTTTGTTGTACTTACTCTGTTGAACTGTTTCCTTTATCTTACTGGAATGTCACAGTCGGCACCTGCTGAGGATGAGAACATTCCATACCTGGTAACATTCGGCGCACAGGCAGATAAATCATGGGGAGATGATGATTTCTGCCAGATTTTCTTTTTTATGGTCCCCAAAACCCATAATGTGCCATTCTATATAAGGGTTTTTGATCCGGACACCGGTGGCGAATTAGATGAACAGAAAGGAGAATTTAATACTACTGTCAAGTTCTCTGTATATGGAGGTAAAGGCTCATGGTCAGACCCTGATGCAAAATCAGTCGATCCTAAAGGTAATTTTGAAAGTGGCAGTTTGTTGGATTCCAAGTTATTTGATAATAATTCGAAGTACGATCAGAAATGGTATACTTTCGGTCCATTCAATGCATTGGAAGGAGAATTCTCTGAAGAACTTAATGGTTATATTTTTAAAGTTATAGCTAAAGGAATAAGTGGGGACGATGGTAACCTTTATCAATACTTCATGAGTACCGATAAAAGGGAAAATAAACCTATTGAAGGGGGTAATATCTTTACATATAAGTATCATTTCAGACTTTCCAACAATCAGAACAATGTTTCCCAGATATATCCTTATCTGGATGATAAAGTAATTTCTGTAAAAATATTGAACTATGACTGGGATGATGATGGCTTCATCAGAGTTGTTTCCGTTGCAAAAAGAGGAGAGCTCTGTACCATATCTGAAGATAGCAAATGGGCTTCAACTGAACTTCCGGTAACAAAAGAGGAAAGAAACACATCTATGGAGATTCAGTTTATTAAGAACAGGGCCAAGCTGGTAAAAAATAATAATGTTGCTGTAATAATACAAAACCAATATGGCGAATCACTTCCTTTTTACGTTATTCCAATAGGTGGTATACCTGTATATAATCCGGCCTTAAGAATGAAAGCAGTGGAAAGAAAGTAATAATATGAAATTTAGATTCTATATTATCTTCCTGCTTGCACAAGTTTTTTTTCAACTAGACGGCCAGAATAATTTCTTTAGACAATACGGCTTTGCAGATGGACTGAGTAATTCTTTCCTGTATGCTATAAACCAGGATAAGGAAGGTTATTTATGGATTGGTACAGCAGAAGGGCTTTATCGTTTTGATGGATTTGAATTTCAGCATTTTACTGATCGCGATAGTCTGGCAGAGAATTTTATAACTGCTATTTACAAAGATTTTTCCGGTGGATTATGGCTTGGTCATATGAGTGGCGGGATTACACATGTATCCGATGATGGGTTCAGAATACTTACTGGAACCTCCACATATAACTCTCCCGTTACTTCAATTACAGAGGCCGACACCGGAACAATTTGGTTTTCAACACAGAATGAAGGCCTTCTGGTCTCATATCCCAATCATGACTTAATTCAGGTATCTACACAACTGGATAATGAACTGATATTCACTATACGCCATATTACCGGAAATTTATTTCTTGTTGGGACCCAGGAAAACCTTTATGTAATGGAGTATTTGAAAGACTCCGGGACTCTGTCTGTCAAAGTCAGGATCAAAGAGTATCCCTTGTCAAAAGTTGTTGATATTTTAATAGAGAAGGATGGAGGATACTTTATTTTGTCTCAGGATGAAGGGATATTCATGTTAACATTTAAACCTGAAACTCTGGTTTATGATCTTGAAAAGATAAGCAGTAACAGTAATGGGCAACTTGACAACATACAGGGCGCTTTGATTACAAACGTGAATGAGTTTTGGGTATATATGATGGGTAATAGAATTATAAAATACAGCAGGAAAAATGAATCCGGCAAGTTTTTGATATCAGGGGGTAAATATGAGTAATGGATTGATCTCCAATGATGTAAAATCCATGTTTAAAGATCTTGAGGGGAATATCTGGCTCGGTATGTATGGGGAAGGACTCTTACGATTGATCGATGATAATCTGAATTTCTATTCTTATGTAAATACTGTTGGCTCTAATAATATATATTCATTATCATCCGATAGAAACAATATCTGGTTCTCGAGCGATAATTCCATTACAATGATATCGACGGAGGGAGCTCTTTTCAGAAATTCTTATCGTTTCCCAATGAGTCTGACAGGTGCGAAACCTAATACTATTTTCTGTTCTGAAGGAGGATTAATTTATCTTGGTTTTGAGAAGAAAGGAGTCTTCACTTTCGACCCAGGTAGTGAAGAGTTTAAAAAAATATTTATATCACAGGATGATCTTGAAAATTCAGTTAATCACATTACCGGAAAGGGCAACATAATCTGGATAAGTACTAAAAAGGGTATCTGTCAACTGAACCATTTAACAGGTGAAAAAAGATGGTTTAATACCAATTCCGGATTACCATATAATAATATTCAGCAACTCTTTATTGATTCAAAAGACCGGAATCGGAAATATAAGTGACCCTGACCACAGTTGGCCGGAATAAATTGACCACTAATAGCCGGAGTTAAATACTTGTTGTTTAGTTATGTATGTTATGCGTAATATGACCGGCCAAATTGGTAAAGATGTGCAGCTTTTCACATACTATAATTATAACGTAAAGAATCTTATAAATATTAATGTCATTTTATTGATTCAAATATTACTCTATTCTCCTCCACTCTTTAAATACATTTTTCTTGAAAATTTGTTGATAAGCAAGACTATAAGCACTTTGTAGAAATAGTATTATATACC
>JADGPT010000114.1 GCA_017882345.1 Bacteroidales bacterium
CAAAAACTACCGGGCAATAGCAACCGGTCGATATAGCCCGCCAGGTTGCCTTGCATAGAGAACGGGTCAGTAGCCCCAAGATCGTGCGCAGGGAAGAGCAGTAATAGCAACCAATAGAAGATCAATATTCCCCATAACCAGACAATGCGGAACTTCAAATTCGTGTTCATAAAAATCAATGCAGCAAACATCCAGGCTAAACCGATACGTCCAAGCACGCTTGCATAGCGCATATTGGCAAAATCAAAGCTGATAGCGTTGTTATAAATGATGCCAAAAAGTACCAGTACCAGTCCGCGTTTGATCACGTGCATATAAAGGGCTTTCCTGTTCTCTTCGCCATGATACCGCTTGGCCATGGAAAAGGGGAAAGATATTCCTGCAATGAAAAGAAATAATGGAAATATCATATCATAAAAATGGAATCCATGCCAAGCGACATGATGAAGTTGGCTCGCCCACCATTGAAGTACTGGCCACCCGGTTAATGTGGCAAGACCGATAAAAATACCTTCTCCTCCCATAATCCAGAACATGTCAAAACCACGTAAGGCATCAAGGGAATAAAGTCGTTTGATCTCAGGTTTGGTTAAATTTTCCATAGTTTTATTTTTAACTCTATTTTGAATATCAAATAATTGCAAGGTTTTTGTGTATAGCAGGTTAAATCTATTACCAGAATAAAAAGATTCCCCTGATAACCCAGAGGAATCTTTAATGTATAAATATCAGGTTAATAAAGCATTATTGAGCATACCCGGGATTCTGCATTAAATTAGGGTTCGCATTCCTGGCCGCTTGTGGTATTGGAAACAAATCATAGTGAGTATGACCTGAAGGGAACCAGGCCGGGTTATCAAATACATCAATCGGATCAGTATAGTCTTTCCAACCCGGTATAGGATCGCCAAAATGGCCAAAACGTATCTTATCTTGTCTTGCGAATCCTTCCCATGCTAACTCGAAACGACGTTCCATCATAATATCATCCAGAGTAACGCTTGAATATAATTTGGAAGGCATACCGGGAAATGCACGTTCACGGATTGCATTCACCAAGGTAGTTGCTTCACCGTTGCTGCCCCCGTCTCTGCGCACCAAAGCTTCAGCTTTCATAAGATAAACATCCGAAATGCGAAAGATATGAACATCGTTCTCCATAGAAGTGCTGAGCCCGGGTTCAGGCGGCCATTTCCAGCATCGTGCACCTGTCTCCTGATAAGCCGACCCCCAACCATCTTCCATGTTATGCCTGGGAATATCAATAGAATAAATAAGAGGCCTGTTTTCAGCAGTATAGATTGTATCTCCAGTTACACGGCTTATCATTGCACCCCATAAGAATGACTCCCTGCAACGTATGTCGTTAATAGTATCGAAAGCCTTAATATAACCGGGCATGCCAGCTATTCCGTTAGATGGACCAACCCAAACATTCAACGCCTCCTGAGACTTGTAATGCAATGTATATCCCAAAATGGAATTTCCACCATCACCGGCCTTGCATGCTACCGAGAAAATGGCTTCCTGAGAAACTTCATTATGCGGCACAAAGTTGGTTTGCCAGTTGGGTTCGAGCTGATAACCCATATTTAATAAGGTATCACAAGCATTGATACATTGCTGCCACTTTGTACCACCTTGAGGGTTCCATACCATTGCATTCAGATACATCTTGGCCCTGATCGCAAATGCGGCGCCTTTGGTAAATTTCCCGTAATAGGTAAGAGACGGTCCACCCTTAGGCAATAAATTTGTAATAGTATCGAGTTCTGCCATGATAAAATCATAAACCTTTTTCCTTTGTCCTGGCTCTGTTTTAGGCAGGCTTGTATCATAAAAATCGGTAATTATCGGAACATTACCAAAATTATCGACAAGCACGTAGTACCAGAAAGCACGAATACCTCTTATTTGAGCAAGGGTTCTCTGTTTCAGAGCTGGGTCCCCACTACCGGTATTAATCAAAGCATAAATCTGATTACACTGTGTTATATTGTGATAGATTTTATACCAAGTACCCCCACCTAGGTCACCAGTCAGAATATATCCATAAGTAACCATCGCCGATGAAGGCGTCCAGCTATGCAAAGTTAATTCACTGTGGGAGCCCCCATCCCACCAGTCTCCTCCACGCCGGGGAATGACTGCCATTCCACCCGATATTTCAACAAGACTTAGTAAACCAGGATCATTAAACTGATAAACTTGCAATCCAGGATAAATCACACCAACCAGCGCATCCTGCTCTGCCTGAGTTTTACCAAAATCTTTAACAGCAACCTGATTATAAAGTTTTTCATCAAGTTTGGTACATGAATTTACAAATGGCATTAAAACCATTATAAAGAGTATAATGTATTTTACATTTTTCATAATTTAAAATATTAATGGTTAAAAAACAACATTAACTCCCAAAATGAATCTTCTGATTAAGGGAGCTAATCCTCCAGGATCTATTCCTTGAGCAAGAAGATCACCTGAATTATGGGCTGCAAGCTCAGGGTCCATTCCTGAATATTTAGTAATTACAAAGAGATTTTCACCTGCTATATAAACTTTGAGCTTATTAATACCCAGCTTCTTTGTATTGAAGTTATAGCCAAGACTCGCATTCTGTAAACGTAGAAACGTTCCCTTTTCTATGTAATAACTACTGTAAACCATTTTATCCCTAAGCGGAGTCGTTGTAGCCTCTTTATATACCTGTGCCGGAAAATTAGTAGGATTTCCCATCTGCATTTTATCATTATTAAAAATATCATTACCATATATACCACGCATGAAGAAACTTAATTCAAACCCTTTATAAGATATTGTGTTGGTAATACCGTATGTTGCCTTTGGCATAGCATGGCCTATAACCTGATTGTCTCTGGAATCAATAGTATCATTTTTATCCACATCCTGATATATATACATGCCATTTTTATCCAACCCAAGACATTTAAGTCCATAAAAAGTACTGATTTCTTCTCCTTCTCTGAGTATATGCGTAGTGCTCCCAGACTGGCCTCTACCGGTGACGTATCCAACATAAGTGTCTTGAATTTTAAACTGGTCGTTAGAAAGTCTGGTAATCAATTGTTTGTTATGCGCGATATTAAAAGAAACTGTCCATCGAAAGTCCTGGTTTCTGATAATATCAGCATTAATCACCAATTCAATACCTTTGTTCGAAATATCACCGACATTAGCCAGAATATTTGGATACAAATATGGAGGAACAGGTACAGGATAAGTGTAAAGCAGATCGGATGTTTTTCTATTATAAAAGTCAACAGAACCACTTATTCGGTCTTTATAAAAAGAAAAATCAAGCCCGGCGTTAAGGGTGGCTGTTTGCTCCCATTTCAGGTTTGGATTGGCATTCTGTGAATATTCATAAGTACTTTGCCAATTCCCATTATTAAAATAGAGAGGACCGGTTCTATATAAAGCAAGTGAATTATATGGGCCAATCCCACCCTGATTACCGGTTACCCCATAGCCAAGGCGCAACTTCAGGTCATTTAGAAAATCCATACCGCTCATGAAAGGCTCACCAGAAATTCTCCATGCAACAGATACCGAAGGAAAGGTACCCCATTTATTATTGGCACCAAATTTCGACGAACCATCACGACGCAATGTGGCAGCTAAAATATACTTTTCATCGAAGTTATAGTTCAATCTGCCAAAAAAACCAATCAGTTTACTCATATCGCCGCCTGACCAAATATCGCCCGGTAAATATTTCGTTGGATCACCTGCACCAAGGTTGTTATATCCGAATGCATCGGTAATAAACCCTCTTACATTTGCACCGGAATACTGGTTTTGATAATGTTCATAAGAATACCCGCCTAATATTTCTATGTTATTTTTATTAATTTTTTTCAAATATTTCAAGGTAAATTCAAGAACATTTCTGTCAGCAGTATTACTATATCTTGAAGCATCTCCATGGTCATTATTTCCTTCAAAGGTTGTTCTTCCATTAGAGCTGCCGGTGTCATTTCCACCTCTTTGACTAAAAAGGTTCAAGCCCGCATTAAAACCCTTAAAAATTTCAAGGTTTGCTTTCAGATTGCCGTATAGCAAATAATCTTTGTATACTAATTGATTTTCCGCAATAGAATGCACCGGGTTACCACCAGTCCAGTCATACGTCTCGAACCATGTCCCATCGGGGTTTTTAACAGGCCAAATCGGCAACAAAGTATATATGCTGCCATAATAACCAATGCCCCTATTATCATTTTTTGAGGCTCCTACGGTGAAAGAAATATCTAATTTATCCTTCAGTGCTTTTTGATTATATGCTAAAAGGGTGTTATAACGTGTCATAAAGTTTCCTTTGATAATACCTTCATTATCCAGATAATTAAATGATCCACGATAATTGCTTTTTTCAGTACCGCCTGAAGCAGAAATATAATGTTCCTGTGAAAATGCGCCTTCATTCGAAATCTGCTTAAACCAATCAGTATTAGCACCTAAATCACTTGCGGAAATATCGATACCCACTTTTTGCGCATATGCCCGATACTCTGATGCGCTTAATAATGGGGGTTTATCTGCGGCAAAACCAAACATAGTTTTGGCAGAATATTCCACCTGGGTTTGTCCTGATTTACCCTTTTTTGTAGTAATAAGGATTACCCCGCTGGCAGCACGGGAACCATAAATTGCAGAGGCTGAAGCATCTTTCAGAACACTTATGGATTCAATGTCCTGGGGTGCTACTGAGTTAATATCCATACCGGGAACTCCGTCAATTACATAAAAAGGCGAAACTGCACCGGAAAGCGAAGAAATACCTCTTAAATTTACAGTTGCTTCTGATGTAACATCACTTGAATTAGTAAGAATATCCAAACCTGCAACTTTACCTTGTATAAGGTCTAAAACACTTTTGTTAGCGCCTGGGTTGAAGTTTTTTTCCGAAACATTTGTAACGGAACCGGAAATATCGCGTTTTGTTTGTGTCCCATAACCGATAACGACCACCTCATCAAGGTTTGTCACTTCGGAAGCAAGCGCAGCATTAATAACTGTTTTTCCTGCCAAAGCAATTTCCTGTTTAACATATCCTATAAACGAGAATACCAGAGTAGCATTCTGATCGAGTGCAGAAGTTATTGAGTATTTCCCGTTCCCATCTGTAATAGTACCAATGGTAGTTCCCTTTATCTGGATATTTACCCCGGCCATAGCTTGGCCACTTGAAGCATCGGTAACTGTTCCTGAGACTACCATTTGTTGCTGAAGGTCAGTGACAACTGTAAGGAGGTCAGGAGAAGAACTTTTCAGATTTTCTGTAGTAAGTGAATAGGCAGGGGCTGCCAAACCACAAAACATAAGAAGAACTACGATTTTCATAGTTAGTAGTAACTTCTGAAAATTCGCATTTGGTCTTAAATACCAAAAGTAGCAAGTAATTTTTTTCATAAGGTCACATGTTAATTAGTAATTTAGTAATGGGCACCTCTAAAAACTATTTTTTGGTGCCGTTGTTTGACACAAATATATTAAATGGATTTCTAAAACCTAATTTTACCCCCCCTAATTTTTATTTAATTAAATATCAGACACTTACAAAATTACGTCTTTCACGTCTGGACATACCTATCCCACGGCAACCACTATTTTTAATTGAGTACAGCGACAAATATTATAAGTTAAGTTCATCATCCCGATTTTTGCTTTTGCTCTTGCAATACCAATGGTATGGACAATGGAGCCGTTCATACTGTTTTCTACAAAGCCGAACAAGTATTCGACCTTTACACTTATCCTCGATATCTCTTTTTTTTGGACTTTTTGAATTGATTACAGGCGATTCAAAATCACCACTAAAAAGAGTAAGATCTTCTCTAAAAAAATCAATAATATGTTGGGTTTTGTATGAATAAGTACTTTTAATGCATAGACAACTAATCTTATTGGATGAATAATGATTTTACTCGCTTTGCATCCAAAGAGATAACAACTCTTCCAAAAATCCTATTCAGATGGTTGAAACCAGAATTAACAAAAAAACAGACTGATGAAACCTGTTTTTAAAAAATATTGAGAATGATCAGGTTCTAATCTATAGTTTATCTCTTCAGGCTATAAACGGATACAGAAAACAGGTAAATCATACAAACTATAAGAATCGACATCCCGAAAACAACGTTGCTAAGATCGCTTATATAACCAATTAACAATGGAACAACTGCTCCTCCGGAGATTGCCATCATCATAAGTCCTGAAATTTCATTTGTACGTGTCGGATATTTTTCCACTGTTATTGAGAAAACCAATGGGAAAATATTAGCAACAGAAAGACCGATAAGAAAAACCAATGCCCATGCCATAACAGGCGAGGATATCAGTAAAATAGCAACAAGACATAAAATTCCAAGAACACTTGACCACATGAAGAATTTCCTTGAAGATATTCTGGTGAGCATAATAGCTCCGGCGAAGGTACCAAGCATACGTCCAAAGAAATATACGCTTCTTCCCGATTCAGCAGTTGTCGAATTGATACCAAAGTGTTTGATAAGGAACTGGCCTGAATTGGAATTGAATCCAACATCAATACCTACAACGAGGAAAATCGAAATAACCATCATCAGAACAAATCCTGTCCCCAATAGTTTAAAAGAGGAAGCAAAAGTAGCTTTGCTTTCTGTCTGTTTAACCTCATCTATCTTAACGGAGGCCAACCACAGAACTGAGAGTATTGAAACAACTCCGAATACAAGGAACTCGAGTTTCCAGTCGCCAAACCGGGATGCAAAAACTGCTGCCAACGGCGCCCCGATCATTGAGCCGATAGCCTTAACAAATTGTGAAAAGCTGAGAAAACTCGATCTCTGATTTCCGGGAACAACATCCACAATCAGAGGATTCGCAGACACCTGGACTATCGTATTGCCAATTCCAAGAAGAGCAAAGCCGACAAGCACCATAGCGAAGGAATAAAAGAAAAAAGGTACCAAAAGTCCTAATGCTGTTACACACATCCCGATGTTGAGTACAAACTTTTTACCCAGTCGCGATTGTATAATGCCAACAGGCACAGAGAGAATAAAAAACCAAAGGAACGCTACAGAAGGAATGAGCTGTGCCAGTGTTGCGCTAAGGTTCATATCTTTACTTACACGGTCAACCCCGATACCAACAAGGTCAACAAAACTCATGACAAAAAATGCCATAAGTACTGGAAGTATTTTGGTGATGTTCACTTTTTGTGTATTCATATTTTTACAGTTTGTGGTTTGCGGTTTGTGGTTGTGGTTTGCGTAATTACATTAACGGAAGTGCGTGCTGGACAGATTTCCAGAAATCGTCATTGAGCAGATATGCGCTTCCAAGAAGAGCAGCGTCTTCTTTCAGTTTTGAAATAGCTACCTCACAGATACAGTTCTCCTTTCTCAGCCTGTCTTCAAATACATCGCCAAAAAGGTTATAAGCATGAGATATATTCCCCCCAATAACTAAGATTTCTGCCCTGAACTTCTTAAGCCATGGTGCAAGGAACAAACCGGCATTTTCTCCAAAATCAATAAAGAGATCTGCCACTAATTTGTCTGTTGCTGCAAGTGCAGCGAGCTCTTTTACTCCACTCAGCTCCTTCCCTGTAAGTTTCTTATACCTGAAAAGTAATCCCCGGGTTGAAAAATAATCATCCGCGATTCCATCTCTATAAGGAAGGTGATAAATACAACCTAATTTAGGTACTTCAGGTCCATCAACAATCGGTATTCGGTTACTTATAAATGCAGATCCAAAGCCTGTTCCAAATGTAATTGAGAGAGAACGGTTGAATTTAGATGCGCTGCCTGCCCAGGCCTCTCCCACAGCAAAAGATGAAGCATCATTCATGAATCTGATGAGAAACCCATCGTTAATACCCAGGCTGCCTGAAATGGCATCTGTAATATTGAATCCATAGAGATTCTCATATTTTGCTACACCGCGTATATAACTAATACCTTTTACATAATCAAACGGCCCGGGCATTGCAAAGCCAATTCCTTTTACTTTTTCAAGCGGGACTTTTGCTAATACTGCTGATAATGCCTGCGTCCAGATATCAATTATCATATTGGCCTCAGCCTGATTGTCAACAGATCTTTCTGACAAAGTATCTTTTAATATCTTTCCTGAAACCAGATCAATAGCAGCACAACTAATGTGACTTCCACCAATATCAGTACCAATAGCGATGTTTTTATTCATAGAAAAAGTCTATATTAAATCTTGTTAAAACTATTATCAAAACTGCCGTTGAAAATATCTAATTTTATTATCAATGCAAAATATATTACTGCAATATTAAAATCTTAATCAGAATTCACTGATTTTTTTCATACATATATTGGTTATATAGTAGTAAATTCGCAGAGTTTGTTTTTCATTTAAATTAATGATATTCAGTTAATTCCATAAGCTCCTAAAACAAATTAAAATAAATCATGCCGAAAGTAACAAAAAAAGATGCTCTTCTCTATCATAGCAGAGGACGTCATGGTAAAATAGAAGTCATTCCGACAAAACCTTATAGTACACAATTCGATCTCAGTATGGCATATACGCCGGGTATTGGATGTGTGGCTCCTGCAGTTGTCAAAGCAGCGATGGAAAGCGGAGTGGCTAAATACCCTATCACTGATTGGGAGGCATACAGAAAAAGTCTCGACAGAAGACTAAGTGACCATTTAAAAAGGATAGCTGACTGCAGTGGGATTTGATTATTTAAAAGATCCTTTGTAACCTTTTCCTTTCTGCAATTTGTGTGCAAACCTTTTTTTCATACATTGAAAGAATCATTTCTGCAATATTTCCAAGTGTGAAAGAGCTCCGGTTAATAGTGG
>JADGPT010000115.1 GCA_017882345.1 Bacteroidales bacterium
CACATTTTTGGAAACAGGTTAGTTCTCGAAAGATTTGGTTTAAGACCTTATTCAAATGAACTTGATGAGATGAACAGGAAAAATGCAGTGCAACACGCTGTACTTTTTGGACTTACCATGTATGACCCTCCTGAGCCTGCCGGATTTGTATCAGATAATCAAATTGTTACTTTCGGTACAGAAAAGCTTGTGGCACTTCATGTTCCTGGTCATACTGCGGGAAGTCTTGCATTCTACAGCGAAAAAAACAATTGTGTTTTTACAGGCGATGCTCTGTTTGCCGGAAGTATTGGACGAACAGACCTGCCTGGCGGTAATTATGACACCCTGATAGGAAGCATAAAGAACAAATTGTTTGTTCTTCCTCCATCAACTGTAGTATATCCGGGTCACGGAGATGAAACTACAATTGAAAAGGAAATGAAATCAAACCCATATTTTCATGATTAATATCCTGTTAATTTTGTAACCAATTTCTTATAATTATCATTTTTAATTTTTCAGCTTATACCTGTTTTTCTGATCAATTAATTTAAAATATATGTTATCAGATAAGTTTGTTAACCGGCATAATGGACCACGTGAAGATGAATTACCACAGATGCTTAAGGTTATTGGTGTTGATTCGCTCGATCAGCTCATTGACAAAACCGTTCCGGAATCGATACGACTCGAAAAGGCGTTGAGACTTCCTGAGGCAATGAGTGAATTCGAATATCTTAATCATATTAAATCAATAGGACAGAAAAATAAAATGTTCCGTTCATTTATCGGGCAGGGGTATTATGGTGTTGCTCTTCTGTCGGTGATTATCCGGAATGTCCTGGAAAATCCCTCCTGGTACACATCTTACACTCCTTATCAGGCAGAAATTTCCCAGGGTCGTCTTGAAGCGCTTCTGAATTTTCAGACTATGATAATTGAACTTACCGGGATGGAGATTGCCAATGCCTCATTGCTTGATGAGTCCACTGCAGCAGCAGAGGCTATGATAATGATGTTTAATGCACGATCAAGAGCTTCAGTTAAAGCCGGCGCCAATAAGTTTTTTGTTGATGACGATATTTTTCCTCAAACTATGGATGTGATTTTTACTCGTTCAAAACCGCTTGGAATTGAACTTGTTACAGGGAAATACACCACAATTACTTTTGATGAATCATTCTTCGGATCAATGATACAATACCCTGCCGCTTCAGGTCAGATAAGGGACTATAAAGCATTTACTGATATGGCTCATTCCAGTGGTACTCTTGTAGGAGTAGCCGCAGATCTTATGAGTCTTGCTCTGATCACCCCTCCCGGGGAGTGGGGAGCTGATATAGTTGTCGGTTCAAATCAGAGGATGGGCCTGCCGATGAGTTTCGGTGGTCCGCATGCCGGATATTTTGCAACGAAAGATGAACTTAAACGAAGCATGCCAGGCAGAATTATCGGGATATCAGTTGACGCCCAGGGAAACAGTGCATTAAGGATGGCTTTGCAGACAAGAGAACAGCATATCAAACGGGAGAGGGCTACTTCAAATATCTGTACTGCTCAGGCGCTTCTTGCTACCATGTCGGGCATGTATGTACAATACCATGGCCCTGAGGGTTTGAAAAATATTGCAAAACATATCCATAATGCAGCATGTACTATAAGTTTCAATCTCAAAGAATCAGGAATCAGACAAGTTAATTCTGTATTCTTCGATACAGTAAAGGTAAGCCCGGGAGTTGGCGTCTCAACAGAAACTATTAAAAAACTGGCTCTTGAAGCAGAGATGAATTTCTATTATCCCGATGATGATTCTGTGATTATAAGCACTGATGAGATAACGACAATAAAAGAAATTGACACGATAGTAAATATTTTTCTAAAGGCAGCAGGGAAAGAGCGGGTCAGGATAAACTCTTACTGTCATTGTGACATTCTTGAGGAGAAGTTTCTCAGAAAGTCAGATTTTCTGAAAGGAGGAGCTTTTAACAGGTACCATAGCGAGACAGAAATGATGAGGTATATCAAGATGCTCGAAAGAAAAGACTTTTCTCTTACTCACTGTATGATTGCTCTTGGTTCCTGTACGATGAAGCTTAATCCGGCAAGTTCAATGTTTGCAATGAGCTGGCCTGAGTTTGGAAATATTCATCCATTCGTACCGAAAGATCAGGCGCAGGGTTATTATCAGATTATGGATGAATTAGGAGAGGCGCTTAAAGAAATAACCGGCTTTTCCGCTATCTCATTTCAGCCAAATTCCGGAGCTGCCGGTGAGTATGCCGGACTAATGGTTATCCGGGAGTATCATCTTACAAAGGGTGAAGAAAAGAGAAATATAGTTTTGATACCATCTTCTGCCCATGGTACTAACCCGGCAAGTGCTGCAATGGCAGGCATGCATATAATTGTTGTGGAATGTGATGAGAAAGGTAATATAAGTGTTTCAGATCTTAAGAAGAAAGCTGAGGAGCATAAAGAAAATCTTGCCGGATTTATGATCACCTATCCTTCTACACATGGAGTTTTTGAGGCTGCAGTAATAGAAATGTCTGAAATCATCCATGCAAACGGAGGACTTGTTTATATGGATGGTGCAAATATGAATGCACAGATCGGATTAACGAATCCGGGACATATCGGTGCAGATGTCTGTCATCTGAACCTTCATAAGACTTTCGCTATTCCTCATGGTGGCGGGGGACCGGGGATGGGTCCTATACTGGTGAATGATAAGCTTGCAGAATTCCTTCCTTCGCACCCCGTTGTAAATACCGGTGGAAGTCATGGTACAACTGCAGTGGCCGGCGCTCCTTTCGGAAGCGGGCATGTACTGACTGTTTCTCATGCCTATGTGATGATGATGGGCGCTCACGGATTAACACAGGCTACAAAATATGCCATACTCAATGCTAACTATATTGCTGCATCATTAAAAGGTTGGTTTAAAACTTTATATACTGGAACAGAAGGATTTGTAGCACATGAAATGATTCTCGACTGCAGGAATTTTAAAGCAGAAGCAGGTATCACTGAAGCTGATATTGCTAAAAGGCTGATGGATTACGGATTTCATGCACCTACTCTTTCGTTCCCGGTCCATGGAACATTGATGGTGGAACCTACTGAATCAGAGTCACTTCAGGAACTCGATAAATTCATTAGCACCCTGAAATCAATATGGAGTGAGATCGGGGAAATAAAGGATGGTAAAGCAGATAAAGAGGATAATGTATTGCTTAACTCACCCCATACTGTTAAGGTCGTCACGGCAAATGAATGGAAGCATGCCTATGATCGGCAGAAAGCCGCCTTCCCTCTTAATTGGGTCGTGGAGAATAAGTTATGGCCATCAGTAGGACGTATCAATGATGGATATGGCGACCGTAATCTGATATGTACATGTGATCCGATTGATCTGCACAGGCAGGATGCACTTAAGAAATAATTAATTTTTTTTAATCGGATTTATTTATCAAATTTAGTGTACTTAAAAAACTTAATATAAAGACAGGATTTATTATGCGCAATTCTGCCTGGAATGACCTGGTTGCCCTGATTGATGGTAAAAAACTGAACTACAACCCGGTGGGGTTTATTATTGATAGCCCATGGATACCAGGTTGGTATGGGATCTCAAATATTGATTACTATTCGTCCGATGAACGCTGGCTTAAATCTAATCTGAAAGTTATTAATACATTTCCGGATGTCTGGTTTATGCCATCATTCTGGTCTGAGTATGGTATGTGCACAGAACCATCTGCCTTTGGTTCACGGATGATATTTCTCGAGGAGAGCCTTCCCCATGCCGGGAAGATCCTTTCAGGAATAGAAGGAGCAGAATCACTTCCTCACCCGAATGTAAAAACAGACGGATTGTTACCATTCATAATAAATCGCCTGAAAAATAATCAGGAAGCCATAATTGAAGCTGATCATCAGATACGATTTGCAATCTCAAGAGGCCCTCTTAATATTGCCAGTTTCCTGATGGGCACGACCGAATTCATGATGGCAACTGTTATGGATCCTGAAGGCACCCACAGACTTCTTAAGAAAATTACCGATTTTATCTGTGACTGGCTCGCCTGGCAGAAAGAATGTTTCCCATCTATTGATGGTGTTCTTATTCTTGACGATATAATAGGTTTTGTCGGAGAAGTTGAATTCATGGAATTTGTAATTCCATACTTAAAAAGAATTTTCAATTGTACCGGCGCTAAAGTCAGGTTTCTTCATAACGATGCAGATGGGTTGATAACTGCTAAATACCTTAATGAGATGGGTATAAATATGTTCAATTTCTCATCTGAGCATTCGCTGCATGCAATTCGCCAACTGACTGGTCCCGGAGTTGTACTGGTTGGTAACGTACCTCCCAGGGATGTTTTGGCCGGAGGTACCACTGATCAGGTTAAGGCAGCTGTAACTAAGGCGTTTGGAGAAATTGACGATTATAGCAGAATTATATGGTCTGCCGGTGGTGGTATGCCCCCCGATGTTAAAAGTGAAAATATCAGAGCTTTTATTGATACGGTTAAAGAACAATCAAATAATTTAAAATTATGAACCGAATTCTGATTACCCTTTTGGTTATAGTTTCTTTCACTCTTCAGGGCAAGTCACAAAAAACTGAAATCCTGCATCTGTCTGTTGGATCCGGCAAATTTGAACGAATAAACACACCTGTAAGTTTTGGAATGGAAGGTGTCTCAATAAGTGATACGGCATCTTTTCAATTATTTGAAAAGGTTCATGGGAGCCTTATTCAAAAGACTTTTCAGATTGAATCCGGTTATATTCCACGTTTATGGTGGATATTGGATGGAACAACTAATTCAGGAAGGTTCAGAGAATATCTTCTATATAAAGATGTACCGCAAAAGATTGAAAATAAGATAACTACCGTTATCACACCTGAATCAATTGTGCTGAAGAATGGAAATTCAGAGATACTTCATTACCAGACCGCAGTTCTCTATCCTCCTGCAAAAATTGATACAGCTTATAAGCGAAGCGGTTTCATTCATCCATTAATTACTCCTTCAGGAAACATATTGACCAGGGTGAGTCCCCCGGACCACTATCATCATGTTGGTATCTGGAATCCATGGACAAGAGTCAGGATTGGCAACCATGTTACCGATTTCTGGAATTTGTCCGAAAAGCAGGGAACGGTAAGATTTGCCGGGATAAACTCTATAGTTAACGGTCCCGTTTACGGAGGTTTTTCTGTTAGACAGGAGCATATTGATTTTCAGGGTAAAATGCCTGAAGAACTGGCTATAAATGAAGTTTGGGATGTCAGAGCATGGAATGCAGAACCTGTTGTTGGATTAAAGGCGTGGCTGGTTGATCTGACTACCTTTCTGTCTGTAGCCGGCGATTCTGCAATTGTATTTGAAGCTTACAGATATGGAGGGGGCATAGGAATCAGAGCAAATGAAGAATGGACAAAAGAAAACAGTTCAGTTCTTACTTCTGAAGGTAAAACAAGAAAAGATGCTGATGGAACGCGTGCAAGATGGACTGACCTCAACGGGGCTTTTAAGAATAATGGTCAGTCGGGAGTTGTCTTCTTCTCCCATCCTTCAAACAGGGAACATCCTGAACCAATGCGTGTCTGGCCTGAGAATGTGAATAATAACCGTGGAGATGTCTATTTTGAATTCTGCCCCATCAGATATAAAGAATGGGTACTTAATCCGGGTAGAGTTTATATGTTAAAGTACAGGATGCTTGTATATGACGGTAAAATTGACAAGATGATAGCTGACAGGATCTGGAATGATTTTGCCTATCCGCCTGTTGTTAAGGTACTTACTAAATGAAAAATTGCTTCAATGAGAAAACTATTATTATTATTTATGACAGTAATTGTTTTAGCCTCCTGTGGATCAGGCGGTTCGAAACAAAAATCCATGAAATCCGGTGACTCAATGAAAAAGGATTATGAGGTAAAATTGATCACTGTGGATCCGGGTCATTTTCATGCAGCTCTCGTCCAGAAAATTATGTACGGTCAGGTTTCCCCCGATGTATATGTTTTTGCACCACAGGGACCTGATTATCTCCAGCATCTCGACAGGATTAAATCATATAACAACAGACCTGTCAATCCCACTTCCTGGAATGAAATAGTATATAGTGGTGCTGATTTCTTTGAAAAGATGCTCTCTGAAAAACCAGGCAATGTCGTGGTCTTATCAGGTAATAACAGGAAAAAGGCCGAGTATATTACAAAATCGATAAATGCAGGACTAAATGTTCTGGCGGATAAGCCCATGATAATCAGCCCTGAAGATTTTCAGACGCTGGAAGATGCTTTCAAAACAGCTAAGGAAAAGGGAGTTCTGTTATACGACATAATGACAGAAAGATATGAAGTGACAACAATTCTTCAGAAACTTCTTTCACAGAACGCAAAAGTCTTTGGCACTTTAACGACGGGTACTAAGGAAGAACCGGCAGTAACTAAAATTAGTGTTCATAACTTCTCCAAGATTGTATCAGGAAGCCCATTACTTCGTCCGGCATGGTTTTTTGATGTTCTGCAACAGGGAGAAGGAATTGTTGATGTAACAACCCATCTCGTTGACCTGGTTCAGTGGGAATGTTTCCCGGAACAAATTCTGAACCCTTCAGATATTGTGATGGTAAGCGCGAAAAGATGGCCAACATTTATCTCAAAGGAAGAGTTTAAGGGAGTTACCGGGTTTGATGATTTTCCCGGTTATCTGCAGAAGGATGTTAAAGAGGGGAAATTGAATGTTTTTTCAAACGGAGAGATGGTATATCAGATTAAAGGCATTTTCGCAAAGGTTTCAGTAGAGTGGAGATATCAGGCGCCTCCCGGAGGTGGCGATACGCACTATTCGGTAATGCACGGGACGAAATGTGATCTGATCATTAAACAGGGCGCTGAAGAAAAGTTTCTGCCTGCACTGTATATCGAAAATGTAAAAGGATTAACAATGACTGACTTCACTTCTGAATTAAAAGAAGTTGTCAGTTCATTGCCTTATGATAGTCTTCAGATAGTAGCTGTTAATAAAAACACCCTTAGAATTATTGTTCCGGAGAAATACAGAGTATCACATGAAGAGCACTTTGGACAGGTAACTGCTAAATTTCTTGAATATCTGAAGGCAGGTAAATTGCCGGAATGGGAGGTACCAGGGATGATTACAAAATATTTTACGACTACCAGTGCTCTAAGACTCGCTAAGGAAAAATAGGGACAAACATATTCTCAACAGCCAAAGAATACAATTCTTCAAGTGATATCCCGGCTGCTGCTGCCTGTTTCGGGACAATGCTTTCTTTTGTCATCCCCGGAATAGTATTTATTTCAATAAAACAGGGTTTCTCTCCGACAACAATAAAGTCCACCCTGACAATTCCATTGCATCCCAGGAGATCACAGATGAGCAGGCTGATTCTCTGTATTTCATTTGTAATAACTAATGGCATACCTGCGGGTGTAACCTCATTTGATTTTCCAACAGTATATTTTGCCTCATAATCGAAAAATTCATTTTTACTTATAATCTCTGTAACAGGAAATACGATCGTTTTGCTTTTAGTTTTAATAATACCACATGCAACTTCTCTGCCATTCATAAAAGCTTCTATAAGCACCTCATCGCTCTCTTTAAAAGCGGTTTCAATTGCAGGCAACATTTCCTCTTTAAGTTTCACCTTGGTAACACCAAAACTTGAACCACTATCGTTTGGTTTAACAAAGCATGGCAGCCCTATTTGTTTAATTATCTTTGTCAGATCCATATTGTCCCCTTTCCTTATCAGAACAGCATCAGCCATTTGGATGCCATATTCCTTTAGAAAAAGTTTACATGCCTGTTTATTGAATGTAAGAGCAGAGCAGAATGCATCGCAGCTTGTGTATGGAATGCCCATCATGTCGAAGAATCCCTGAAGCAAGCCATTCTCACCCGGGGTACCATGAATCGCAATAAAAACTCCATCGAATTTTATCTTATGTTCCCCTGTGTCCAGACTAAAATCGTTCTTGTCAATATTATGAAAACGACCTTTCTTATCTTCCCAATACCAGTTGGTTCCCCGGATAATGATGATATAGACAATATATCGGGAGGAAAGTGTTTTGCCAACTTCCTCTGCACTTTTTACCGATATCTCAAACTCAGAGGAATCACCCCCGGCAACAATTGCAATAGTCTTCATATTGTAATTAATTTCTCAGATCAAAAATAAGCATTTTAAGAATGAAAATTTTTTAAAACCATTCTTAAAAATAGTTACACGGAGATCATTTCTTCTGTTTTTTACACCCCTTCCCAACCTTCCCCCACGGGGGAAAATCTACCCTTTATAAACATCTTTTTAGAGATTCCTTACAATAACTCATGCTAGAATTGAAAAAATTGAAGAGTTAGGTTTCATAAGATTACCTTCGGTGAGCTCACACGCAGGCGTGCTCGGTTCCTGACCACGGTGCTAATGACAACATTTTATATATCACAGATTCTATAAAACTTGAAGAATGTTCTTTGAAGGTCTGCTTTTGATAGCCCTGTAATAAGAGAAGGAGATCCCTCGCTTCGCTCTGGATGACAATGCCCTTGAGGAGCATAGGGGGCAGAAGTGGCGATTCGCAGGTGAATTGCTGACTTAAACAATAGGTTACTCGAATCTCCACTAGTCGTTACAGGTCTTTGTAAATAACTTAATATTTGACTCTTGCAAATAATGTCATATTGTTTGGTGTGCAAAATTGCATGGGGACTACTAATGATAACATTTCATAAATCACTGATTATATATAACTTGAAGAATGTTTTTTGAA
>JADGPT010000116.1 GCA_017882345.1 Bacteroidales bacterium
TGTTTAGTTTTATTTGCTTCATGCAGCAGGGTAAATAATTCTGTTGTTGTAATAAAACCAACTGAAGTTCTCCCTGAAGATATTGTTGAGTTGCGTGAGGACCAGATCAAACTGGCAAAAATTGAATTGGGCGTTATAGAAATGCAATCATTAGGGAACATTCTTAAAGTTAATGGTATTGTATCTGTTGCACCACAGAACCTTGCTACCGTATGCATGCCTTTGGGGGGATTTATTAAAAATACATCACTTCTCCCGGGGAATTCCGTAAGTAAGGGACAAGTTCTGGCAGTGATTGATAACCAGGAGTTTGTGGATGTTCAGCAGTCTTATATGGAGGCTAAAAACAAATTGGCATTTGCCGAAGCTGACTTTAAACGTCATACGGATTTATTTAAAGATGATGTTTATTCTGAGCAGAGTGTACAATTGGTGACTGTTGAATATAAAAACCTCAAAGCGCTTGTAAAGTCTCTGGAGCAGAAACTTATCCTTATTGGGATTAACCCTGGTCAACTTAAGGAAGATAATATAAGTAGTACAGTCAATCTGTTATCCCCGATTAATGGATTTCTTAAGGCAGTTAATATCAATATTGGAAAATATGTTAACCCTACAGAAGTGTTATTTGAAATTGTAAATAATGATAAACTGTTTCTTGAGTTGACTCTATTTGAAAAAGATGCAGATAAGGTGGCCAAAGGTCAGAAAGTAAAGTTTTATATCAATAATGAAACTGAAACACATGAGGCAGTCATTACCCAGACAGGCAAATCGGTTGGCGAAGATAGGACCTTCATGGTTTATGCAACTGTTTCAAGCGTCTGTAAAAACCTTCTTCCAGGGATGTATGTGAATGCTTTTATTTCAGAATCCGATATCAAAGTCACTGCACTTCCTTCTGATGCTGTTGTAAGTTTCGACGATAAGGATTATATATTTACTTATGAAAAAAATAAAGTGGAAGCAGGTAATACATTTACAGAGTATCGGATGGTTGAGGTGAAAAAAGGGGTTTCAGCTTCGGGATTTACGGAAATTAAACTTCCAGATGGATTTAATACAAGTGACGTAAAGGTTGTTACGAGAGGAGCATATAGCCTGCTTTCAGCTAAGAAAAATGCTGGTGAAATGGCTTGCTGAACCCTTAGCTCTGTGCTATTACCAGCTCGAATCATACCATGGTCTCACGTCTGTGGCAACCATTCCGGCAGTCTTTGCAGCTTCAATGCCAAGGTCTCCGTCCTCAAAGACTTCAACTAATTCTGGTTCAATATTCATAAGAGCTGCGCATTTGAGAAATGTCTCAGGGTGGGGCTTGAAATTATCCACATCGTTGGCCGTAATGATAATATCAAAATATTTCCGTAGATCAGTAACCTCCAGAGTTCGCTCGACGGCTTCCCTGTGGCCACCCGTTCCAACAGCCATCGGTAGTTTTCCGAAATATTTTTTTACAATATCAACAACGGGTATGATTGGTTTAATACGATCCTGATCTTTATAGAATTCGATAAGCTTTACAGCCAGTATCTGTTCGATGGTGACAGTTCCGCTAAGTTTATATTTTTTAATGATCTCGTCAGCAATTATCCACCCGGGTGTACCGGTGTGTTTCCTGAGAAAAGCAGTATCAATATCGGCACCAAATTTCTGACATGCTTTTCGCCACCCTTTAAAGTGATATGGCATTGTATCGGCGAGTGTTCCATCGAGATCAAAGATCAGACCTTTGATCCCGGGTTTAATATCGTATTGCATTTTTTTTTATTTGTTGCGGCAAATGTAGTGAGAAAATTTTTCAACATTTCAACAATTAATAATAACTCTATTGTAACATTTATAAAATCAGATGAAGTACATGAAAATTCATATCTTGTGGATTAGCAGGATAAAGGAGAATTTGTATGAATAGAGAGGAAACAACAAGGGAGGAACTTTTTAAAGAACTGAAAGATTTACAGAATAAATATAATTCAATGAAAGAATTATATGAGAAAGAGATCTTTGAGCTTAGAAAGGTGATAGAAGGTATAAGAAAAAGTGAAGAAAAATTCAGAAAAGCTTCTATGACGAGCCCTGATTCAATAAATATATCGCGGCTGTCAGATGGTATGATGATTTCTATTAATGAAGCATTCACAAAAATTTTAGGATATTCTGAGGAAGAAACAATAGGGAAAACTTCATTTGAGTTGAATCTTTGGGCAGACCACCAAGACCGTAATTACATTGTAAAAGAGCTTCAGGAAAAGAGCAAAGTGGATAATTTTGAAACTGTTTTTCTGAAAAAAGATGGCAGTATTGTTAATGGGTTATTGTCAGCAGCATTAATTGACCTTGATGGAGTTACTAATATTCTCACTGTAACCAAGGATATTTCGCTTCGAAAACGGGTTGAAGAAAAACTTGCAAAGGAGCAATTCCTGGTTAATGCCCTTTTGGATAACCTTTCCGACCATGTCTATTTCAAAGACCTGGAAAGCAGGTTTATCAGAAATAACAAATCTCATGCTATTTCATTCGGTTTAAATGATCCTGATCAGGTAATTGGTAAATCAGATTTTGATTTTTTTGCTGAACAGGCTGCCCGTCAGGCATTTGATGACGAACAGAAAATTATCATTACAGGAGAACCAATTCTAAAAGAGGAAAAACTTACAAGGAAAGATGGCTCAGTTGCCTGGTTTTCAGCAATGAAAATGCCTCTTCATGATAATACCGGAAACATCATAGGTACATTTGGAATATCCAGGGAAATTACGGAAAGGAAAAAAACTGAAGAGGAACTAAAACACAGCGAAGAGAGATTCAGATCAGTGGCTCAGTCTGCAAATGATGCTATCATTACCATTGATAATAAGGGAAATATTCAGGGATGGAACAGGGGAGCAGAAATTATGTTCGGTTATAAAGAACAGGAGATTCTCGGACAATCCTTAAATCTTGTTATTCCTGATGAGTATTTGAATAAACACATCAAACCTAAAGTACTTTTAGAAATGAGAGGAATGAAGCCGTTGGCAGACAGGACGGTTGAATTACTTGGATTAAATAATAAAGGGAATACTTTTCCCATCGAACTATCATTATCCGGCTGGGAGACATCAGAAGGTAAGTTTTTTACCGGTATAGTCCGTGATATAACCCGCCGGAAAAGGACGGAGTTGGAAAACCTGATAAATTATGAGATTTCACAGGGAATAACTTCAACATCCAATCTCGACGAGCTTTTAAAACTGATTCATATATCACTCGCGAAAGTTGTATATGCAGAGAATTGTTTTATAGCTCTCTTCAATCCAAAAACTGAACTCTTCAGCTTCCCTTATTTTGTTGATAAGGTTGATACAACACCTTTGCCAAACCTGATGGGTAAGAGTTGTTCCGCTTATGTCTTTCGAACAGTAAAACCACTTCTTTTAACACAGCAAAAATTCGACCATCTTTTAGAACAAGGTGAAGTCGAGCTCGTTGGCTCTAATTCACCGTCATGGATTGGAATCCCTCTGCAAACACCTTCAAAAGTTATCGGGGTATTAGTACTCCAGCATTATGAAAAGGAAAATGTTTATTCAGAAAACGATGTAAGATTCCTCGTCTCAATAGGAAGCCAGATTGCAATGGCTATTGAACAAAAAAAAGCAGAAGAAGAAATTGGCCTGAAGAATGAGATGCTTCTCGCTCTTAATGCAGAAAAAGATAAATTCTTCTCAATAATTGCTCATGATCTTAGGGGCCCTCTAAGCGCGTTTGTTGCTGCTACCCAGATTATAGCTGAAGAGATTCAGACAATGAGCATTGAGGAGATTAAAGATATTACCGGCAGCATGAAAATATCGGCTACAAATATCTATAGCTTGCTGGAAAACCTTCTGGAATGGTCAAGACTTAAACGTGGGGGAATGGATTTCGTTCCTGAAAAGCTGAATCTGAAGAAAAAAATCGATGAATGTATAAGTGTATTGTCAGAATCTGCCAGAAAAAAGCATATTGAAATATCAGTTTCCATCGATGACGGAATGGTGATTTTTGCTGATAACCATATGTTTGATACACTTATCCGTAACCTGGTTTCAAATGCATTGAAATTTACGCCTCCGGGAGGTAAGGTTAACGTGTCCGCTTTGAACAACAATGAGAAATCAATTGAAGTAAAGATTACAGATTCAGGAATTGGCATGACACCGGAGCTAAAGAACAAACTCTTTCATTTAAGTGAAAAGACCAATAGAACAGGAACAGAGGGTGAGCCAAGTACAGGGATTGGTTTGTTGCTCAGTAAAGAATTCATTGAAAAGCATGGTGGTAAGATTTGGGTGGAGAGTGAACAGGGCAAAGGGAGTGTTTTCACTTTTTCTTTACCGCAATTTAAGAATTGATGCATTTGAAGCTTTTGAAGCAGAACTATTTTGGTAAAATATTCAGAGAACCAATAGATTGTTAAAAGAAAAATGATGCTACAAAAGAATCTTCTAAAATTCCTTTTTGTGGAGGATGTACCTTCGGATGTTGATTTGGCTGTCCGGGAACTAAGGAAGGAGAAATTTAAGTTTGATTATACCACTGTCAGCACAAAGATTGATCTGGTAAAAGCGCTTAAGGAATTCAAGCCCGATCTGATTATTTCTGATTATATGATGCCTGCATTTAACGGGCTACAGGCTCTTAAGGAAACTAAAGCATACAACCCGGATATACCATTCATTCTTTATACCGGATCTGTAAATGAAGAGACCGCAGTTGAATGTTTCAAGGCTGGTGCCTATGATTATGTTATCAAAGAGCACCTGACAAGGTTACCATTTTCAGTAAAAGAGGCCCTGGACCAGGTATGGATAAATAAGGAAAAAAGAGCTTCCGAGCTGCTTTTAAAGGATAACGAGGAGAAACTCCAGAGCATATTCAGCGCTGCTCCGGTCGGAATTGTACTTGTGGTTAACAGGGTTATGATTGAAGTAAACGATTCTTTCTGCAGTATGACCGGATATACAAGGAGGGAATTAATAGGAAAATCTACTGAGATTATATATTCATCACGAGAGGAATTTATAAGTGCCGGAAAATATAAATACCAGCAGATTGCAGATAAAGGTACAGGATCGGTTGAAACATCGTTTAAATGCAAAGACGGTAAAATACTTAATGTGATCCTTAGTTCTGCACCTCTCGATAAAAATGATTATTCAAAAGGAGTCACATTTACTGTTCTGGATATTACTGTGAGAAAAAAGGCTGAGGATGAACTTGCCAGGACCAGCAAAGCAATGAGTACGCTTATAGGTAACCTTCAGGGTATAGTTTACAGATGCCGGAACGATAGGAACTGGACCATGGAGTTTCTGAGTGAAGGTACTAGAGAATTAACGGGCTACTCACCTGAAGACTTACTTAATAACAGTAAGATTTCTTATAATGATCTTATTCATAAGGAGGATCGGGATGCTATATGGACAAACGTGCAGATAGCAATAAAAGCCAAAAAACATTTTCAATACACATATAGAATTTTAACCAAAAGAGGAGAATTACGCTGGGTATGGGAAAAGGGTGAAGGGGTATTTAATATTGACGGTAAGCTGGAGTTTCTGGAAGGCTTTATTACTGATATCACAGAGCGTATACTGGGAGAGAAGGCATTAAGGGAAAGTGAAGAAAAGTACCGTGGTATTTTTGAAAATATACAGGACGTGTATTATGAGACAACAGTCAATGGAACGATTCTTGAAATCAGTCCTTCAATCAGGATAATGTCCAAAGGACAATATCAGATAACCGATCTCATAGGAAAGTCTATGTTCGATTTCTATTCGGAACCCAATGAGCGACAAGATATCCTTGTAAAATTGAAGGAGAAGGGGTTTGTAACAGATTTTGAAGTCACACTTAAAAACCGCGATGGTACCCTCGTCCCTTGTTCCATTTCAGCTAAGCTCGTCTTAGATGTTAACGGGCAACCGGGGAAAATTATTGGTAGTATGCACGATATCACTGACCGCAAAAATGCAACTGAGGCACTTAAGCTTGCTAAAGAAAAAGCCGAAATCAGTGATAGGCTTAAGACAGAATTTCTGAATAATATCTCCCATGAAGTTCGTACTCCTTTGAACGGTATTCTTGGTTTTGCGGAGATTATTTCTATGCAGAATTTGTCAGAGACAGAGAAAAAAGATTCGCTGAAAATGCTTTTTGAAAGCAGTAACCGGTTACTGAATACAATTTCAAACTATATGGATATCTCCCTGATAACATCTGGGAGTCTCTCAGTCAATGAGAAGGATTTTGATCCTTCCATGATTCTCAAAAGAATCTTTAATAATTTTGAACATGCATGCCTTACCAGGAAGCTCGGATTATTTTTAGATAATCACGAAAAACCAAATGATTATATTATCCATTCGGACCCGGAAATATGCCATAAAATTCTTTCACATTTTATGGATAATGCAATCAAGTTTACTGAAAAAGGAAGCATACATTTAGGTTCTAACAGCAATGCTGATAAACTGGAGTTTTATGTAAAAGACACCGGAATTGGAATAAATCAGGATTCTTTTAACATTATTTTTGACCGCTTTGTAAAAGTAAACCAGGGACCCTACAAAGTGTCTGAAGGAAGCGGACTTGGATTGCCTATTGCACGGGGGATGTCAGAAGCAATCGGTGGAATGATCAGGCTTGAATCAGAACCAGGAGTCGGGTCATGTTTCTTTCTCACAGTTCCTGTAAAAAAAAGTGGTGAATTCATTAATATAAGATAAAAGACAAAAGTCAACAAGATAAAAAGATTGCTTCGCTTCGCTCGCAATGAGAGTGCAAGTAATCAAGTTCGGATTTGAACGAGAAACGCGAAACATTATTTTGTCTTTAACCTTTAACCTTTGCCAGGTACTCCTTTACCTGTTTGTAAACATTATCAGCTGTGAACCCTAACTTTTCATCGAGAATCTTATATGGTGCTGAAAAGCCAAAACTATTCATTCCCCAAATAACTCCCTTTGGTCCAACGAGTCCTTGCAATGTAACTGATAGTCCGGCAGTAAGACCAAATATTGGAACGTCTTCAGGTATAATTGTTTTCTTATACTTTTCCGATTGATTCCTGAACAGTCCTTCAGACGGAGCAGAAATAATTCTGACATTAAGCTTGTCATTTTTTAAAAGCTGAGCTCCTTCCACGAGCGTGGCTACTTCCGAACCACTTGCAATAAGAATGATATCGGGTTTCTCCTTACAATCCTGAACAATATAGGCGCCTTTTTCAGCTTGTAATGCTTCAGTCAGCCTGTTGTTCTCTGTTGAGGGAAGATCTTTAATATTCTGTCTTGAAAGGATCAGAGCTGTAGGTGTCGTTTTATTCTCCAGTGCCATTTTCCATGCAACGGTTGTCTCAGCAGAATCTGCCGGTCTTAATACCAGCATACTATTCTCCCCACGATGGTTTTTAATATGCTCCATAAGTCGCAATTGTGCTTCCTGTTCAACAGGTTGATGAGTGGGTCCATCTTCCCCAACCCGGAAAGCATCGTGAGTCCAGATGAATTTAACGGGTAATCCCATCAGACAGGCCAACCTTACTGCCGGTTTCATGTAATCGGAGAAAACAAAGAATGTAGCACAAGCCGGTATTATACCACCATGGAGAGCCATCCCATTCATAACTGCTGCCATTGTCAGTTCAGAAACCCCTGCCTGAAGAAAAGCTCCCGTGAAATCACCCCTTTTAAAAGCATGCGTGTTTTTCAGGAAACCATCTGTTTTATCGGAGTTTGAAAGGTCGGCTGATGCCACAATCATATTATCAATTTTTTTTGCAAGAACACCTAAAACTGTTGCAGAAGCAGCTCTGGTAGCAGATCCTTCCTTTTGAATAATAGACTTGTAGTCAATCTCCGGAAATTCACCGGAATAAAAAGCGTGAAGTTTTTTATCCTGTTCCCTGTTGTCAGATGCCCATTTATCTTTGGTTTTTTTCCATTCTGAAGCTGTTTTGGCCTTCTTTTCAAGTACTCTTCCATAGTGTTCTTTAACTTCCGGGAAGATCAGGAAAGGATCTGCAATGTTTCCACCGAGATTTACAAGAGACCTTTCATAAGATCCACCGGCCTCACTTACAGGCATTCCGTGAGTGGAGGTTTTTCTTTCAAAGCTCTTTCCTTCATTATCAAGAAGACCTTTACCCATGATCGTTTTGCCTATAATTATAGTGGGTTTAATCTTCTGATTGATTGCAGAAGTGAGCGCTTTTCTGATCTGGTTCTGATCATTTCCGTCAATTTTAATAACATTCCACCCCCATGCTGTATATTTCATACCTGTATCTTCAGCTGTAACGGCGTTGGTTTCAGTTGAAAGCTGAATGTCATTTGAATCATAAAACATTATCAGATTGCCCAGACCAAGAAAACCAGCCAGACGGCCCGCTCCCTGTGATATCTCCTCCTGAACCCCTCCATCTGAGATATAGGTAAATATTTTATGAGCAAATAATTCACCGAACCTGGCTGCAAGAAACCTTTCTGCAATTGCAGCACCAACTGCAATAGTATGACCCTGTCCGAGGGGACCAGAAGTATTTTCAATCCCTCTCAGAATGTCAAGCTCCGGATGACCGGGGGTAGGACTACCCCATTGGCGGAAATTTTTTAGTTCCTCAGTCGTAAAATGACCGGTCAACGTAAGTATTGAATAGAGCATTGGCGACATATGTCCGGGATCGAGGAAGAATCGGTCACGATTAATCCATGATGGATCTTTTGGATCAAAATTCAGGAACTCGGA
>JADGPT010000117.1 GCA_017882345.1 Bacteroidales bacterium
CTCCTTTGATAATGAGGAGCAGGAGAAAGATTTCATCATTTACCCTGAAGTAATCAGCAAGCTTATTGTCCTGGACCAGGTTCTTATAGAGCTTATCGGTAGTTGGATTTGGGTAAGCGGAAACACCTATAAGCACAAGAAGATTTGTAACAGCAAACAGAACAGCACTTTATATTATCGCAATTATGGTGATCGACTCTCAGTAGTTTTTGTAACTTAATCCCCTCTCGCCATATTTCTATCTATTAAAATTCACAACATGTTGAGTTATTCTCAACGTATATACCACATCACCTCGTAATCTTCTTTTACCTGCTCATATATGGATATGGGCACATCTTTACAAATAATAATCTGAGAAGAATGTCTTTCAACTTTTTGCTACATTTGATTATTAAATAAAACTGTATTTCCCCGGACAATATGAAACCTGCTCTAAAACTACACTTGAAAATATTTTTATTATCAGCTTGTCTTATCGCTTCAACTTTAGAGTACATTGATGCAAGAGATTATAATGTAACCGGAAAGGTAACAGATGCAACAGGTAGAGTTGTTGCCAATGCAAAAGTCTCAATGATTGCCGGTACGACAGAATTTGCTGCCTTTACCAGGTCAGACGGTACCTATTTCATAAGGATTTCAGGTATTTATGATAATATTTCCGGTTTGCTTGAGGTGGGTGTTCCATTTCCTAACCCATTCTCAAATTCCGTAAATATTCCTTTTATCATTAACAGTTCCGGCGATGTCCGTTTGACAATCTACAACTTATCAGGGCAGAAAATAAAAGAGGTATTTTTCAATGGTGTTGATGCAGGAAGCTATCGCATCATCTGGGATGGCTGCAACCAGGGCGGTTCACCACAACGTGCCGGGATCTATATATATGCTATCACTTTCAAAGGGAACACCAAGTCAGGAAAACTGATAAAGGTTACATGGTTTTCGAAAGGTTCATCCGGCACCTCTCTTGAACCTGTAATGATGCCACCGGTTACCCCCGTCATACAAGGCAAGATTCGTATTCCGGTCATTACAGGTGTTACATGTCAGGATTACTACCCTGTCAGGCTCACGGATATAATCATTGGACGTGATACTGCCATCAATTTTGAACTTATGCAGAAACAAGCTCTTCCGTTTAAAACCTCAGGCAATCACATTGCAATGTATACCGGGACAGATTACAGGCCGCTGGTTCTTAAAGGGATCAACCTTGGGTCATCACCTCCCGGTTATTTCCCCGGCGAAATTGCTTACGCTATTACTCCTGAGATGTACGAAAAGTGGATCAACATGATGGCAAAGGCAGGATTCAACTGCATAAGGGTTTACACCCTCCATCCACCGGTTTTTTATGAGAAGCTGGCTGAATATAATGAGCGTAATCCAAATAATCCTCTTTTCCTTTTTCAGGGTATATGGCTCGATGAGGTGGAAGATCCTCTTAATCCTGTTTCATACGATCTGATAGATCGCACTACTGCCTTTACTCAGGAGATTCATGAAGCAATCAATTGCATTCACGGTAATAACGATATTGCATTCAGATTAGGTAAAGCTTATGGCAGATACGTTACAGATGTTTCCAGATGGACAGCCGGCTATATAATTGGCAGGGAGATTAGCCCGCAAGAGGTTGACTCTACAAATTCTTTTCATCGGGCAATTAATTCTTACGCCGGCAATCAGTTCAGCATAACCGGAGGTTCACCAACCGAGGTGTTTGTCACCAGTATGCTCGATGAGACAGTATCATTTGAAGCACAGAATTATTCCGTAAGACGACCCGTAAGTATTTCAAGCTGGCCTACCCTTGATCCGCTGAACCATCCTACAGAGGTATTTACCGATGAAGACAAAGCATCGTTTGATATTGAAAAAATAAGCGGTAAAAACCTTCAGGCAGGTCTGTTCGCCAGCTATCATGCCTATCCATACTATCCCAATTTTATCAGTCAGCAACCATCATATCAGTCTTTCAGCGACGAACAGGGTCCAGATAGTTACCTTGGTTATTTAACTGATCTGAAAAATCATTATTCCGATATTCCGCTTGTAATCGGTGAATTTGGAGTGCCTTCGAGCTGGGGCAGCGCTCACCAGTCATTCAGTAATATGAATCACGGTGGATACTCTGAACAACAGCAGGGTGAAAAAGACATTAGAATGCTGCACAATATTATTGATGCCGGATGTGCCGGGGGATTCATGTTCTCATGGATGGATGAATGGTTCAAACCGACTTGGATAGTCTCATACCTGGAGGCATATGGTTTCCTCTCAGGAAATGCTATCATCCCAACCAGACAATTATGGCAGAATTTAACATCACCTGAACAAAACTTCGGAATGGTCGCTTTCGAACAGCTTGATCCTGATCCCTTTATCTCTTACCAGACTGATAACCCTTCGGGTCCATGCGACAGGATAGAAGTTACAAATGATAACAGTTGTTTTTTTCTCAATATAGAATCCTCAGGAGATATAATCCCCGGGGACACTATGATGATTGCATTTGATACTTACCTGAGCAGTACCGGCGAATCTAAGCTTCCAAACGGGAAGCATCTCAGCAACAGATCGGAGTTCCTTTTAACTATGGTTTTTGGTAATGATACAGCTCTCCACCATGTTACTGAGGCTTATGATATGAATGGTCTTACTCCGAGATTCAACCTTACTGATCCCGCAATCCAAAAATATAAAAGTACAGTAACTGACGGGGCGCCATGGAATGAGATGCAATGGTATAATGACGGGGCTGAGCTGACTAAATCTTATATTGGCCGGCTTCCGATGGAAAATGCAACTGATTTCACTCCGGGGCAGCGCACTGCAGTAGCCTGGTATGGTAATAAAATAAAAGTGAGGATGCCCTGGACTATGCTTTATTTCTATGATCCCACACAAATGAAAGTAATTGATGGTGCTGTCTCTTATGATGGTGGCTATACATTTGATATACTGTCAAATCTATCAGATGGGATTGCCCTTTCGGTATATTATAAAGGTGTAGTTACTTCTACCACCAGCAGGTATAGTTGGAGTAAATGGATGGTTGTTCCGCCTACTTCAGTCAGGGAGAAAGAATCGCTTCATGTAGTTGAGTCTGGTTTGGCAGCCTTTCCCAGGTTTGCCGACTGACGTACTGATGGTTGACGTACTGATGGTTGACGTACTGGTTTCTTTTTCGTTTCAAAGCCTTTCCTTTCTGCTTTGCCCCATCCTTTTTTGCCTCGCAGTGCTTCAATATTCCCCCTGACGGCAAAATAGGTATGAATGGGATAAAAGAATGGTTCTAACAGAGCAGTTGACAAGAGTTTGAGTACATCTCTTTTTTTCTTATACTTATGAAAAGTTATCTCTTCAAAGAGAACCGCCCAGGTTGAAAAAGATACTGCAAAGGTGTAAACAAAAAGGAAGAGGAGGAGGTAGAACGGCCAGTTAAGTGAATTTGTTATAACAAGATATATAGTATAGACAAAACCTGAGAAAGCGATCAATGGTGATAACCATTCAAAGAAAAACCAGTATGGGTATCCAAGCATACCCAAACGGCCATAGGTCCTGTTAAAAAATATTTTACGATGTGTCCTGAGAGATTCCACAAGACCGCGGGTCCAGCGGGTCCGTTGCTTGCGCATCGATTTCAGGTCAGATGGTACTTCTGTCCAGCAAAGAGGATCGGGTATATATGTCACTTCATACTTTACTTCCTTCTCAGCCATGTACCGTCTCATCCGGAGAACCAGTTCCATGTCTTCACCTACAGTCTTGATGCTGTAACCGCCAGCTTTAATAACTGTTTCACGGTCAAACATACCCATAGCCCCGGAGATAAGCATCAATCCATCAAGCTGGCTCCAGGCCATCCTCCCAAGAAGAAAGGCACGTGTATATTCAAGAACCTGAAGACGGGGCAGTATCGAGTCAGGAAGGCGAATTTCACGGATATGACCACGTTCAACATCGCATGAATTAACAATCCTTATAACACCACCGGTTCCTATAACCTTTCGATCTTTTTCTTCAAGAAAAGGTTTGACAAGTTTAAGTATTGAGTCAGCCTCGATGATCGAATCAGCATCGATTGAAACAAAAAGGCTGCTGTGGCAAATATTTATTCCTGCATTGAGTGAGTCAGCTTTTCCTCCATTGTTTTTGTCAATTACAGTCAGCCTGTTATAAGAAGGATTTTTAGACTTATATACCCCTCTAATTCTTTCACAGGGAATGCGATAATCAAAATAATAATTAACCCTGGTTAGTTCATATGCCTCCTTTACTTTTTCAAAAGTATTGTCGGTTGAGCCATCATTTACCAGAATCACCTCAAAATTATTGTAATAGAGCGAAAGAAGTGCGCGGACGTTGTCAATAATAGTTTTACTTTCATTAAAAGCTGGTGCGATGATTGATACTTTAGGGCTTAATGGCGATAACACCAGGGAATTATAGTTTACATAGCTGTTTTTCCTCAGGTACTTACGAAGTGCTAGGGCAGAGAATATACCCAGAATCAGATATGATCCAAAGATGACCAGTGTAAGTATAAAGATAATATTTGCAAAAATAAACCCCATCGTCTCTTTAGTAAATTCTGCGATCAAGAACGTGTCTCACAATAATATTATAGTTTTTATATTCTGATTTCATTAGTTTGACCAGGGCTTTGACACCCTCCTCTCCCATATTTTCTATTGCTTTGGTTGCTTCAATCTGTAACTGTACATCATCTTCCTTGTCTAGAACAAGCTTAAGGAATCCCATCATGGAAACATCCGGCATCTTTCCCATCGACCTGACTATCTCAAGGCAGATATTGTAGTCCTGGTTTTTATACATATGTTTTAATGTTTCAAGGGTTGATGACATACCGAGATCGCCTGCTACCTGGACTGCCAGGCATCTTATTGAGGATGATGGATGCAAAAGTGAATTTTTAATATCTGCTTCCGCTTGTGATTGCTTGAATTCTCTTATCATCCGAAGGGCAAACATAACCACAGTGTCGTTTGGTGATGTGAGCCATTTTTTAAATGAAGGTACCAGGATTTCATGCTGAACAATAAGCTCATGAAGGGTAATCTGTTCCCACAAAGAAAAAGGCCTTGTTAAATGTGACAGAAACTCGAACGGATTATCATCACTGAGCATAACAAGAGCAATCTGGGCTTCCATTCTAAGTATTTCATTCGATGAATTAAGAGCTTTATATATAGCCTCATTAGCGTCTTTAATATTCATAAAAGCCAACTCGCGGAATCCTTTAATTTTTTTATGCCAGCGGCGGTCGTAAGCTCTGGTTATTGAATCCCTGTCCAAACCAAGATGCTTATAAAGACTAAGAAGTTTTTTGGTTTCATCTCCCTTCAGGTTGACACTGACATCTATCATCTGGTCTATAAGAACCTGACGCCGGTACGTATCAGAAGCAATTGAACGGAATTCATCAGGATTGGCATTCCCAAATAGATAGTCGATGATAAGACTTTGATATTTCTCCATCAAATACTGTTGTAACCGCTCTTTCTTTTCCATCCTTAGTCTGTTCAGAAGAATTATTATCAGTAAGATTATCATTGTGGCGATAGATACCATAATAGTTACAATTAAGGCATTGACAAAGGCAAAGGATTTTCCGAAATAGTTTATTCTTTTTAACCAGGGACTATCCCCTTTGATGAAAAGGATGTTGCGGACTGAGGTTGCTGCTTTTTCGGTGATATACGTTGTGTCGGAGACGAAAGTTGTTGTTTGGGTGGTATCAGGGATGACAGAAGATATCTGTATCGTGTCGTAATTATTAATAGAATCCGGAGGTTCCATCATCTCCTGACCATAGAACTCTTCAGTTTTATAATAATCAGTTTCTTTGCGGTAAGAAAACCTGGTTATCCGCACTTTGTAATAACCATCCTCATTTATTATTTTGGCATCATTACCGATAAGTGCCTTAACTTTTTTTAAAAATGCTTCAGCATTTGACTTAACCCTGAACGCTCCAAGTTGAATTGGATAATTGTCTTTTGAGGATGTTTCAAATCCCTTTAAAGCTACCTTTGTCGGTTGATAGTTAAAAGAGAGATCTGAAGCTGCAGCTGGTTCTGATTCTGCACCTGATTCTTCCGCAAAATATGAATCGTATAAACGGTAGTCGACAGACCTTGTAATTGATGCGTAAGTCTGTACCATAAAAGCTGATAAAAGGGATAATATTAACAACAGTCTATACCTCATCATTTCATTTTAATGGCATAGATTAAATTAACACCACCCTCAAACCTGTTTCGCCAGATAGCTTCTGCATACTCCTCACGGGAGTACCCTGCTCCTATGCGCATTATCAATTTATGAGTCAGCGATACGTTATAAGCCAGCCTTATGCTGTTGGCACTTAGTCGCATCAGATCTGTTTTTACGTCAAAAGATTCATCAGGCGCAGTTCCAGTACCCAGAGTAACCTGCACGTAATCAGTATCATTGAAATATCTTCTGGCATTGAGGTAGAATGAGGTTGTAGGGCCACCATCCTTAAAATAGATAAATCCTTTTGCAGATAGCCAGTATTTGCCAAAATACTTTTCAACTGATGCTCCTGCTATGAAAGCACTACGGTCAAAATAATAAAAGTTTAATCCGGCAGAAAGAGCCCAGCCTGCTGGCAAAATCTGCCATACTTCAACCGCAGCCCTGTGTCGCGGAAAATATGAACCAGGACTATAAGCGTATGCCAGATATGCATAATTTTTATCTGTAATACGGGGCCACGCCTCAGCTTCTATCTGCAACTCTGTAGTATTAGCTGGATATGGATCTCCAATTTTTATATTTCCAATATTCAGTCCTGCAGATGCTGGTCCCCAGTTAAACCTGTGCCCGGCACCGGCTTTAAAGAGCTGCCAAAAGCGGGGATAAGGTTCCCTGAAACTGTCAAAAGAGTAACCGGCTCTGATGTCCGTTGAAACTGGAGCATTATCTTTCGACCATATCAATATATCCCTTCTGGCAGAAAGGGCATCAGCATTATCAGGGTCAGAAAGAAGCAGAGTGTCAATGACGGCCGCGGCATTAAAATAATCCTTCTGCCATGCCAGTATGCGACCGAGAAGTATCCGAGCATCACCATAAGATGGAAAAGTATTGACAAGTTCACGGGCAGCATCGGCAGCAGTGGCATAATCGCCCTCAAATGCTATTGTTTTAATCCGCAGGTACTCAACTTCAGGATCAGGGGCTTCCTGTGAAAGTACCGGTCTGGTATTAAAAAGTCCGACTAAAGTCAGGACAACGATAATCAGAACAAAATATCTGTTCATAAGTCACTTTTTGAGAATTGACTTGACCTGTTGTATAAGATCAGAGGGGTTAAATGGCTTGACAATATAACCATCAATCCCTAATTCAGCTGCCTGGCGTTGCATTTGAGGATCACTGAAAGCAGTTACAATCAGTACTGGTGTTTTTTGCTTCAGATCAGACCGGAGAAATTTAACCAGCTCCAGTCCGCTAAGAAAAGGAAGATGTATATCTACCACTACTAGATCGTAAATAATTTTTTGTAGAAAAGCTATAGCTATATTCCCGTCTTCTGCAGAATCTACTTTATATCCTTCCCTTTCCAGAACGACTGAAAGGAACTTCATGGCCAGCTTATTATCTTCGCAAATAAGTATCCTCATTTTTTAATTGATAAAGTTGCTGATTATTATCTAAATGATAAACACAACCTTCCGACAGATTTATCCTTCAAAAGTGGGAATTTTTGGCAGGTCTACCAAAGAAAAAGGTGTTATTTTGATTAAGAAAGGTAATTCAGGGATAAAAAGCATACTATTGATCGATTAACCGTTAGTGGAGTTCTCTTATAAAGGTTAATTAACATTCACCTGCAGTTGTATGTATTAGCTCCAATCCGACTGAAGTTCGCGGTTTAAATCCTGATTGAAATTCAACTTACAATGAGAACCAATAATTCAATTTAATAAGAAAAATATTATTTGGGAAGACACTGCGGAGTTGCCGGTAAGAATCCCCTATGGAAGCTTCAGAGGAACCGGTTCTTCCTGTCCGTTCGCTTGACCAGACAAGATAGATGAAAGATCCAAGGCGGTATTCCCATTTGGCAACAAGGTTAGAGCGGAACTGGTGAAAGTTGAAATCGGGATTGACAATTGAATATTCCGCATATAGATCATTAGCATCATAATCATATAAATGATATATTCCGCCTGAAAGTTCCGGATCCTCATAGAGATCAAACCGGTCTTCATAAACTTTTGCCTCAGGATTTGTTACATGCTTAAGCTCTGAAAAGCTGCCACGGGAAACAAAAGGGCTCCCATAATATTGAATTGAAAACTCTGGGCTAAGGTTCAAATCCACTCTGAATGTAAGCCCGAATGTTTTTTGATCGATAGTTCCAAGAATATACCTGTTGCCAGGTAATAAATGCAATGTGGATACAGTGGATACATATTGCAACCTGTCATGGTTATCTTCATAATTTGCAGTCAGTCCGAATTTCAGTGTGCTGATAGGACGAATGGTAATTCCAGGTTCAATCTGGTAACTTATTGCAGAATTATTACCGGTATATTCATAGCTGTACGCTAATCCGGCTATGATTTTTTTTGACTGGTCAGTATTCAGACTACCAAGCGAAGAGATGTTGTCTGGCATCATCATGTCATACCCACCACGCAATATCTTGGTATCAAGAGCTTTCGAATGATAGATGAGATTTGCTCCGAA
>JADGPT010000118.1 GCA_017882345.1 Bacteroidales bacterium
CAAAAAACGCCCGATGGTTGCATGAAAGTGGGCTGGAAAGCATCACGCTGGATGCCGATTCAACCGTTAAATCAGTCTGTGGCAACCAGGAAGGGGCAGAGAAGGGATTTAACACGACAAAAAAAGGGGCAAAAAGCTACCATCCTCTCCTGGTTTTTGTAAGTGAGATGAAACTGCTTTATCACACATGGTTCAGAACAGGCTCAGCCTATACTGCCAATGGGATTGTTGATTTTCTTAAAGAAGTCAATGCCAGCTTGCCAAAAAACATAGTAAAAGTGTTTTTTCGGGCTGATAGCGGGTTCTTCTCAGGTGGGCTCTTCGACTTATTGGAATCTTTCAACTGGGATTATCTGGTCAAAGTAAAATTAAAAAACCTGGAGAAATTACTTCAGTCACAAACATGGTTAGAGATCAAAGGCAAAAAAGATGTTGCGACATGCGAGTTCAGTTATACGGCAAAGGGATGGAGTAAGCCCCGGATGCTGAAAGCAATGCGTAGCGTAAAAGAATATGTGCAGGCCGAATATCTTGGCCAGGAACAAATTGTCCCGGTTTACCAGTACGTCTGCTACGCGAGCGGTTATGATATGACTGCCATCGAGTTGCATGAGCTTTATAAACAGCGCTCGACCAGTGAGACATGGATTGAGCAGGTAAAAGGGCACACGATGGCCGGAAGTACGCTGACCGATGACTTCTGGGCAAATGATATATTGTGGCAGCTAAGCGTATTGGCCTACAACATATCGGTAATGATGCGCCAAAGTAAAAATAAATTTAAAAAACAGGAACACCGCAGTTTTATTGATTGGTTTATTGCAGTGCCTGCCAAAATAACCATTAGTGGACATCAAATTGAATTGAGAATGTATGAACACCATTTTTACAAAGATGCCTGGGAAGAGTTTGACAAGCTCATCGAAGCGGCGTAAAGACAAAGAAAGGAGGAAAACATGAGGATCAACACGGGAGTGTATGGGGAAAATATGCCCCCATAGCTTAAAAATCAGCCAATAGAGGGCAAATACCCCAAAGAGCAATGGCATACAGAAATTTTAATCGCGGATTTAAACTAATTTGGCCGTAATTGAATAGCTTTTGCTCACATGCCGGTTTATTTCCGGTTCAAAAAATTCAAATTAGATATTTAAGTTTTATTAGAATCCTTGTTCAAGGTTCATTGATAAATGGCCGTGTTTACCGGTATATCGGGATCCCGCGATTTGTCTCCCATAAGTTCGGAGAGAAGTGGCTCCGTGGCCTGCGCCCAGGCTTTTGCCCCAGCAGGAGTCGGGTGCAACCAATCACCCAGCATTTCGTGATTGATTGAACCATCCATATTTAGGAAAACATGGTACACATCACAATAGAAAATATGTTTCCCGTCTGCAATTTTCGACACAATATCAGAAGCACGTTCGAGAATAGCCCTATGCGAGGTGGGGTTTGGCCCTCCGTAACAGCCCGTGAAGGCAGCTTTTGATGTTTGCCAAGAAGACCGCAAACTGTTCCTCCTACAAAAGATGATGTACCTGCACCTGTCAGAATTATATCTACATCTTTTTCTATTTTTATCTTCATCAAAAAAAATTCAATATCAATCTTCATTGAAAATATAATATCGTATGTCTTTTCCCATACTTCCGGTTGTTGGGCTATTTCTTTTTTAGTAATTAGCCCCTTCACTTTGTTGTTATTATTCAATTTTCCCATTTATTCCTCTTATTTAATGATATGTTACTGTTTGTGTTTTTCCGTCTCCGACAAGTATAATTTTCTTTTTGCCATTCGGTAAAATGATACAAAGTTTTTGCATGGTACCTTCTCCGGTAAATTGTAACTGTTTGTTTTGTTCGCTTGAATAAACTACATGGACTTTTGTACCACGAATAAAAACTGTAATATCTGCCCTTCCCCATCGCTATCAAAGTTGAATCCACCAACTATTTTTTGATAACATTACTTCTATTAACCACATGAGAGCTCAGCATAACTAATTAATTAGCTTAAAAAATTAGGCGTCAATTATTTCAATAATTCTCTTCCCCTGGCTAAAAGGCAGAGTTCGTGTTCAGGATGTATAAAGCTTGCAAGCACTGTTTTAAACATCTCCAGCTGTGGTTGTACCGGTAATTTCTTTAACATGATTTGCAAGGTTTTGATCAAAATTCAAACAAAAATCAAACTTTCAAAGAACATAAATTATTAACATTCAAAGTGTTAATAATTATTAAGGATCAACTAATTACTATCAAATGCAACATTTTATTACTCTTTCACCGGATTTTTCAGTACAGTCAGCCTTCGCCAAAAAACTCCGTAAGGAACACCTTCCATGTCACCCTGGTATTCTCCGAAAACCTCACATGCACGCGGAGCATATGATCATCCATCATCTTCAGGCTGTAACCGGGAAAGTCATGATACATAAAGGCTCCGGCTCCCTGTCCCGAGGGATGCGGCTCCGGTATATAAACTGCCACATTATGTGCGCTATTCAGAGGGCCGGTGGAAATACCCGAGAGGGTTCGTGTGGTCTCATTCCAATTCACCTGCTCCAGTTCATTGTATCCGGAAATTACATGCCGGTCGGTGGCAAGTACCTGAGGAATACCCCGTTTTTCATGAAGGAGCAGAAGGGTAACGCTGGCAGGCTGAATGGTTATTTGCAATTCGCTGGTAATTTCTCCCAGTAGTTGCTCTTCCCAGAAATCATAAGCGAGGTAGCTCTTTCCCGGATCGAGCCAGAGGCGGTCCAGGGGTAAAACCCGCTCAATCACCTCCGTTTCACTGCTGTTGAAGAGGCCAATCACGGTCCACTCGCCAAAGTTTTTTTTAATCTTCAGTGCAAATATGCTTTGGGTATCAGTATCGAACAGGTCAACCGGACGGGCGGCTTCGCCTGTAGAGGGAAGGATTTTTTTCAGTATTTCAAGACGGGTTGCATCCAGGTCGGGTAGCCGGTCGCTGGAGACGATATTACCCCCGGTTAGAGCAATGAGTGAAGCGGCGGCCTGTGCCTGGCAGGTTGAAAGCAAGTTCAGGCACACATGATCCGCATCGTTTATCCAGGTACGTTTATGAAAATAGTATCGCTTGGCTGCAGCCGGTGCGCTGCTGGCGGAATTCAGGAAATATTGCTTCCATACTTCCTTGCGGGAACCATGACTCTGGTCCAGCTCGATACGCATACTATCGAGCAGGCCAACTGTTACCGGGCCGGGACCGCAGTCCAGCAAGTGGCAATCGGGTCCAATGGCCTTACGCATGATTTCGAATCCCTTGCGGTAAGCAGCAGCCCTGCTAACCGTGGGATCATGGTACTGGTCTGCGCTGAGCAACGACCAGTCAACAAAGTCGATCTTAATCATCTTAAATCCCCAGGTATTGGCAACTTTGTCAAACAGATCATACAGCCATTTGGCAGCCTCCGGATGGGTTATATCGAGTCCATACCGTTTGGGGTTCTCGTTCCTTGCCAAATCGGTATCTTCACTGGGCCAGGGGCCAACGCGTTTTAGGCGGCCATCAGGATGCCGGATGAGCCAATCAGGGTGTTTCTGAAAAAGTTCGGTAGGTTCCGATATCACATAGGGAGCGATCCAGATTCCGGGTTCGAGTCCGAGTGCCCGTATCTTGTCAGCCAGCCATTTCATGCCATGTGGAAACCGGTCATTACCTTCCCAGTCACCATGCCAGCACTGGTACCCTTCATCCACCTGGATGTATTCCATTCCAAACGGCTTCAATACACGGGCAGCGAACTCAGCATTAAGCAGAACTTCTTCTTCTGTGATACGACCATAGGTATAAGACCAGTTGCACCAGCCATTGACAACGGAATGTATCCTCGCTCCCTGTAGTGTGCCCATCACGCTGGCATACTCTTCAAGGGCAGCATAGGGATCGGTACCGATGTTCATCATGAACCGGTTGGAATGCGCCTGTTTTCCGGGCTGTAATACAACCCCAGACAGTTCCGATTCAAAAACAAGGCTGATAGCATTGCCCGGTTCCCTCCTGGTTAGGATCTGACCCTGGGCAGTTTGATTTTCAATTGCACCACATACCAGTCCTTCCTGCCGGTAACCCCGGAATACGCCTATATTCCACCAGCTGCGTCTAAGGTCTTTTTCAGGAAGGTAAAAGCCGGTTACCATTCCCGGGTCATAATACATCGCTCCATTGGTAAGCAATTTGCTTGCCTGTGGCCAGTTTAGGGAGCCCTTCTCCTCAATCACTGCGCAGAGAGGGTTGATATACTGCAGGGTAACAGGCTGCATAGACACATTACGGCAAATCGCTTCGATAAATACGGCGGACAATGAGGGATAGAGCACTATACCCAATTCGATATCGAGCCTTTTCTCCTTATCTTTCGATCGAATGATCAGTTGCCTGCCCTCACCCAAACCGTCGCTGAAAGTGGACTTTTCGGTGGAATGGCGATACCTCTCCAAATTAGTTGCAAGCAGCTCTTCTGCAGTTTGTACCCGCACAATGGCGTTGGACAGGAATGTGGGACCCTGTTTCCTCCGGATGAAAAAACTCCCGGTTTTAACATCGAAAGCAACGCTGAAAAATGCGTTTTCAATCTGTGCAGGAAGTGTGTCACTGGTAACTTGTTGCAACCCTGCTTTTGTAACCAGTGGCAGGGCAGCACAGGCAATGGAAAGTTTGAGAAGAAAATCCCTCCTGTTAAGAACTGAAATAGATTGTTTTTTCATCGTTTACAAATATTTATGTGTCTGAAAAATCAATAGATTAAAAAATAGATGATATTCTCGTAATTAGCTGACTATCAAATTTATCAGAAAAACTACGGGAGATGATCGGATACTCCAAATTAAAAAATAATAAAATAGATACAGATTCTCAAATTATATTTATGAGTGATATTAAAATCTTTTTAAGAAATACAAATGCAAGCATAAGTCCTGAGAGAATTATTGAATAAAATTTTTTGTTATCCTGATATTTCAGATAGAATAAAATGGAAATCTAAATGAGATGATCAGGCTGATTTTTAGCGAAAGGCAGACGAAATTTAAAAGTACTCCCTTTCCCTTCTTCGCTTTCAACCCATATCTGCCCTCCTTGTTTTTCAACAAATTCTTTACACAGGAATAATCCAAGACCGGTTCCCTTCTCATTATCTGTACCATGGGTTGAGAGGTTAGCGTCTATTCTGAAAAGTTTTGCCATTGTCTCCTTCGTCATTCCGAGACCGTTATCTGATACTGCTATTTCCACATGATTTTTATAGGTTGCTGCATTTACCTGAACCTGTCCATTTTTATGTGTAAACTTAACACCATTCGTAATCAGATTTCGTAATATGGTTCTGATCATATTTTTATCTGCTATTATTGTTAATGAATCATTGACATAGTTCTTAAGCTCGATGTTTTTGCCAATCGCCATTTCATCTACCATGATGAATTCATCTTTTATTAATTCACTTAAGTTGATCGGGACTGGGGTAAATGATAGGTTCCCACTCTGTGAATTTGCCCATTCCAGAAGATTTTCCAGTAACCGAAGTGTTTGAACTGCGGCAGTATTTATCATTACAGAATACTCATAAAATGTTGCAGAATCATTTAATTTTACAGATTCTTTCATCATCTCGCTAAAACCAATAATGGTATTGAAAGGGTTCTTCAGATCATGTGCAATAATTGAAAAGAATTTATCTTTTGAGGCATTGAGTTCATTTAATTCAGCAGTTTTAGTTGCTACTGTTTTTTCAAGAAGTATTTTCTGATTTTTCAATTGCCGGACACGTGAAAGAAAAAATAAAGTAAATATTAAGATTATCGCAAAAACAACAATAATTCTGAACCACAATGTGCTCCACCACGGGGGCAGGATTGTAATCCGGATTGAAGTTCCGGTCTCATTCCATAAACCATCATTATTAGATCCCTTTACACGAAAGATATAATTTCCCGGATTTAAATTTGTATAAGTTGCCTCCTCTACATTCTCAGGATATATCCACTCCTTGTCAAAATTTTCCATCATAAATGCATATTTATTTTTCTGGGGAGCTGAAAAATCCATAATAGCAAATGCAAAAGTCAGAACGGATTGATTACGAGTTAAAGTCAGGGATTTTGTTTCGGTAATATTTTGAGTTAACGGGGAGTTTTTGCCACCCGGTTTTAAACTCTTATTGAATATTTTAAGGTCCGTAATCAGGACATCCGGGATGGTTTTGTTTTCAGTGATTTTTTCAGGGTAAACAATATTGAAACCTTTTGTGCCCCCAATTAAAAGTGAACCATTCTTTGCTTTAAGGATACTCCTTTCAGTAAACTCATTACTTTGCATTCCATCGGCTTTGGTAAAACTCTTAAAAATACCATGAATAATACCATTAGTCTTACCAAACCTGCATACACCTCCGTTAGTTGTTACCCAGAGTTCTCCTGATTTATGTAAAATAAGTCCCTTAATAAAATTATTTGGCAATCCGTCCTTTTCATAATATCGTATAAAGGATCCGGTAATCGGATTAAACCGGTTAAGTCCGTCAGGTGTACCTATCCAGATACAAGAGTCATTTTCAGCCAGGATATCGGTTACTCTGGGATAACTCAGACTATTTTTATTATTCTTATCAAAAGAATACGTTATAAAGCGACCATCATCAGGAGAAAAAATCTGGAAATTCATAGTAGTTCCAATTAACAGACGGCTCTTGGAATATTTTGTTATTTTAATGATCATTTGGTTACCTATGCCACTGTTTTCAGGTGTATAATCTGTAAATTTCTTTTCATTTATCTGATAATGAATTAAGCCATGTTCAAAACTTCCCAACCATAAATCGTCATTATAGCCTTCTGCAACAGCATAGATATTGTCATCCGGAATTCTACTGTTTTTAGTTGTAAATGAGGCAAACGATCCAGTCTTGAAATCATAATGAACCAGTCCTCCAGCCCAGGTACCCATCCATATCCGATTTTTGGAATCTTCCAATATGGAGAGGATTGCGTTGCTGCTCAGAGATGAATTTTCCACTTTGAATCGTTTGAATTGGTTTTTCTTCTCATTAAAGAGGTTTAATCCACCCCCATCTGTTCCGATCCACATCTGATCCTGATGATCCTCCAAAAAACAAGTAACCGTATTATGGCTAAGACTGAATGGCGCTCCGGGCAGGTTTTGATATTTAATGATAGCATCCCTGTTTTTCATAGCTATATTCAGACCACCTGTATATGTGCCAATCCATAAATTTCCTGCTTTATCCTGATATATAGTCTCGATAGATTCATTATTTAAACTCTGGGGATCATAATCATCTATACCGTAATGCCAGAATTTTTTATTTTCCTTGTCAAATAGATTCATCCCGCCATTCTCAGTACCAATCCATAAATTTCCTGAATCATCAACAAACAGGGATGTTACCTGATTGATGGAAAGACTTGACTTATCATGACTATCATGCTGGAAATGAATTAACCTGGTAATTTGAGCTTCTTTATTGATTTTCAGGCAATAGAGACCTTCAGTGCTTCCAAACCAGAGATTTCCTTCCCGATCCTCTGTAATATCGATAAAAACCGTATTTGACAAATCTTCAGCAAAGTTTTCACTTTTTGTCAAATGAATAAAGGTTGATTTTTCAGGAAGAAACAGGTTTAATCCTTTCCTGGTCGTTACCCATAGTCTGCTTAATCTATCAATGAATACAGCTTCTACATTATCATTGCTGAGGCTTTCGGGATTATTTGGATCATGAGTAAAATGAATGATTTGGTTTTTAATACGGTCGAAATAAATTAATCCGATATTTGTCGCTAACCATAAATTTCCTTTCGAATCCTCAACAATCTTAAGTATACTACAAGCTATTCCGCTTAAAGGAGATGATTTATCAAACATGGAATTAAGAAAACAATCCTTTCCCCGGTCATATAAACATAATCCATTTTCTGTACCAATTAATAAATTCTTATTATGATCTTCAAACATTGTCTTTACAACATTATCTACCAAACTGGACGAGTCTGCAGGATTATTTTTATAAACAACAAATTTGAAACCATCGTAACGATTGAGCCCGTCAGGAGTACCAATCCATACGAATCCTTTATGGTCCTGAATGATACTCGAGACAATCGAAGAGGAAAGACCATCATCGGGTGTCAGTTTCATGAATTGTAAGCGTTTCGGTTGAGCATAAACATCTGACAAGGATGTCAATAGCAATAAATAAATAATTAATATTGGGAAGTATCGGCTCTTCAACTCAAATATTTTAGGCTATTCAAAGATATATAAATAATAGTGCCGATTTTTAAGACTTTTACTAAAACTCCTTATTTTTACATATCAATAATTAGAATTTCAAATCAATGAATATAAAAATATTCAGGGCCTACCTATTAATCAGTTTTCTGACTTTTTTTCCAACTGTCATATTTTGCCAACCTATTGATTCATTATCTTTCACGATAATATCACGTCAGAGTTTTTACTCTTATGAGAAGAATGGTGAATTTCTTCTTCATATACCTCCTGCCTTTGTCAAAAATCATTTATCAATAAGTCTTAAGATCGGGGAGGAAATCATTGCTTCATGGAATAGAATACCTGGAAGAGATATTCTGAGATTGTCTTTTATTCTTAACATGAAACCATCGGTTTGTAAAGTTGAAGCAACGATTAAAGCCGCATCCAGTCCAGGATTAATATACTTTGCAAAAACCGATCTGGTAGTTCTTT
>JADGPT010000014.1 GCA_017882345.1 Bacteroidales bacterium
AACCATGTTGGGAAAACTGTCTTCCGGATAGGTGTTTTCGCTATTTGAATTAATTCCTGCAAAAGCAACACCCTTTTTGTTGAATTTGTCTACTGTTGTTCTTGTAGTTTCATCTGATCCAATTACATAAGGACAATGATTACAGGTAAAAAAGATCACCAGATATTTAAATTTTTCAAAATCTGAAAGGCTGTATTCCTTTCCTTCTGTTGAAGGAAGTTTAAAATCAATCGCATTCTGCCCGGGTTCTAAAGTAAAAGCCATTTTTAAATGTATTAATTATTTCAATAACAAAGATAGAATTGAAATGTTTAAAAAAGAAGACAAGCCATCGAGTATTTTCGACGACGATGATTTCATTACTATCGACAAATTGAAAACGGCGCTGTCGTTTCTGCAGGCAGCAGAACAACGTATTTCATAAATCAAAACTGAAGAACCAGCTCATTCGACTATTAGACAAGAATTAATTCAAATGAGTGCAGGATAAACAATCAGGCTTTTTCGTTACGTTTGGCTTATGTTATGAAAATGCCTGAATGATGAGTCCTTTGTTGTTGTTTATAATCATCCTATGCTATTTTTCTATCCTGATGGTGATATCCCATATCGCTTCCAGGCATATTCATGATTCAACTTTTTTTGACGGCGACAGGTCCTCTCCCTGGTTTCTGGTTGCTTTTGGAATGATCGGATCAGGTATTTCTGCTGTATCACTTGTATCGATTCCGGGTAATGTAGGTAATAACAACCTATATTATTTCCAGTTTATCCTGGGAACTATAGTAGGCTATCTTTTCATTGCCTTTATACTGACTCCCATTTATTACAAGCTTAAACTGGTTTCTATTTATACCTATCTGAATATCCGTTTCGGGAATGTTACTTATAAAACGGGTTCTCTGTTTTTTCTGGTCTCACAATCATTCGGAGCTGCACTCAGGTTGCTTCTGTCTATAAAAATATTGCAATATGCTTTTTTTGATGCCTTGCATATTCCATACTTTGTAACCATCATTGTGGTTCTGATACTTATATGGCTGTACACAAACAAATCAGGTATTAAGACAATTGTCTGGACAGATGCCCTGCAGTCGCTGTTCCTGATTACGGTAATTGTCATTTCAATTATCACAATTAAAAATTCATTGGGCCTTTCCTTTGCTGAAATGGCAAAAACAATTATTCACCATCAATATGCCAGGGTTTTTGACTGGGATTTTCATTCCGGATCTAATTTCTTCAAACAGTTTATTTCCGGCCTGCTTATTACTGTAGCGCTCGTAGGACTTGACCAGAGTATGATGCAAAAAACGTTAACCGTAAAAAATGCAAGAGATGCAAAGAAAAATGTTTTGACATTCAGTTTCTTCATTGCATTTGCACAGACGATGTTTCTTGGTCTTGGCATATTGATATATTTATACGCTGAACGTCATGGAGTTAATCTTGCTACGCAAAATGGAAAATTTGTAAATACTGATGATCTCTACCCGTTTCTTACATTGAATTATTTTGGCATGATTGGCGCTATTGCTTTTCTGATTGGTATAATTGCTTCCACATTCGCCAGTATTGATTCATGTATTGCCGCTCTGACAACTGCTTTCAGTTATGATTTCATCGACATCGGGCATCAACCGCAAGAGGACAGAAAGAAGATAAAAAACCGGGTATTAGTGGGGGTTAATATTGTTATGTTCCTCATTGTAATGTTATTCTGGAATAGCAAGGGAGCAATCATTAATACAATTTTCAAGATAGCCGGCTATACCTATGGACCTATCTTAGGGTTGTACCTGACCGGATTATTTTCTAAAATTAAATTTAAGGAGAAATGGGTCCCCTTTGCCTGTGTCTCTGCAGCATTTTTTACCTGGCTTCTTAATGGATATTTTATTAGGGCTTTTAATTTTGATTTCGGGTTTATGAATATTTTTGTAAATGCATTATTGACAATTTTGTTTTTATTTATCATAAGGAAGAAAGATCTATGACATCTCATGAAAAAATTATAATCAGACTCACAAAAGATCCACAAGAAATTGCGGTTTGCGCCCGGATGATGTCTGTCTCAGATCCATGGATCACTCTGGAAATGAATTGGGAACAATGCCTTAAAGGATTTGAAGGAGAATACAAAGAAATATATTTGGTTGAAGCGGAGAATAATATTGCCGGTTTTGTGATTATTCAGACCTCCGGAACATTTTCAGGATATATTCAGACAATCTGTATTGATGAAGCTTTCAGAGGAATGGGTTTCGGTAAGAAACTTCTACAATATTGTGAAGAAAGAATTCTTAAATTTTCACCAAATGTATTTATCTGTGTCTCTTCATTTAACAAAGGGGCAATTAAGCTTTATTATAAATTTGGATTTAAGCTGGTTGGAGAACTGGATAATTTTGTGAAAGAAGGATTTACAGAATTATTGCTTCGCAAAACAGTCGGTCCGAGAGTCGGATATCGCATTCATAAATAAATGTTCTTATGCGCAATCAATTACTTCTTATTCTAATTCTCCTCTCTGCTTTTAGTTCTATTTCAGATAGTCAGATTATTACACGGAAAGCAGCCAGAGCCAACCTTATTGCCAGAATAGACAGTATCCTTCAATCACAGGTCAATCTTGATAAAATTCCCGGGGCTGTTTTTGCGATAAAAAAGGAGAATCAGATAATATATAAGCATGCTTACGGGTATGCACAAAAGTACGATTACAACCATCAACTTCTCAATCCTCCGGAGAAAATGACCGTAAGTCATCTTTTTGACATTGCTTCTCTTACCAAAGTTATTGGCACTACAACCTCTATCATGTTATTGTTCGACAGGGGGTTTCTTAAAATTGAAGATCCTGTTTACAAGTATATTAAAGCTTTTGACACTCCTGATAAAAAAGGTATCACCATAAGGCATCTTCTGACACATACTGCCGGTCTCTATGAGTGGTATCCTCTTTACTACCGTGCTTCCAATAAAGAAGAAAGCTATAAATTAATAGGAGAACTCCCCCTGATGTTTCCTGTTGGAGCACAACGCCGTTACAGTGATCTGGGTTTTATTATTCTTGGTGAAATAGTAGAAACCATATCCGGCTTAGCACTCGAAAAATTCATGCAACAAAATATTTTTCTTCCGCTTAAGATGAAAAGCACGACATATAACCCGCTTACAACAGGCAATTTTAAAAAAATAGCCGCCACTTCGCATGGTAATCCCTATGAAAAAAGAATGGTTTATGATTCAACCCTGGGTTTTAAAATTAAGGAGATTGATCCCGTACAATGGACTGGATGGCGTACCTATACACTGAAAGGGGAAGTTAATGATGGAAATGCCTGGTATGCCAATGGTGGAATATCCGGAGCTGCAGGATTATTTTCTACGGTTGATGATCTGCTGAAGTTGGTTAATATGCTGGTTAATAAAGGGAAAGCTGGTTCGCTTCAGTTTATTTCGGAAAAAACCATTCAAATTTTTTTAACAAAAGATAATTTCAATAATGGCCTTGGCTGGATGATGGATCCTGAAAATTCATTCATGAAAAATGGACCCGACGGAACTTTTGGCCATACCGGATTTACAGGGCCCAGTATTTCTGTTATTCCAAAATACGACTTATCAGTAATACTGTTAATCAACCGTCAGAATACAGGCCTGTTAAAAACTGGTGATTATTATAATGTAAATCCGATCCGCCTGCAGGTATTTAATGCATTATTAAAATACCAAAGAGAGATAACAGGACAATAAAGAACGTTTACCGCTGGATTCTCTTAGAAAATGATAACTGAAAGAAGAACCTGAAATACCTGATCCCCGATAGGAATAATCCTAATCCGATTCCGATATAAAGTATTGAAAGGTATGGTTTAGGAATCGATGAATGTCTCAGCCCAATCCCCACTGATACCATAATAAGAACAATAATATAGCTTTTCCAGGTCATGAATGAAAACAGACACTTTTTTTCTGTGAGAGGTAAAAGTCTCTTCAGGTTTTTGTCTGCAATCTTCAGGAATCCAAAATGATGAATAAGTATTCCAGACAAAAGTCCGGCAGTATAAAAATAAAACTGTTCCTTCACGTCAATTGACGATAACCATAAAACAGCATATCTTACCAGCATAATCCCTACTCCACACCACATAAGCCCTGCAAGCAGAACAAGAATTCTTTTATCAACTCTCGGTGTAAACTTTCTGATATTCATATTAAATTATTCAATTTTGGCAAAACGGAAGGGCGTAATTTCTGAGTTTTGGTCTTCGGTGTGGTGCTTCCGGATCCGTTCTATCTTAAATACAAATCTATTGATTCTAAAACGATCTGGAAAATACCGGTAATGATTTTCGTTATCATTGTTTATATTTGTTATTGTTAAAATTACTACGGGAGGATTTGTCAATAAAGATTTGATTACATCCAATATGTTAAACATTAAGAATTTTATTAATGCTTTTGGATTTTTCAGGGATCTGAAAAGAAAAGACCATAAACCTTCTCTCGGAGGCCTTGATATTTTCAAATATATTGGCCCGGGGTTGCTTGTAACTGTCGGATTCATTGATCCTGGTAACTGGGCTGCAAATATTGCGACCGGATCAGAATTCGGATACACCTTATTATGGGTTGTCTCTCTTTCTACAATAATGCTTATTGTTCTGCAACATAACGTTGCCCATCTGGGAATTGCTACCGGCCTCTGCCTGTCAGAAGCAGCAACTATATATTTAAAACCCTGGATTTCAAAGTCAGTTTTATCTTTTGCTGTTCTGGCATCTGTCGCTACTTCACTTGCTGAAATCCTCGGTGGTGCAATTGCTTTAAATATGCTTTTTGAAATTCCTGTAAAGCCTGGGGCGTTGCTGGTGACTATCTTTGTAATGATAATGCTATTTTCAAATTCTTATAGAAAAATTGAAAGATGGATCATCGGGTTTGTTTCTATCATCGGACTTTCATTTTTATATGAATTATTCCTGGTTAAAGTTGATTGGATCCAGGCAGGTATATCATGGGTAAAACCTTCTTTTCCTGAGGGTTCTATATTATTGATAATGAGTGTTCTTGGGGCCGTTGTAATGCCGCATAATCTTTTTCTTCACTCAGAAATAATACAAAGTCGTCAATGGAATCTGCAGGATGAAAAAATCATTAAAAAACAACTCAGATTCGAATTTGCGGATACATTGTTTTCAATGATAATCGGCTGGGCTATTAACAGTGCAATGATATTACTGGCTGCTGCTACATTTTTCACAAAGGGCCAAAGAGTTGATGAGCTTCAACAGGCTAACAAGCTCCTTGAACCGTTACTTGGACCGAACGCTTCAGTTGTGTTTGCACTGGCGCTTCTTTTTGCCGGAGTCGCTTCATCTATTACATCCGGAATGGCAGGAGGATCAATAGTCTCAGGAATGTATAAAGAACCTTATGATGTCAAAGATAATCACTCAAGAGTAGGAATTATTATCTCCCTGGCAGTAGCTCTATTTATGATCTTTTTTATAGGAAACCCATTTAAAGGCCTTATATTGTCGCAGGTATTTTTAAGCATTCAGCTTCCTTTTACCATTGCAATACAGGTATACCTCACTTCATCAAAAAAAGTTATGGGTAAATATGCCAACAGCCGGTTTCTGATTAGTCTATTATTGGTAATAGGCAGCATTGTTACCTTATTAAATTTTAAATTGCTGTTTGATTTTCTAAAAGGATAGAACACTGAAATTTTCTTTATGTCAGATAAACAATATAATATTGGTCTGGTTTTAAGTGGTGGTGGAACAAGAGGTTTTGCACATCTGGGAGTAATCCAGGCATTAAATGAGGCCGGAATCTTTCCCGATGTAATATCCGGGACCAGCGCTGGAGCATTGATTGGTGTATTATACGCTGATGGCCATACCCCGGCAGAAATAATGAAGATGATGAATAGCAGCAGCCGGCTTGATTTTATGCGTCCGGCATTACCAAGGGAGGGTCTGCTCCAGATTAACGGAATAATTAAAATTTTGAAAACAAGCTTGCGCTCAAAAAATTTCAATGAGCTTAAAATCCCATTATTTGTCTCTGCAACTGACCTGAATAACGGAAAGGCTGTTTATTTTTCCGAAGGAGAGTTATTTGATCCGGTTATTGCATCAGCAAGCATACCTGTACTCTTTCAACCTGTAAAAATCGGCGATATTTCTTATGTTGATGGTGGAGTTCTTGATAATCTGCCCATCAGACCCATCGAAAATAAATGCAGGATACTTATTGGTTCTTTTGTAAATCCGGTAGGTTATATGAAAAAAATCAGCGGATTGATAAATATTGCTGAAAGAACATTTATGCTCAGCATGTCGAAAGAAATCTACGAAAAAGCAAAGAAATTCGATCTCTTTATTGCTCCTCTGGCGCTAAGAAATTACAAATTTCTCAATCCTGAAAAAGCTCAGGAACTATTTGAGATTGGTTATAATGCAACAAATCAAAAGCTGGAAGAAATTGACATCGCCGTTTTACTTGGTCTGAACCCTGTATAAGTAACAAATGGTTGTGTGATTTACTTTTTAATAAGCGAATAAAGGTTTTTAATTTCTTCTTCCCATAACGATTCTTCGGGGGTTTCAAGAATTAATGGCATATTATCGAATCTCCCGTCATTCATTATCATTCTGAATACATCCTCCCCGAGAAACCCCTTTCCAATATTATCATGTCTGTCGACTCTAGTGGCCAGTTCCTTCTTTGAATCATTAATATGAATTCCCTTCAGGTAATTAAATCCTACAATCTTTTCAAACAAACTGAATGTCTCAGCATATCCTTCAGGTGATTTAATATTATATCCTGAAGTGAAAGCATGACATGTATCAATACAAATTCCAACCCTCGATTTATCATCGACTTTATCAATCATATACCTGAGCTGCTCAAATTTATATCCCATATTTGTTCCCTGTCCAGCCGTATTCTCAATAACTGCCGTGACACCTTTTGTCTTATCAAGAACAATGTTTATAGATTCTGCGATCCGATTCATACATTCCTCTTCGCTGATCGTCTTCAGGTGACTACCCGGGTGGAAATTCAGTCTGTCAAGTCCCAGTTGTTCACATCGTTGCATTTCATCAAGAAAAGAGGCTCTCGATTTTTCCAAAGGTTCTTTCTCCGGGTGTCCGAGATTAATCAGGTAACTGTCGTGTGGCAAAATCTGAAATGGCTTGTAGTCATACTTTTCACAATTATCCCGAAACGCTTTAATGCTTGCCATGGTCAATGGATTTGAAAACCATTGTCTCTGATTTTTGGTAAACAGGGCAAAGGCCTTTGCTCCTATTGCATTTGCATTAACCGGAGCGTTTTCTACTCCCCCGGCAGCGCTTACATGTGCTCCTACATATTTCATGGCACTTATCATAACTTAGTTTGGAAATTAAAATTTTAATACTGATGGATTGATCACCATAATCTTTGAACAATATAACAAAAACTATTCTCTTATGTTTATATTATAAATTTGAAAAAGTATAAGGATATTGTTATTTTTGCATTGAAACCTTTAAACACAGCAAGATAAATGGCAGATTTAAACAGTAGTGTCCCAACTCCACAGGGAACGAAAAAAAGTACTCCGGTTGCTATGATTGTCACATCAATTATTCTGGGCGTTGCTCTGATTTTTCTTATTTATATGTATTTCGAGAAGAAGAACAAAATGATCGAAATGGAAACTGTCCTTACCCAGGAAAAAGACTCCCTGGCAAATGAATTAAGGCATATGGTCGTTGCCTATGATGCTCTGAAAACAAACAATGATACTCTTAATGCAGGCCTTCAGAAACAAAAAAATAAAATTGTCAAGTTATTATCGGTTAACGCATCTAATGTTCAACTAATAAAAAGGTATAAGAGCGAGATAACAACAATGAGACAAATAATGAAAAGCTACATTGTTCAGATCGATTCTCTTAATACAAGAAACAAGATGCTTGTCTCAGAAAATTCCGAGATCAAGCAGCAGATTACCCAGGTCCGTAATACAAATTCCGAACTTTCAAAAGTAAAGGAAGAACTTAGTACCAAAGTTGAGGTTGCTTCTATTGTTCAGGCAAAGGATATTGTTGCTGTCTCACTGAATAAAAAGAGAAAAGAGACCACCAGTATTAATCTCCTGGATAAGCTCAGAATATGTTTTACCCTGCGTGAGAATCCGCTCGCTAAACCCGGACAGAAAGATGTGTATATGAGAGTGATAAGGCCCGATTCACTAGTTGTAACCAGTAGTCCTGATAACCTGTTCGAATATAAAGGCAACAAAATAATTTATTCTGCAACACGACAGGTAGATTATATGAATCAGGATATTGAAGTGTGTATCTTTCTCGATAATAAAGGTGATTATATTATCGGTAATTACAGTGTTGATCTTTATCTTGAAGATAATATTATAGGTCGCACCAATTTTATGCTTTCCAAAAAATAACTATTCATCACCCGGCATCATAAATTCAGAAATAATATTATCAGATATCAACTTTCCCTGGTTTGTAAGAACCAGGGATTTTTTTTCCAGTTTCATAAGACCGTAGTTTTTGAATTTTCCGGCGAGATTCATAACATAATCATAACCTTCTTTCTCGAACATCCCTTCAACATACTCAAGATCTATGCCCCACATAGTTCTCAGAGAGGTCATTATATATTCGTTAAACCGTGTCTTTGTGTCAAGTTCTTCACTTTCAAAAAATGATTCCCCCGCATTTACTGACTTTATATAGCCTTTCAGATTACGTACATTCCATTGGCGGGAATATCCGTTAAAAGAGTGAGCAGAGGGTCCCAGTCCAAGATAACTGACCTGTTTCCAGTAATTTGAATTATGGATGGAGAAAAAACCCGGTTTGCCGAAATTTGAAATTTCATATTGGATAAAACCGGCTGATTCGGCTTTTTCAACAAGAAGATTAAACTGTGCGGCACTATCATCTTCATCAATTTCAGAAATCATTCCTTTCTCCAGCATTTTCCCGAAGACTGTTCCCTCTTCAAAAGTAAGGTGATATGCCGACAGGTGTTTTATATCGAATGAAAAAGAAAAATCAAGGTTTGATTCCCATTCCTTCAGTGTCATTCCCGGAATTCCATAAATCAGATCTATTGTCACATTTTCAAATCCTGCAGCCAATGTTTCTTTAAGTGCGATTACAGCCTGTGCTGAGTCGTGGCGTCTGTTCATCAATTTAAGGTCTGAATCCCTCCATGATTGAATACCCAGACTTATCCTGTTGATGTTATGACTCTTAAGACCTTCAAGATAACCTGACAGAACATCATCAGGGTTCAGTTCAATAGTTATTTCGCAATCATCAGTTACTTTGAAAAGCTTGTAAAGAGTGTTCAGTATTGTTTCAAGTTCTTTAATTGAGAAGACAGATGGTGTGCCACCACCAAGATATATTGTAGAGACTGGTTCATTTTCAAGATAATCCTTTCTTATTGAAGCTTCCTTCAGGAGTGCATCAATAAATGCAGAATTATCCTTTACCGAAACCACATGATAGAAATCGCAGTAAAAACAGAGTTTTTTACAAAAAGGTATGTGTATGTATATCCCTGCCATCTGATATTGAATTATTCACAGTCAGAAAGTCCATCCGGACGCTCGTCATAACAACAAAGTCGGTCATAAAGGTCCATTCTGACGGGGATTTCACAAAGGTTCACTAAGTTTATGAATAAACCGGTTAAATTTGCACCAAATAATCAATCATGATAAAAAAGAACAAATTCTCAATTCTGGTAGCGCTTATAATAATGTATCTAAGCATGACCAGCTCTCATACTTTCGATAATGTTCCACTTATTAATATTCCTAACTTCGATAAGGTTGTTCATTTCGGAATGTATTTTGGTCTGATGTCGGTAATAATCCTTGAATACAGAAAAACTATAAAAAGTATTGGTAATTTATTCCTTACAGGTCTTATTCCTCTTTTCTACGGTATATTAATTGAAATTATGCAATCAACACTTACTGTAACCAGGACAGGCAGCTTTTATGACGCACTTGCAGATGGTGCCGGTATCCTTGTGTCAATTCTGTTGTGGATTTGGATTAAACCTCTTATAAAATAGATTATCAGATACTTATTAGTTCATCCTTATTCGATTTTATAACCAGCTCATAAATCGTCATGCTACTGAAAAGATTAATGAGATCTCTCCTCGATTTTTCATAATCTTCATGAAGCGGACAACGCATTTTATCTTTTTCTACCCCTTCGCATGAGCCATTATGCATAATACAATTTGTAAAAGTGTCTTTCCCATCTATTGTATTGACGATATCAAGTAATGTTATTTTACGTGGATCTTTTAATAAAGAAAAGCCTCCATGCGGGCCTTTTGAGGAGCTGAGTATTTTTTGTTTAGCCAGTTGCTGTAGAATCTTTGCCAGGAAGGGTGTCGGAAGCTTAAGATCGCCACTAATTTTTTTTATTCCTGTTTTCCCATTAGATAATGGTTGACTCGCGAGATAAATGACAGCCCTAATACCGTATCTGCAAGAATTTGATAGCATATTAATACATTTTTAACGATATCTTCTCTACTCTTCTTGCGTGTCGTCCACCTTCAAAAGAGGTTGTCAGAAAGGTTTTTACAATCAGATATGCTTCTGATTCCGATATAAACCGACCGGGTAAAGTAAGAATATTTGCATCATTATGTGCCCTTGACAATCGACTGAGCTCTTCATTCCAGCATAGAGCAGCTCGTATTCCCGGATGCTTATTAACAACCATGTTTATTCCATTTCCGGTTCCGCAAATCGATATCCCTGATTCAAAATCACCCGAAGCAACAGCATTTGCAAGAATATGACCAAAATCCGGATAATCAACTGACTCACTGGAAGAGCATCCAAAATCTTTTACATCATACTTTTCCTTAATAAGATATGCTAACAATTTCTCCTTTAGGTAATAACCAGCATGATCCGATGCTATTGCAATCTTTGAATTTTTCAACTTTCTGTCTTTTAATTTAGTTTCTGTAATGAGTTTGCAAATTAACACAATTGATTAATTAAAAGAAAAAGTATTCTTATATCTTCATTTTGAAATCATTTCTTTGCCAGAGTAACAAAACAATAAGCTGAATGTTTGAAGGTAATACATTTATTTTGGGTTATTGGTCGGTGCCGCGTAAAACTAATTGTTGATAACATGTAGATAATTGCCAATAAAGATTTATAATATTATACTTTATCAACCATTTCAATGATTGGCAGACCTAAGAGAATGAATTAAATAAAGTTATAAGAAAATAAAATCAAAATATGAACTTTAGATAAACCCTGAAAACTATACTTTTGTTTTTTTTCAGTACTAACAAACATATATTAACAGTTGTTAATTAATTAACTAATCTGCTGATTTTCAAAAACGGTATGTTTTTTGACCTGTTGATAAGATGTTGGTACACCGGTAATGATGAGAAATACAATAAAAATCTGAATATTATATCAACACAATTAACAGCATATTATCATCATCATAAATAAATTTAAAATTAATATATAAGAATATTATGATGTTAATTAAAGTTCAAAAGCTTAACAGGTGAAATTCGATATTACAATATTGAGTAATTTTACAAAATGAAATCTCAATCACAAGACCAAAATATTCAGGAATTAAAAAGACTGAAATCAGATAAGAATGCTATCATTCTTGCTCACTATTACCAGACAGGAGATATTCAGGATATTGCTGATTTTGTTGGAGATAGTCTTGCTCTTTCACAAAAAGCTTCTTCAAATTCAGCTGATATTATTCTTTTTGCAGGAGTTAAGTTTATGGCCGAAACAGCAAAAATACTCGCTCCTGAAAAGAAAGTGCTTCTTCCTGATTTGAATGCAGGTTGTTCTCTGGCCGATTCCTGTAAAGCAGTTGATTTTGAGAAGTTTATTAAGGATAATCCAGGAAGAACAGTTATTTCATATGTAAACACTACAGCAGAAATTAAAGCATTGTCAGATATAATCTGTACGTCGTCCAATGCAGTTCAGATAGTCGAATCACTGCCTCCTGAAGAAAAAATAATATTTGCCCCTGACAGAAACCTGGGAAACTATGTTCTTAATAAAACAGGACGAGATATGGTAATCTGGAACGGAACCTGCCATGTGCATGAGGAATTTTCCCTGGAAGCAATTCTGAGATTGAAGAAAGAAAATCCGGATGCAAAAATTATAGTTCATCCTGAATGTGAACTTCCTGTGAGATTAGTAGCAGATTTTATAGGTTCTACCTCTTCATTATTGCAATTCACAAAGAAAGACAAAGGAAATTGTTATATTGTAGCAACTGAAGTCGGAATAATTCATCAGATGAAAAAGGAATGTCCTGATAAGATCTATATTCCTGCTCCTCCGATTGATTCTACCTGCGGATGCAGTGAGTGTGGTTTCATGAAACTTATAACAATTGAAAAAATACTAAAATGCCTTAAAAGTGAAACCCCCGAAATTATTATCGAAAAGGAAACCCTCTTAAGAGCCCAAAAGCCCATTTTAAGAATGATGAAAATATCTGAAAAACTTGGTCTTTAAATCATGAAAAGAATTATCATTTTTATTTTTATTTTTTTAATCTGCAAAATAAACTCTGCGCAGGAAGACGGAACTTTAAAAGATGGTTATCAGAAATTTAAATATCCAAATGGAGCCGTCTCAAGCGAAGGTCTGATTAAAAATGGAAAACCTGAAGGTTTCTGGAGAAGCTATTATGTTACGGGAATTAAGAAATCTGAAGGTAAAAGAACAAACTTTCTCCTTGATAGTATATGGCTTTTTTATGATCAGGCCGGCGACACAACGGAAAAAATAAATTATCTCTATGGCAAAAAGAATGGCTGGTATTATATATTTAAAAAGGATCCATCCCGTGGAGTTTATATCTGGACAAAAGAGCTATTTGTCGCCGACAAAAAAGAGGGTACTGCATTTATCTATTTCCCCGAAGGAAAAATACAACAGACTTTTACCTATAACACCGGGAAAAAGGATGGTTTATCAAAAGAATACGATAAAGAAGGAAATATTATAACACTGTTTGAATATAATAATGATTTTCTTGTAAGCAGGGAAAGAATAAACAGAACCGATAATAAGGGTTTGAAGCAGGGCGACTGGAAAGAATTCTATCCAAACGGCGGAATCAAAATTGAAAAAACTTTTAAAGATGACCTTATAAATGGATACTATAAAGAATACGATTCCCGTGGAAAACTTGTTCTCACCATGCTTTATGATAATGGAGCTATAGTGAAATCCAGAGTGGAAGATGAACCTGATATTGAAATAGTTAATAAACATGACCAGGATGGCAAACTGACCTATAGTGGTCCTTATCGGAATAAAATACCTGTTGGTATTCACAGGGAATTCGGAAAAGACGGAAAGGTTACAAATTCATTTATTTACAACGATAACGGATTGCTTCTCTCAGAAGGCATCGTTGACGAAGCCGGAAACAGGAATGGGAAATGGAAAGATCTCTATTCCGATAGCAAGGTACAGGCAGAAGGTCAGTTCACTGATAACAGGCGTTCAGGACAATGGAAATTCTACAACCTTTCGGAAAAAGTTGAACAAACCGGGTCATATAACAACGGACGTCCGGACGGTTTATGGAACTGGTATTATGATAATGACACAATTCTGAAAGAGGAAGAATACTTCCAGGGGCAGCGTGATGGGTTATCCACAGAGTACTCTGTTACAGGCGAAATTATTGCACAGGGTCAGTACTCCGACGGAGAAAAAAACGGTGCATGGAAATATAAATCCGGCGACCTGACTGAGGAAGGAAAATATATTACAGGATTAAAAGATGGTGACTGGAAATCATATTATAACAATGGAAAGCTGAAATTCAAAGGAAACTTTGTTCAGGGCAATCCCGATGGCCAGCAAATTTATTATTATGAGAATGGTAAAATCAAAGAAGAACAGTACTTTCAGATGGGCATAAGACAAAAAACCCGGAAAAAATTTAACGAAGAAGGAATTCCAATTCTCGTAATCTCGTATAAGGACGATATTGAGATAAGTATTAACGGCATTAGAATTAAGCTTCCCGAAGGCGATACAAAACTGATTAAATAGTTACTTTGCTTTATGGAAGAAAACATTAACATCAGAAAGGATATTATCACACCAAATGATAAGGAATTTGAGAAACAATTACGGCCATTAAGTTTCAGTGATTTTAAAGGACAAAAACAGTTAATTGAAAACCTTGTAGTTTTTGTGACCGCTGCAAAACAGCGGGGAGAATCTCTCGATCATGTCCTTTTACATGGTCCTCCCGGATTGGGTAAAACAACACTTGCTACCATAATAGCCAATGAGTTACAGGTTAATTTAAGGGTTACTTCAGGTCCTGTTCTGGATAAACCGGGAGACCTGGCAGGGTTACTCACAAACCTTCAGGAGGGAGATGTTCTTTTTATTGATGAAATTCACCGGTTAAGCCCGGTAGTTGAAGAATATCTCTATTCTGCAATGGAAGATTTTCAGATCGATATAATGATCGATAAGGGACCCAGTGCAAGAAGTGTCCAGCTGACTCTTAATAGCTTTACCCTTATTGGAGCAACAACCCGCTCAGGACTGCTAACAAGTCCGTTAAGAGCAAGGTTTGGAATCAAATTTCATCTTGAATACTATGATTATGAAGTACTTACCGGTATAGTTAAAAGATCTGCCAGCATTCTGAATGTGAAAATAGACGAGGAAGCGGCAGTTGAAATTGCAAAGCGGAGCAGGGGAACACCAAGAATTGCTAACGCTCTGCTAAGAAGGATAAGGGATTATGCCCAGGTGAAGGGCTCAGGGGAGATTGATATCGATATAACCAGATATGGTTTGAAAGCTCTTAATATAGATCAGCATGGCCTGGATGAAATGGATAACAAAATCCTTTCTGTAATAATTGATAAATTCAGTGGCGGACCTGTTGGGTTAAATACGATCTCTACTGCCGTAGGTGAAGAAAGTGGAACAATTGAGGAGGTATATGAGCCTTTTCTTATAAAAGAAGGATACCTCAAAAGAACTCCGCGGGGTCGCGAAGCCACAGAACATGCTTATAAACATCTGGGAAAACAATTCGGGAAAAATATGCCGGATAGCCTATTCTAAAGTTAACTAAAAACATTACTGATCTTTTCCAGACCTTTCGTATTTATTATCTTGATTTTTCTTCCATTCAATTCAACAAGTTTATCCGACTTAAACTCAGATAATAATCTGATGACTGACTCCGTTGCAGTACCTACTATGTTGGAAAGTTCTTCACGAGTGAGAGAGATATTAAGAAAATTGTCACTATCAAGTCCAAAATCGTTTACCAGAAAAAGTAGAATTTCAGCAAGACGTTCCCTTACGGTTTTCTGAGCAATATCAGTAATGAATGAATTCGCTTCACCCAATTCATGACAGGCAAGCTTTAATAGTTCAAGAGCGTAGGCAGGATTTGTTTTAATGAAAGATATAAGAATTTCTGAGGGAATAAAACATACATGGCAATCTTCTATAACTTTTGCAGATGTACATGCGAGTTCATTGCTAAGAACACTACGGTATGCAATAATATCTCCTTTTTTTGCAAATCGGATGATCTGTTCTTTTCCGTCAAAACCTGTTTTAAATACTTTAATGATACCGCTGTTAACACAGAAGAATCCACTTATACGGTTACCCTCCTGATAAAGTATATCCCCACGTTTATACAGCCGGAAATCTTTTTCAAAGTTAAGAGTCTCAACTTCGTCAGGGGTAAGATACTTGAAAATCGAGCCGGATTCAAGAGCGCAGTTGTTACAAAGGGGGACGATAATTTCTTGCTGTTTCATTTAATCTCCTCAATTATAGTGAAATGATTAACACGTTTATTATTATAAATGTTCAATTTAATTAAAAAGCGGTTTTAAATTGATCGAGAAATCGAAGATCATTCTCAAAATATAGCCGCAAATCATTAACTCCATACTTAAGCATAGCCGCTCTTTCAATACCCATACCAAAAGCAAAACCCGTATATTTTTTACTGTCAATATTGCAGGCTTCCAGAACGTTAGGATGAACCATTCCACAACCTAAGATTTCAAGCCAGCCGGTATGTTTACATACGTTACAACCTTTTCCACCACAGATTTTACAGCTCACATCCATCTCTGCAGAAGGCTCAGTGAAAGGAAAATATGATGGTCTTAGTCTTATTTCAGTATCTTTTCCAAACATCTCTCGTGCGAAGAATAGTAAAGTCTGTCTGAGGTCGGCAAATGATACATTTTCGTCAATATATAAACCTTCAACCTGATGAAAAATACAATGAGCCCTTGCAGAGATAGCTTCATTGCGGAAAACTCTGCCTGGCGAAATGGTACGTATGGGCGGTTTCTGATTTTGCATAACCCTTACCTGCACTGAAGATGTATGAGTGCGGAGTAATATATCTTCAGGACTGGAGTCTTCAGAAGATAGCCGGGAAATGTAAAATGTATCCTGCATGTCTCTTGCCGGATGTTCAGGGGCAAAATTAAGTTTTGTAAAGACATGATCATCATCTTCAATTTCGGGTCCCTCGGAAACTGTAAAACCTATTCGTGTGAATATGTCAATAAGCTCATTTCTTACAATAGAAATAGGATGTCGTGATCCAATAGAATAAGGAAAAGATGGCCGGGTAAGGTCCTTACCATCAATAGTTTCTTCCTGGTTTTGAAATCCACTTTTTAACGAATTAAACTTTTCCAGAGCATTCTGCTTTAAAAGATTCAGCTTCTGTCCTATATCTTTCTTCTCCAATCCGGGTACATTCTTAAAATCTTCAAAAAGTTCAGCTAGTAATCCCTTTTTGCTAAGGTATTTAAGACGGAAAAGCTCCAGTTCTTCAGAGTTTTTTACAGATATAGAGGAGACCTCATTTAGCAGATCATTAATTTTTTGAAGCATTAAATGATTGTATTAGATTAACATTAATCAATTTCTTATAATTTTTATTTTAATGATTTTTATATCATTGACAGGTTTGTCATTGCTGTCAGTGGGTACCTCAGCTATTTTATCCACAATATTCAAACCTTCAATAACTTCACCAAATACAGTGTAGGTACCGTCAAGACGGGGTGTACCACCGATGGTTTTATAAATTTTTCGCTGTTCCTCAGAGATTTTATAGTCTTTATTAGTTGTAAGATATTGAAACATTTTAACTGATGCAATCTCCTGTATTTTTGCATCTGTCATAGATTTTCCGGCTAACCGGACACTATCTGTGGTCTCTTTGATTAATCTGTTAAAAAGGTTTTGTTTCATATTACTATTAATTCTTTGTTCAGCCTGATTCAGATCGTCATCATTTAATTTGACTCCCTGCACGATGTAAAACTGAGTTCCGGAAGATCTCATATCGGGATTTACATCATTGCCCTGTCGGGCAGCCGCGAGAGCTCCTTTCTTATGAATATACAGAATGTTGAATTCCGCGGGAATAGTATATGTTTTTAAAGAGTCAGGAAAACTGGGTGACAGACCAGTTTTAGTTGCCGGATCTCCGGCCTGAATCATGAAATTCTTTATTATACGGTGAAAAGAGATCCCTTCATAAAATCCGGAATTAATTAAACGAATAAAATTTTCGCGATGAATTGGAGTTTCGTCGTATAGTTTAATCTTAATATCACCAAGCGAGGTTTTAATAGAGACAATTGTATTCTCATTTCCAACCGGGGCACAGCATGACATAATGAAGATAAGACTAAAAAGAATAATTGATTTATTAAAATAGCGGTTCATGAATTCAGAAAATTGGTTTATAAAGTTTTGCAATTGTGAATACAAAGATATTTAACTTTGGACGATAGAAGAAAATATTGGTTTTCAAATTGTATAATTTTAATCAAAGAAGAGGTTGAAATATATTGGTAAGGGCATTAGCAGTATATTTGTAATTTAGTTTTTCACTTATTTTTCTGAGATAATAAAATGAGAATTAAAGTAATAAACAAATCAAAACATCCGTTACCGCAATACTCTACTGAGGCATCATCAGGGATGGACCTGAGAGCAAATCTAGAGAACGATGTACTGTTGAAGCCGTTGGAACGTATTATGGTTCCGACCGGCTTGTTCCTTGAGATACCTGTTGGTTATGAGGCACAAATACGACCAAGAAGTGGCCTCGCTATAAAGAATGGAATAACAATTCTTAATTCACCAGGAACTATAGATGCGGATTACCGGGGCGAAGTTTGTATTATTCTCGTGAACTTATCGAAGGAAAATTTCGTTATTAAAGATGGCGAAAGAATTTGCCAGATGGTAATATCAAAACATGAAAAAGCGGAATGGATAAGTGTAGAAAACCTTTTAGATACTGAAAGAGGAATTGGTGGGTTTGGACATACAGGTAAAAAATAATTATGAAATCAAATAAGTATTGGTATATTTTATTGGTATTTTTTGTTTTGGGCTTGCCTTCCTGTAGCAAAAGTGTGATACCGGCAGGTCTGAAAGGAAAATCGAAAGAGAGTTATGATGCTGCAGCATTTAATTATATTTATGTTGAAGCGCTTAAACAAAAATTGATGGGAAATGGTGGCGATGCTCTGAAATACCTGGAGCAATGCATTAAAATTAATCCTGAAAGTGATGCTGTATATTATCAAATGGCACAGATTGTGATTACAAATGGAGATTTAAATAACGGAAAACATTATATAACAAAAGCATTATCAATAGATAAGGTAAATATATGGTATCTAAGCATGCTGGCAGGATTGTATTATCAGGAAAAAAATATAGACAGCGCTATAATCTATTACGAAAAAGCAGCGAAATATTTCCCTGAAAAGGAGAACCTTCAATTAACTCTCGGGAATCTTTACTCAGAAAATAAGAATTATGATAAAGCATCCTCAATATTTGAATCATTTGATAAAAAGTATGGAGTAAATGAAACATCGACTTTATCTACAATTAAAAATTTTATGTCAGAAGGTAAGTTTGATGATGCAATGGAGAAAACACTTTCACTTCTGAAAGAATTCCCGGATGAAATTTTGTATAATGGGCTTCTTGCAGATATATACAGAGGGAAAGGAGATAATAAGAAGGCGTTGGATGTATACAATAATTTGTTGGGAAGGAACCCCGACAATCCACAGATTCAACTATCTCTTTGTGACTTCCTGATAACTGAGAAAAGTTATAACGATTTATTTATTCTTCTGAACACGGTTATTCTTAACGGAAGTATTGAACGGGAGAGTAAAGTATCATTAATGGCCAGGCTTATAGAAATACCAGAATTGATTAAGGACTGGAGCGATAAATTATTAATATCATTGATGGTTTTGGAAGCAAATTATAATGATGATAATATAGTTCCACTTTTACGCCCTGAATTGTTGATTAAGCAAAACAAGCTGGATGAAGCATCAGAAAGGCTTGAATATATAATAAAAGCAAAACCTGACAATTATTACGCATGGGAGAAATTGCTTATAGTTTACCTGCAAATGAAAGATTATGATAAGCTTTTGAAAAGAGGTGAAGAATGTGCAACAAAGTTTAACAGGTCATTTCCCGCAAAAGTATTATATGCTAACGGCGCATTAGAGTTGGGAAAGTATTCCATTGCATTGGATGAATTGAAAAAAGCGGAGATTTTAGCCGGTGAAAATAAAGAGTTTATAGTGCAGGTGCTAACTATGCGTGCAGATGTCTATTACCGGATGAAAGATTATCTGAAAGCATTTGAGACATTCGAGAGTGCGTTGAAAACAGATAATCAGGACCTCACTGTTATAAATAATTACGCTTATTACCTTGCTGAACAAAATACAAATCTTAAGGAAGCAGAGGAGATGGCAAAAAGAGTCATTGAGAAGGATAAAGGGAATACTACTTTTCTTGATACTTATGGCTGGGTTCTATATAAGAGGGGTAAATTGCAGGAAGCTGCAAAGGTCATGGAATCGGTTATAAAAAGCGGTGAAAAAGCTGATGCTGTCTGGTATGCGCATTATGGATATATTTTAAAAAAACAAAAAAAATGCAAAGAGGCTATAGATAACTGGAACATTGCTCTGAAACTCGACAGTACAAAAACAGAATTATTAAAGGAAATTGAAAATTGCGGAAAGTAGCTATCATATTGCTTCTGGGAATATTTGTAGGGGGTTGCTCTGTGACCAGGAACAGGAGTAAAGACTCATATTCGAATTTTAATGATATTAGTTCGGGAAATGTTTTAGAAAGCATTAAAAACCAGAATGTTACAACTGGTAATGTTTTTATTCAGAAAGCTGATATTGAACTGTTAAACCAGAACGGGAAGCAGAAATTTATTGGAAACATAAAATTTGAATATCCTGATAAATACCTTATAAGTATAAAAAGCAGATCAGGAATTGAAGGAGTAAGAATTTATATAACTAAAGATTCAATATTCGTTAATGACCGGATAAACAAAAAGATGTATTTTGGAAATTCATTTTATTTTAATAGAAAGTATGGCTTGAATCAGAGTTTTTTACCTTTAATTTTTGGTGACATAGTTGTAGATAAAAGTTGTAACGGCAGTAAGGATAAGTGCTCAGGAGATCAATTAAAGGTTAATTGTGTTGTCAAGGGGGTAACTTTAAATTATAATATTGATTGCAAAAGAGGGAAAATAATATTTGTTAGTCAATTAAGTAATTCTGGTTCTGAGGGTATTAAAATGAAGTATGAAGCATTCCTGAATTTAGGAAATATCTTAATTCCCAGAATAATTGAAATTGAAGATTCACAATACAATATGACTATTAAGATTAAAATAGTAAAAGTGGAGTATCCATGGAATGGAAATGTAAAATTTATTCCTGGGAAAGGATATGAATCAATAGAACTTTTATGAAATATTTAGTTCTCATATTTTTATCAGGGTGGATATGGTGTAACTGTTTAATGGCTCAGACAAAGGCAGAGCTGGAAGATAAAAGAAAGGCAACTCTTAATGAGATTACTTATGTGGATAATATGCTTAAGTCTACTGCGAAGAAGAAGGAGGAAAGCATGAGCGCTTTAAAAATAATTGGTAACAAATTGAATTTAAGAGAGTCTGTAATTCGGGGAATGCGGGATGAAATAAATTTGATGTCTGGAAGAATAGACCTGAATACTATCGCAATTAATATGATGGAAAGTGATCTGGTTGATTTGAAAAATGATTATGCACGGGCTGTTATTAATTCATATAAATCACAAAAGGAAAATCCGGAACTTGTATATATTCTTTCAGCAAAAGACTTCAACCAGGGATATAAAAGGTTAAAGTATTTACAACAGGTCACCAAATTCAGAAGGAGAGAATCAGAAATAATTATAGAATTAAAGGAACAGGTGCAAATCACTAAGGATAGATTGCAAAATGACTTATCCAGGATTTCAGTTTTGAAATCAAAAGAAGAACAACAAAAAAGCCTGTTACAGTCTGAACAGGAAAGGAAGCAGGGGATGGTTCAATCACTTAGTAAGAAAGAGAAGCAATTAAAAAAAGATTTGGAGGAAAAAAAGAGGATCGCTGACAAGATTGAAAAAGAGATTGCCAGAATAATAGAAGACGAAAGAAAAAAGGTCGTAAAATCAAATAACACTCCTGAACAAAAGTTAATCGGAGAAAATTTTGCAGAAAATAAAGGCAGGTTACCATGGCCGGTTGAAAGAGGAATTATTACCAGCCAGTTTGGTATTCAAAAGCACCCAATTCTAAAGTATGTCACTGAAAATAATATAGGAATTGAAATAACCAGCCTCGGTAAGACAGCCGTACGAAGTGTTTTTAAAGGCGAAGTGGCGAAAGTTTTTGCAGTGCAAGGTGCTAATATGATTGTAATTATCAGACATGGTAAATACCTTTCAGTTTATCAAAATATTGTAGATTTGAAAGTTAAACCCGGAGATAAAGTTGATACCAAACAAGAGATAGGGAATGTTTATTGTGAAAAAGAGAATGCAAATAAATCTATTTTAAAATTTATGATATACGAAGAAAAGGATAGTCTCAATCCGGAAGCATGGATTTCAAAAAATTAGATGTTTTCTGAAACATTTATTAAGAATTGAAGTATAACGGTTGGCATTTGACAAGTTATGTATAAAAAGATCAGGATAGATTCTCAAGTAGGAAATTTACGGATCGTAGAAAATGCAATAGATGATGCTACATCAGTAATTGGAATTTCACAGGATAGTTATGGAAAAATTCTGGTTTCAGCAATGGAGGCAGTTAATAATGCAATTTTGCATGGCAACAAGTCAAATCCTGAAAAATTTGTAGATATCGAGATTGGTTTCGAAAGTGATGAACTTCAGATTAAAGTTACAGATGAAGGGTCTGGATTCAGTCCTGAAAAAGTACCAGACCCTACAACTCCTGAAAATATTGAAGAGATTAACGGCAGAGGAATTTATCTTATGTCGCATCTGGCAGACAAAATTAAATATAGTAAAAAGGGAAATTCGGTTACTATGACCTTTAAGAACATTTTATCTTGAGTATCAGAATTTTTTATGACGAAACAAACTTCAGACTCAAAGGCTGGAGAAAAACTGTGAAGATTATAAAAGAGGTCATCGCGAAAGAACAAAAGATTTCAGGTGACCTTAATTTTATTATTACGAGTGATGAATATCTCAAAGAAATAAACGTAGAGTTCCTTGAACATGATTATTATACAGATGTTATTACATTTAATTATAATAGTGAAAGTATTATAAACGGGGAAATTTATATCAGTCTGGACAGAGTAAGGGAGAATGCTGTAAACTATAACATTAGTTTAGATCTGGAATTATTTCGTGTTTTGATTCATGGTGTTTTACATCTGCTGGGTTATGATGATTCAGATGATGAGAAAAGGGGTGAAATGCGTAAGATGGAAGATTTTTGGATAAAAGCCGGAAAGTAAGAAATAGATGGATTTTCAATACGATATAATAGTTGTTGGTGGAGGACATGCAGGCTGCGAAGCAGCACACGCTGCAGCTGTGATGGGTGTAAAAACACTGCTAATTACTATGGACATGACTAAGCTTGCGCAGATGTCATGTAATCCGGCGATGGGTGGAATTGCGAAAGGGCAGATCGTAAGGGAAATTGATGCTATGGGCGGAATGAGTGGAATCGTGACAGACAGAAGTGCGATACAGTTCAGGATGCTTAACAAGTCAAAAGGACCTGCTATGTGGAGCCCCAGAGCTCAATGCGATCGTCAAAAGTTTACTTCGGAATGGAGAAAAGTTCTTGAGAAAACCGACAATCTTTCAATCTGGCAGGAACAGGCAACATTACTATTATTAGATGAAAGGAAGATTGCAGGAGTAGAGACAGCATTTGGAACAAGGTTTCTATCGGCTGCAGTAATTCTTACAAATGGAACTTTTTTGAATGGCTTAATGCATATTGGATTTTCAAAAATAAAAGGAGGCAGATCCGGAGATCAGAGTTCTACAGGATTAAGCGAACAGCTTGAAGAATTGGGATTTTCTGTTGAAAGGATGAAAACGGGAACGAGCGCACGTATTGACGGCAGATCAATTGACTTTAATGCGATGACAGAACAGAAAGGTGATGCTGAAGGTGAATCGTTTTCTTATTTGATTGAGGATAGAAAACCACTGATACAGAAAAGCTGTTATATAACTCATACCAACGAAGAAGTTCATGAAGAAATAAGAAAGGGATTTGAATTTAGTCCTTTATTTACAGGACGGATAAAGGGACGTGGACCAAGATATTGTCCGAGTATCGAAGATAAAGTTGTAACTTTTAAAGAAAGGAATTCACATCAGTTGTTTATTGAACCGGAGGGAGAAGATACGGTTGAATATTATATTAATGGTTTTTCCAGTAGCCTGCCACTTGAAGTTCAATTGAAGGCACTAAGGAAAGTTAAAGGAATGGAAAAAGTAGAAATGTTCAGACCTGGCTATGCTATCGAATATGACTTTTTTCAACCTACACAATTGACGCATACTCTGGAGACAAAATCTATAGAAGGTCTTTATTTTGCAGGACAGATTAACGGGACAACAGGTTATGAGGAAGCGGCAGCGCAAGGTTTTATTGCCGGAGTAAATTCGGCTTTGAAGATAAAAAACAGAGAGCCTTTAATTCTGGGAAGAGAGGAATCCTATATAGGAGTACTTATTGATGATCTCGTAACTAAAGGTGTTGATGAACCATATAGAATGTTTACGTCCAGGGCCGAGTTCAGAATACTATTACGACAAGATAACGCAGATGAACGGCTGACAAGAAAAGCTTTTGATATAGGAACTGCAAAAATTGAAAGAGTTACTCATCTGGAAGAAAAGGAATGCATGATAAAGGAAATAATTGATTTTCTTTCGGAGAGCAGTGTTAGCCCCGACGATGTTAATGATTTTCTTGAGAAAGTTGGAACCAATAAAATAACTCAAAAAGTTAAGGCAATTACAATTGCCTCCAGACCGCAGGTTGAAATCGGTGCATTATTAAATGTAATTAAAGGAGCAGATAATCTGAAGGCAGTAAGTTCAGGAAGATTCAAAGAAATAGCCGAATCTGCTGAGATTAAGATTAAATATGAAGGATATATTCAAAGAGAAAAGATTGTAGCAGATAAGATAAAGCGACTTGAAAGTTTAAAGATTCCGGGCGACCTTAATTTTAATGAACTGGTTTCTATATCTACAGAAGGAAGGCAGAAGCTTACCAGGATCAAACCCGTAAATATTGGTCAGGCGGGAAGAATCAGTGGCGTCTCTCCATCTGACATTAATATTTTGTTAATGTACCTGGGAAGATAAAGTGTTCCACGTGGAACACTTATTTAAAAAAATTAAAATATTTTTTTATGAAAGTTTATGGTCAGTTGGTAGATATTCACAACAGGGATATTTATCCTGCGGCTGTCAGTGTTCTGAGAGGAAAGATCAAGCAGGTAGAAAGAATTGATACTGCTCCTGATATATATATTCTGCCGGGTCTTATCGATGCGCATATTCACATTGAAAGTTCCATGGTTACACCGGGTGCTTTTGCAATGACCGCAGTAAGACATGGAACCTGCGGAGTTGTTTCAGATCCTCACGAGATAGCGAATGTACTCGGTATTGATGGAGTTGAATTCATGGTTAATGATGCTAAAAAGGTTCCACTTAACTTCTTTTTTGGAGCGCCCTCTTGCGTCCCGGCAACTAATTTCGAAACCAATGGAGCAAGTTTGAATCATGTAGATGTTCAAAAATTGCTTAAAAGAAAGGAAATAAAGTATCTGTCGGAGATGATGAATTTCCCGGGAGTTATTAATAATGACCTGGAGGTTATAAAAAAAATAGAATGCGCCAAAGAATTGGGAAAACCTATTGATGGACACGCGCCAGGTTTATCAGGAGAATCACTGAAGAAATATGTGGCGGCAGGAATATCTACTGATCATGAATGCAGCAATCTGGAAGAGGCTAAGGAAAAAATTTCATTGGGAATGAAAATTCTTATAAGAGAAGGGAGCGCGGCCAAGAATCTTAATTCACTGAAAGAATTGTTCAATACTAATCCTGATATGGTTATGCTGTGTAGCGATGATCTGCATCCGGAGATGCTTCGGAAGAGACATATAAACAAATTAATTGGTGGACTTATTTCTGAAGGGTTTGATGCTTTTGATGTTATCCGGAGCGCCACCATTAATCCATCAAAACATTACAATCTTGATGCCGGATTACTACTTCCCGGGGATAATGCAGACTTTATTCTGGTGGATGGACTTGAGACAATGAATGTGCATGAGACATGGATAAAAGGTAAAAAAGTTTTCTCTGAAGGGAAAGTATTGTTTAATTACAGAGAGAGTAGTCCTGTCAATAATTTCAATTGTCAGCCTTTGGGAGAAAAAGATATTAAGGCAATGAATAGAGGGGGAGAAGTACGAATAATTGTGGCAGTGGAAGGAGAACTTCTGACGGGAGAGATTCATCATTCCTTTATGAAATCGGAACATATATCTCCGGATATTGATAACGATATCCTGAAAATAGTTGTTAAAGACCGCTATAAAGATTCCCCACCGGCAGTTGGATTTATTAAAGGATTCGGCTTAAAAAGAGGAGCTTTTGCAAGTTCTATAGCACATGACAGTCATAATATAATATCTGTTGGAACGAACGATAGAGATATAGCAAGTTCTATTAATGAGATTGTAAGACTAAAAGGAGGATTGGCAATAGCTAATGGTGGGAAAGTTAAATCACTACAACTGAATATAGGAGGCATTATGACTACCCGTTCATGTGAAGATATAGCTCAGGATTATGAAAATCTGAATGAGTTGGTAATGTCATTGGGTTGTGCTATGAAAGCCCCTTTTATGACGCTGTCATTTATGGCGTTACTCGTTATACCAGATCTGAAAATTGGCGACCGGGGATTATTTGATGTTAAGAAATTTGAGCAGGTGTCGCTGTTTGTTGAATAGGAATTGGTTAGCTGAATATACCCCTCCGGTGTCGTTTACAATAGTATGTTTATCTCAAATATAAAAATGTGCATAAAGCAGTAGCCCGAAGGGCGAGTGGGTCTGACAAATCATGACATTCATTATCTTTGAAGAAATATTTTTCTCTTCATGGCAGTTGAAGCAAAATTTAAATCAATTCTTTCTCTGATTCCTGATAATCCCGGAATATACCAGTTTTTTGATTCTGGCGGGATTATAATATATATTGGCAAAGCTAAAAACCTGAAGAAAAGAATAACCTCATACTTCTCTAAAAACCAATCAGGGAAGACGATTGCCCTTCTCAGAAAGACATCTGATATCCGGCATATTGTTGTGGATAATGAATCAGACGCTCTATTGCTTGAGAATAACCTTATCAAGAAACACCAGCCCCGGTATAATATCCTTCTGAAGGATGATAAAACATTTCCATGGATCTGTATAAAAAATGAGCCTTTCCCACGTGTCTTCAGTACCAGGAATCCTGTCAGAGATGGATCATTTTATTTTGGTCCATATACATCGGGACTGATGGTAAAGACTTTAATTAGTTTTATCCGGCAATTATATAAGTTAAGAACGTGTACTCATAATCTTACAAAATCAAATATTGAAGCCGGAAAGTTTAAAGTGTGTCTGGAATATCATTTAGGTAATTGCAAAGCACCGTGTGTAGGCAATCAGACAGATAATGAATACCACGAGAATATTGAACAGATTAGAGATATTTTAAAAGGAAATATCTCAACTGTAATTGACTATCTGAAAAAGACGATGGCAAAATATTCTGTAGAACGTCGGTTTGAAGAAGCTCAGTCAGTTAAAGAGAAGATTGAGCTCCTTTCAAAATTCAGAAGTCGGTCAACTGTAGTAAGTAACACCATTAAAAACGTAGATGTTTTCGCTATTACCCAGGAGTCTGATAATGCTTATGTTAACTATCTGAAAGTAGTGCAAGGCGCAGTAATACAGGCACTTACTGTTGAACTTAAGATCAGGGCTGATGAAGAAAAGGAATCTATTCTAAGTTTTGCCATAACAGAAATCAGACAGAGACTTTTTAGCGATTCCCCTGAAATAATATTACCGTTCAAACCAGATATTCTTCTGGATAAAATTAAATATACCGTGCCTAAAGCAGGAGAGAAACAAAAACTTCTTGAACTCGCGGAACGTAATGCTATTTACTATAAACTGGAACAGAAGAAGAAGAGGATGGAACATTCCCCTCAGGTACGGACAGGCAAAAACCTCGAAAAGTTAAAAAATGACCTTCATATGGCTGACCTGCCGGTACATATAGAGTGTTTTGATAATTCAAATATAATGGGAACGAATCCGGTTGCAGCCTGTGTTGTATTTAGAAACGCCAGACCGAGTAAAAATGATTATCGCCATTTTAACATTAAAACAGTAACTGGTCCTGATGATTTCGCTTCAATGGAGGAAATAGTTTACAGGCGTTACAGAAGGATGATAGAGGAAAATCAGAAGCTGCCTCAGCTAATTATAATTGATGGAGGAAAAGGGCAGCTTTCATCAGCTATGAAAAGCATTGATAATTTAGGTTTAAGGGAAAAGGTTACTGTGATTGGAATTGCAAAAAAACTTGAAGAAATTTATTTTCCCGGAGATAGTATCCCGATTTATCTGGATAAAAATTCAATAAGTCTTAAAATCATACAACATTTAAGAAATGAAGCTCATAGATTCGGGATAAATTTTCATCGCGATAAACGCTCTTCGGAAATGATAAAATCAGACCTGGATCAGATAAAGGGAATCGGACCTAAGACAAAAGAGATTTTGCTTAAACATTTTGAATCGGTTGAAAAAATAAAAGACGCCTCAATGGAAGAGCTGGAAAATCTCGTGGGTCATACAAAAACCTCAATTTTGTCGGGATATTTTGGAAAATAGCTACAGTTTCCACGTGGAACATATTTCCTGTTTTATTTGATAAGTGACACATTATATGATGCTTAAGATCGATTATGTGAACACTTAAGTCGGTGAGAATTGAATATTTTCATTGACCCTGAACTCTGATAGAGATTATTCAAGGCATAATAAGGTAATAAGTAACCCCTTTTTTATTTCCCTATTGATTTTTCAATATCATTGGAAATCTCCAGAGATCCATAAGTTATAATTCCTTTCATACCTAATGCTTGGGCCGCCCTGACATTTACTTCAATATCGTCAATGAAGAGACACTCCTTTGGTACAAGAGAATATTTTTTATTAAGAATATTATAAATCCCGATATCAGGTTTTGAAAATTTTGCTTCCG
>JADGPT010000119.1 GCA_017882345.1 Bacteroidales bacterium
TTAATAATCAGATACCAACATTTGAAAACAAAGCTGAAGCGCTTCATTATTTTCCGATGTTCCGTACATGGTTCGGCCTGGTAGGCTTATGCAAATTGCCATGGAATGATGTTGAACCTGAGTCCAATGCCCAGAGTGACGAACCTGCCAAAGTACCAGAGCATGTTGATAATTATATAACTATTTATAAGGCAGTTACAGGTCGGGAGTTTGATAAGAAGCGGTTGGTGGAGGATTCCGAAAGAGTCTATAATTTTCAAAGAGTGTTCAACCTCAGACGCGGCTTCGGAACACGCATTCACGATAGGCAACCATATCGGGCTGCGGGTCCTGTTACAATTGAAGAGTACGAATCGCGGTCTGAACGTTATGATAAACAGCTTAAAGAAAAGATTGGATTCGACCCGGCAGGAAAGACAACTGTAGAGAAAATGAAGGTCCTGCGGAAATATAGGGAGGATCAGTATGAATCTTTGATAGATGCAGTTTATAAAAGAAGAGGATGGAATAATAACGGTGTTCCGACAATTGAATTCCTGAAAAAGATCGGGATGGACTTGCCTGAGGTAATAGAAGTAGTAAAGAATTATCAGTAAAACAGATAAATAAAATCCATAATTTGTTCTTTTAGAGACAATAAATACAATCCTGCACATTGCTGAAAAAAAGATTTAAATTTGCGGGTGTTTAAGAGAACCCCGGTTTAACGTCTCTACTTACTGCATATAAAGGAATTTTCAGATCAATGATTATAAAATTAATAATCGAACTGACAAAAATGAGAGTCATCCTTTCACTCTCTTTAGCAATATTATTATTCCCGATTATCGCTAAAAGCCAATCCAGGGTAGTCCAAAAAGAGTTAATTATTTTTCATGCAGGTTCCCTTTCTATACCTATGAAACAGATAGCTCAGGAATATGAGAAAAGAAATCCAGGCATAAAAATATTTCTTGAATCAGCAGGAAGTCTGGTTTGTGCCAGAAAGGTAACAGAGCTTAAAAAGCCGTGTGATATTATAGCGTCATCAGATTATTTTGTTATAAATAAACTTCTTATTCCGGATTATGCAAGCTGGAGTATCAGGTTTGCTACCAATGAAATTGTTATTGCCTTTCAGGAAAAATCAAAATACTCAAAAGAAATTAATAGTGATAATTGGATGGATATCCTTCAGAAGAAGGATGTAATCTATTCCAGATCAGACCCTGATTCTGATCCCTGTGGTTACCGGACTGTATTTACATTTATGCTGGCCGAAAAGTATTACAACAAACCAGGATTAGCTGAAAAGATGTTATCGAAAAACAAAGAATATATACGGCCAAAAGAAGTTGATCTAGTGGCACTCCTTGAATCAGATGCTATCGATTATATGCTTCAGTATAAATCAGTTGCAATTCAACACGGACTTAAATATATTGAACTGCCAAAAGAAATAAACCTTGGTGATCCTTCAAAAAATGAGACCTATTCATCTGTCAGCACAGATATTGCCGGCAGTAAGCCAGGAATTAAAATGAAAGTCAGGGGAGAGTATATTAATTACAGTATTACAGTTCTTGATCAGGCTCCTCAGAAAGAAGAAGCTGTCAATTTTCTGGAATTCTTCCTGGGTCCGGCCGGTACGGAAATCTTCAAAAAAAATGGACAGGAACCTATAATTCCCTTTAGCACTGAACAATCAGATAAATTGCCTTTAAAACTGCTGAAATATTTGAATAAGACTCAAAAGAACTGATTTCATCATGAGACGGAACAGCATATTCACATGGATTGTGATGATTCTTTCATCATTGGTACTGTTATTTATTATTGCGCCTCTTGCCGGCATGTTTATCAATACAGGAGCGACTCAGTTTCTTGAAACAGTCAAAGACAAAGAGGTTCACCAGAGTGTTTGGCTAACCCTTTGGGTATCATTCACAGCAACCTTAATTTTCTCAGTTGGAGCTATCCCATTCGCGTGGTTGCTGGCGCGTAAAAAGTTCCCGGCTAAGAATTTTGTTCAGGGAATAATTGACCTTCCAATAGTACTTCCTCATACTGCTGCAGGTATTGCTCTTCTGGGATTTATCTCCCGGGATGGATTTTTAGGAAAATTAGCTTCTTTTGCAGGCTTCGACCTGGTTAATCATCCTTCCGGAATAGCTCTCGCGATGGCTTTTGTAAGTTTACCATTCCTGATAAATGCTGCCCGCGACGGTTTTGCCGCTGTTCCTGAAAGACTTGAAAAGGCTGCACTTAATCTTGGGGCAGGCTATACAAAAGTTTTTTTTACAATTTCTCTGCCACTGGCATGGCGCAGTATTACTACCGGGTTTGTAATGATGTTTGCCAGGGGAATGAGTGAATTTGGCGCTGTAGTTATTATTGCTTATCATCCCATGATTGCACCCGTTCTCATCTATGAAAGGTTTAGTTCATACGGGCTTAATTATGCCCGGCCGGCATCAGTATTTTTTATCCTGGTAGCTCTGCTGTTCTTGATTGCATTGAGGCTTCTTTCTTTTAAAAGAAAAGTGAAATATATAAACAACGATGCTGAGACTTATTAATATTAACCGTCGTCTTGGCGATTTTGTCCTTTCTGATATAAACCTGGAAGTATCCGATGGTCAGTACTATGTCCTACTTGGTAGATCAGGGTCAGGAAAGACACAACTTCTGGAGCTGATTGCCGGATTGGAACATCCTGATACTGGTAAAATATTCCTTGATGACATCGAGATTACAAGGCAGCGGATACAGGACAGAAAGGTTGGAATTGTCTTTCAGGATTTTGCTGTTTTCCCGCACATGACTGTCTTTGGAAATATTGCCTACCCGCTCAGAGCCAGAAAAGAAGATAAGAAAAGTATTGCAGATAAGGTGGAAAAAGCAGCAACTGCTATGAATATCCGGCATATTCTCGAACGAAGTACAGAGAAACTTTCAGGTGGTGAATTGCAAAGAGTAGCTCTCGCACGGACACTTATTACTTCTCCCAGATTACTCCTGCTCGACGAACCTCTTTCTTCGCTTGATACATCGCTGAAAGACGACCTGAAAAGATTGTTAAGAAATCTGAATAAAGAGGGGCAGACAATTATTCATGTAACTCACGACTATGGAGATGCAATAAGCCTTGCAAAAAGAGTGGGAGTTATTCATAATGGGAAGATCATCCAGGAGGGTTCTGTGAATGAGGTATTTAATAACCCGTCAAACCGTTTTGTTGCACGTTATGCAGGAATCAGGAATTTCTTCAAGGTTGATATTTCCCGTGAAGATGGTTTATTCGTTGGCGTTACTGAGCACAAAATAAGATTTAAACTGAATGGTGTAACCCCGGCAAGAAACAATCTCCTCCTTATAAAAAGTGACTCGATTATCATATCAAACGAAATGCCCGCTGATATAGAACTTAATGCCTTCAAAGGAAAAGTAACTGAAATCACACCTTCAGAATTTGGTATGGAAGTAATAATAGATGCCGGTGATTTGTTCTATACTAATATACTTACTTCAGAAATGGGGAAACTCAGACTTATTGAAGGAAAAGAAGTTTGGGTGAGCTTCCCTTCAAAAGCTATAGTAGTTATTAATGGAAACTAAAAAAATGAGCAGACTAAAATATTTGAAATATAATTCTATGACCCCCTTTCATGTTTCTATCTTGGGGGAAGGTAAATAATATTATGTGGCATGATAACTTTTGAAGAAGCTTTCGAAATTGTGATGGAATCGGTTTTTGAGACTGTAGCAGAGACAATTCCATTTAATGATTCCTATCAACGGATTCTTGATGAAGATATAACCACCGATATCGATATGCCTCCATTTAACAGATCAGCAGTAGATGGTTATGCCTGTAATAAGCTGGAACTGAACGATGAATTGGTGGTTATAGAGGTCATTGCCGCGGGTAAAGAACCCAAACATAAGATAGGGAAGAATCAATGCTCAAAAATAATGACCGGCGCAATTGTTCCGGAAGGTTGTGACATCGTTTTTATGGTAGAGGAATCAGAAAATCTTCCGAACGGTAAAATCATATTTACCGGAACCAACCCGAAGATAAATATATCTTTTAAAGGCGAAGATGTCAGAAAAGGGGATATCGTTCTAAAGAAACCTAAATTCATTCAACCCCAGGATATTGCTTTAATGGCTTCTGTAGGACATACAGAAGTTCGTGTGAAAAAGAAGCCAATTGTAGGGATAATCAGTACGGGGGATGAGCTGATTAACCCTTCCGGTTTCCCTGGTATTTCGCAGATACGTAACAGCAATGCTTATCAATTAGGTGCCCAGGTTGTCAGGGCAGGAGCAACAGCAATTGATTATGGCATTGCACCGGACAATGCAACTATCATTTATGCAATGATAGAAAAAGCTATTAGTGAGAGTGATATAGTTATTATTACCGGTGGTGTTTCAATTGGGGAATTTGATTTTGTACCATCGGTTCTGGAACGTGCAGGTGTGAAAATATTATTTGACAAGGTGAATGTTAAACCGGGGAAACCAACGACCTTCGGAGTACATTCCAAAGCCATTGTATTTGGGTTGCCAGGTAATCCTGTTTCTTCATTTATTCAATTTGAAGTTCTTGTAAGGCCTGTGATAAACAGGATGATGGGCTATGACTGGATGGCCCTTGAGAATATGTTGCCTATGGCAGTAGACTATGACAGAAAATCAACGGTCAGACTGGAATTCATTCCGGTTATTATTAATAAGAATATGGAGGTTTTACCTGTCGATTTTCATGGATCGGCTCATCTTGCAGCGCTTTCTTATGCCGACGGGGTAATAACGTTGAAACCGGGAATAAGATCATTGGTAAAAGGAGAAATTGTAAATGTTCGACAGATTTGACAGAAAACTGAATTATTTGCGCATATCTGTCACTGACAGATGTAATTTGCGATGCACTTACTGTATGCCGGAGGAAGGAATTAAACTTTTCCGTCATGAAGAGATCCTTACTTTCGATGAGATTACCGGTTTTACTAAGGTGGCAGTGACAAACGGAGTGACAAAAATAAGGATTACAGGAGGGGAACCTCTTGTCAGAAAGGGAGTTACGGCACTGATTAGAATGATCTCAGAAATTAAAGGCATCGAAGATCTTTCAATGACAACAAATGGCACCCTGCTGAAACAGTATGCTCAGGAACTCAGGGCAGCGGGTCTTCACAGAGTTAACGTAAGCCTTGACACAATCGATCCTGAAAAATTCAAAGTTATTACACGTAACGGAAATATTAATGATGTATTTGAAGGTATTAATGCTGCGAAAGAAGCCGGCCTTTTTCCAGTAAAAATAAATTGTGTCGTCAAAGACTCAAAAGAAGAGGAGGAAGCAAAGGCTGTTGCCAGGTTTTGCATAGATAATAATTTGGAGATAAGATATATACATCAAATGGATCTTGTCAGGGGACATTTTTCAATAGTCGATGGCGGTACTGGTGGTGACTGCTCATCGTGCAACAGATTACGGCTTACATCAAACGGGAAACTTAAGCCCTGTCTTTTCAGCAATATTGAATTTGATATAAGAGAACTTGGCTTTGAAAAGGCAATTAATCTAGCTGCAGAATTAAAACCCGAATGCGGTTCGAAAAACGAAACCGGAACATTTTATAATATAGGAGGTTAATAAATTATGGACAAACTCACACATACTGACAATAAGGGGAAAGCGGTTATGGTTGATGTTGGTGATAAAGAGAATCAACTCAGAATCGCAAAAGCTAGCGGGCATATTTCTCTTGCACCTGAGACAATCAGACTTATTGAGGACAATCTGCTTAAAAAAGGTGATGTTCTTACTGTTTCTCAGCTTGCCGGGATCTCTGCAGCAAAAAGAACATCTGATCTTATCCCGTTATGTCATAATATTGTTCTTGAAAATGTTAAGGTAGATACGGTTATTGATGAGAGGGGTGTTAACATTGTGAGTGAGGTGAGATGTACCGGTAAAACAGGCGTGGAAATGGAAGCGTTAACAGCTGTCAGTGTTGCTCTGCTTACAGTTTATGATATGTGTAAGGCAGTGGATAAAAAAATGATTATTGATAATATCAGCCTGATAGAAAAAATCAAAAAATGAATCTTCCTGAAAAATTTGAAGTACTGATAATTACACTCAGCGACAGGGCTCACAGAGGCGAGTATGAGGATCTCAGCGGACCGAAGATCAAAGAAAAGATTACAGAATTTTTTTCGTCTGGCAGCTGGTCATGTAATATTAAATTAATCCTTATCCCTGATGACTCTGCTACTTTAAAGGATCTACTGAGAAGTGCCGGGAAAAATTACAATATTATTATAACTACAGGCGGAACTGGTATTGGTCCGAGGGATATTACAGTAGAGACAGTTACGCCTCTTCTCACTAAAGAGATCCCCGGGATAATGGAATTTATCAGGATCAAATATGGGACTGAAAAACCTACTGCACTCTTAAGCAGAGGTGTTGCAGGTATCATAGGTAAATCGTTGATTTATACCCTGCCTGGTTCTGTAAGAGCCGTTGAAGAGTATATGAGCGAAATAATGAAGACTCTTAAGCATACTATTTATATGCAATTTGGAATTGACAAACATACAGATAACTAGTTTGAGAGCCGGTTCAGTGTATTGGCAATAACAGAGCCGATTACCCTGTCGTATCGATCATGTGGATTCCTGTAATATATCAATACAATATAATCATTCTCTGTTTCATAATGGCTACCTTCAAATAATGTGGCAGTGCCATCTGTTTCACCATCTTTCAGTAAAACATATTCATAGTTATACCACCCTTGTTTCAGAAGCATATTACATTCATATTCTTTTTTTTCAGGATTATACGTCATAAGATTCTTTTTATCAAAAGCCCAGTTATTCAAACTGCCCGATATATACATCTTCCCACCTGAAATCACCTGATCTGAAAGAAGTGTAAAATACACATTTACATAGTCAGCATCGATGTCAGGTTTCGTACCCTCCTGGAAAGCGATATAATACTTACCGTTAAAATCCTTCCAGTAGAAGTAAGGTTTAAACTCCCTGTTTTCTGACGGGTAGAGATAAATATTATAGTTGGGAATAACATAATCTATACGTTTAACATATTCAGTCTGATACCGAATACTTTTAATGTCAAAATAACGGTATTCATTTCCACCCTTGAAAATATTTTTGTCAGATAATGAATTGTATTTAAGTTCATTATTCCCATAAAAATCGGGCTTTAGGTTTCTTTTGGCATTATCCCATCTCCCATTCTGAAGGATAAAAGCAAATACATTCCTGAAAGGGTCATTGATAGAGAGTCCGGTATAATCTACAACGAAATCAACCTGCTGATGAGTATTGTTTTCTTTTGTCATCTGAGGTCTGTGAGCCGTTACAGTAATTTTAGAAGCATCTTCAGCAACAATAAACCTTTGAGTTATTGCAGGTTCTTCAGGTTTGTCGGCAGGATACACTTCAAGTATGTAATTACCTGATAATATTATACTTACTTTGTCATTAGGGAAGATAAGCTTATAATGAATATAGCTGACTGTTGTGTTGAAAGAATTTCCATAATCTTCAATAGGGTTTTCAGTATACCCGGTCAGGTAATCGTTTGGAAAAATGTCAGATTTAATCCAGTCTTTATTACAATGGATAAAAGTATAATAAAATGTTTCAGGCTGGTCCTTCAGCAAATCGAAATTAAAAACTAACTTCTCATTAGTGTTCAGCTTAATGACAGGGTATGAAAGATTCCAGCCATCCTTGTATATTTGTACAGTTTTAATCTTTTCATTATAGATATGGTTTGAATAAAGAATTGAATCAGGGTATGTTTGTTGTCCCTGTGCTGAAAAGATCCTGAACATAAATACAAATAGAAGTATATATCTCATTTAATTATTGATCTGTTAGATAAAACTTTAAAAATAGGGAATTGTTGCATCAAATATCAGAGAAGAAATATTAATATTTTGAAGGAGCACAAATTTTATGTAAGATTGCATAGGCAATGGGAATCGTAAAATTATAAGATTAGATCATGATTAATAAATTAATGGCCGGTCTCTTATTCCTTGGCCTCTTCACATCTGGCTGCACGGATAATAAACCTGTTATTGCAAATTTTGCGGGTTTGGCTCAGGGATCAACGTATAGTATTGTTTACGATAATAAGAAAAACATAGATCCCGCTGAACTCAGGAAGAAAGTTGAAAAGACCCTTTCTGATTTTGATATGTCGTTGTCACTTTACAAGGATTCATCCATTATTTCAAAGATAAACCGTAACGAGGACGTTGTACCTGATTCATTTTTCACCGAAGTTTTCAGGAAGTCAGTTTTAGTATCTGAAATGACAGATGGCGCTTTTGACATTACTGTAGGTCCACTTGTAAAAGCCTGGGGATTTGGTCCTGATGCGCATAAGAGCTTCACGGAATCGAAACGTGATAGCCTTCTTAAACTTGTGGGGATGAGCAAAGTTTCATTGATTAACGGACGACTGGTTAAAACTGATCCACATGTATGCCTTGACGTTAATGCTATCGCTCAGGGGTATTCAGTTGATGTGATCTGCCGCTTATTCGACAATCTGGGAATTAAAAATTATCTGGTTGAGATTGGAGGAGAAGTCAGGGCAAAAGGTAAGAAGGCAGGCAATCTATGGAGAGTAGGCATTGA
>JADGPT010000120.1 GCA_017882345.1 Bacteroidales bacterium
AGAAGCTTAAATGTCTCAGAGTACTTTGTATCAGGTACCCTGCCAAAAATATTTTTACGGAAAAGCTCAAGAATCTCAGGACGTCGGATTTTATTCCAAAGGTCCGATGAAGCGATCTCCAATCCATCTTTTGAAGTTAATATTACAGGTAAAGTATAATTGGGGACTTTATCTTCATAATAATTAAAACCTGAATTCTCTTTCGACAGTTTTTCCACAATCTGTGCCGATGCTTTCCAACTTTTATCAGTCTGCGCTGAAATAATAACATAAGGAAGAAGCAATATAAAACAAAAACAAATTATAAAGTAAGTTGAAGGTTTCATAGCTGACTTTTTAATGATTTATCTTTAAAACTTTGCTGAAAGTAAAATTCTGTGCGCCTTTAAACCTCATATAACCAAGAGCATTACTGAATAAAAGCACGAAAGCAAGAGCTTTAGCATAATGTTATTTTTTATCATTTCTATAAATAAATATTTTTAAATATGCCAGTTTACAAATTTATCATTATTTGTGAAACAGGTATTCTTGTGGAATCAAATAATTAAATAAATTGACCATTGTTTGAACATTTTCCCAGATAAACTATTATCTATATAGCAACTATAGTATTGGGTGTGAATATAAAACCTGATCAGATATTTTTAAGTTATCCGGAGTTCTTCACTTGTGATAAAGCGTACTCCTACTTTAGCAAGCTCACATTTTATGTCATCAAATTTATTTGGAAATAAAGGTCGGGAGGCATCTTCAATAAGTGTTGCAGAAAAGCCTTCTAAAATTGAATCAAGTATTGAAAAATAAACACATATATCTGCAGCAAGTCCGCAAAAATGTATTTCAGTGGTTCCTTTTTCTTTAAGATAACCACTCAGACCAGTGCTTAACTTATGATTATTATCGTAAAAACCACTGTAACTGTCAACTTCAGGATCCATACCCTTTCGGAAAATGGCAGCAATTCTATTAGATACAATATCCTTATGTAATTCAGCGCCTGCCGATGTTTGAATACAATGATCCGGCCACAGGGTTTGTAGTTCACCATGAAGGAACATTTTGTCAAATGGTTTACTTGCAAAATGGTTAGAAGCAAAACTCTTATGTTCTTTTGGATGCCAGTCCTGTGTAGCTACTACAAGATCAAAATAACTCTGTATCTTATTAATAACAGGTACGATAATATTACCCTCAGGAACCTCAAGCGGACCTCCGGGCATAAAATCATTCTGAACATCAATAATAATAAGTGTTTTCATTTAAAATCATTTTTTAAATTCATCAATGAGTTTATCGCGTTCTGTTTGCAATCTTTTACTGATTCCAACTTTATAGATATGCGGATTGTCGAACCGTTTATATTCTTCAGGTAATTGTTCCATTCTGCTTTGGCTGTATTGTACTATTTCTGTTAACGTTTTAGGATTTTTCACTCTTACCCCACTCTTCATAACCTGGTGCAATAACGGTTCTTTAAAATATTTGATCAGGGAGAGTGATTTGAGAGGATACATAGGGTGATACATTATCTCCACATTTTGTTCATCAGCCATTGCTATGGCATCAGCTCCGGCAAATTTATTGTCGCTGTCAATGATCCTGAAGACTTGTTTCCGATGAGGCAGAGTTATTTTACTTATGTTCTCCGACAATTTAATCCTCGGCTTACCATTGGCCATAGATAATTTATAAACTCCGTCAAGAGCCGCATCAGGATGACCGGTGACAAGACTTGTCCCAACGCCAAAGACATCAATCGGAGCCTGTTGTTCCAGAAGACTTTTTATGATATACTCATCTAATTGGTTTGAAACAGCAATTTTGACATAACTGAGTCCTTCATTATCCAATCTTCTCCGGCTCTCTTTTGCAAGATAAGCAAGGTCGCCACTGTCAAGTCTGATTCCATTAAGGTGTAACCCTTTCTCTTCCATTTTTTTAGCTACGATAATAGCATTTGGTAAACCGCTTTTAAGAGTGTCGTAAGTATCTACAACGAGAACACAATCGTGGGGTTGCACTTCAGCAAAATGGAAGAAAGCCGACAATTCATCATCGTAACTTTCGATAAAAGAATGTGCCATAGTGCCTGATACAGGGATTCCATAATCACGACCTGCCCGTACATTACTGGTACCATCGAAACCTCCTATAAAGGCGGCTCTGCTGGCATAGTAACCTCCAGGACCCTGAGCTCTCCGCAAACCAAAATCAATTAAAACTCGTCCTTCTGAAGCCTGTCGCATCCTGCTTGCCTTTGTAGCCACCAGTGTCTGAAAATTCAGAATATTCAGAAGAAGAGTTTCAATAATCTGAGCTTCAATTATATTTGCTTCAATCTGAAGCACAGGGCGGACCGGGAACACTAAATCTCCTTCTTCAGAACTGTAAACATTACCTGAAAACCTAAATCCTTTAAGATAACTGATAAAATCAGGATGGTATCCCAGTTCCTTTAAATACCCGAGATCATTTTTATCAAAACGTAAAATATCGAGAGTGCTGAGCAGATCCTCCAATCCCGCAAAAATTGCATATCCCCCATTGAAAGGTAACTTACGGAAGAAGTAGTCAAATACTGCTCTAGTCTCTTTTTGTCCTTTCAGGAAATAAACCTGAGACATAGTCAATTGATACTTATCAGTATATGTAGCTGTATAATTTATCATAGATCTTATATGAGTTCAAAATCAGAATAAAACTAACAAAATTCTAAATCATTACCTATGAACATTCATTCTGATCAATTGTTAATTCTATAACAAAGCAGAGGTATCGTTATAACTTTCAATGTTATGAACAAACTTTTGCCAAAAATGTTTTAAAAAAAGAATTGAACAAAAGCTGCAAAATATCAATAATACTTATTTGTCTGGCGTTACGTCTGAGCACTTCATCCTTACAAGGTCAATTTTTGAAAGATACAACCTCTGTAAATCTGATTAAGCGGGGTATCGATTATGTGTATAACTTCGATTTTAAAAACGCAGATAAGGTAAGTGCAAAACTCATAAAATTATATCCCGGACATCCCGTTAATTACCTTTTCAAAGGAATGATAACTTATTGGAAAAGCTATCCACTTATCACAACTTCACCAGGTCGTGAATCCTTTGAAGCAGACATGCGCAAAAGCATTGAATTATGTGATAAAATTAAAGATCCGAAATCTGAAGCTGAAATTCTGTTGGTCAATCTGTGCGCGAGGGGGTTGCTTTTATTATTCTATACTGATAATGATCTTAGCTTTGAAGTTTTTCCAATCGCAACAAGTACATATCAATGCGTCAGGCGCTCATTTGATTTTACCTCAAATTATTCGGATTTTTATTTTTTTACAGGAGTTTACAATTACTACCGTGAAGCTTATCCGGAAGCACATCCTGTATACAAGACGCTTGCATTTCTTTTCCCGAAGGGCAGTAAAGTTAAAGGATTGGAAGAATTACAAATAGTTGCTAAAAATTCCATCATTCTAAAAGCTGAATCCTATTCCTTCCTTACTGGAATATTCTTATGCTTTGAAAATAATTACCAGCAGGCGACCTTTTACAACAAAAGCCTTCATAAAATATATCCTGAAAATCCGGCATATCTTGGATCATACATTAAAAACCTTTTGTTAATTAAACAATATGATGAAGCAGAAAAGGAGATAAAATCCTCAATTGCTTATCTGAAGAACCCCTTTTTTCAGGCCCAGGTCACAATTTTTAATGGTATTTTGCAGGAAAAAAAATACCATAATATCAGACAGGCACAACAATTCTATATAAATGGGATTAAAGATGTTTCCAGTTTTCGAAGTTTCGGAGATGAGTATGCAGCTTATGCCTATTTCGGTCTGAGCCGAATCAGCAAGTTAAATGGTGATATGAATAACCAGAAATTGTATTTAAAACTTGCCTTGAAACTGGCTGTATTTAAGAAGGTTGATTTTGATGACTAGCGCTTAAATTCTGTCACTTTATGTTCATTTCCCTCTCATTCCGTAATACCTTATATTTTGTCATTAAGGTTCCAATTTCATTTACTCTATCACAACTTATCAGGTTCAACTTTATATCAAGTTTTTCGGAGATCACAATTCCAGCGCCCATTCCAAATATTTTTGGCTCAAAGGTAAGCCACAATTCATCAATTAATTGTTCTCTGAGGAATGCTGTTGCAATTTGTGCCCCTCCAACAATAAGTATCTTTTTCTCTAACCCTTCTTTAATTCGTTCAATGAGATGCAGCGGAGACTCATTGGTAAATTCCAGTTGTCCGGGTACTTCATAGCTTTTAAACTTATCAGGGTGTTTGGTTAGAACTAAAAAAAGATGTTTTGAGTCCGGCTTTACAGGATCCGGTCTAAAAGTACCGCTACCCATAATTATAATCCTTGTATCATTCCAGATTGCATCAAAATAATCCTGGTCATCCTGAGATGACCAGGACCTTATCATAGGATCTCCCCATTTGGTGATTTTACCATCGAGAGTGGAGACAAAAATCAAAATGGTTTTCATTTTAAGAATTTGAGCCACTATTAATATGTACGCTTCATTACATTAAATACTCCTTAGTAATTTTATTGTTATCTGTAACTTTCCAGTCCCCGGAAATATGTCTTTTATAATCTGTAATCTCTTTTTCAGTTAAAGGAGGGATACCGCCTTCACATGGTATGCATTTCTTTTTGCTTAAGTCCATGGCTTTACATTCTAATGTTTAGAAACAAATTTCAGTTTAAATAGTTCGTTCTGTTTTAAAACATCTTCCCGCAAACAAAGGGACGGCTTATAACAACTTATTTCTTTGTAATAGTAAAGTTCTGGATCGTTCTGTTTCCTTCAATCACTTTGATTCCTGTAAAAGCAACTGTATCATAGTTTTCCTGGGTTGCGAATATTGAATATGTACCGGCAGGTATACCAACAAAAGCATAATGTCCTAATGTATCGGTAAAGGCAGTTGAAATTATCGTATCCTGTTTAACCCATACTTTAGCATTTACAATATTCACTTTGGAGGTGTCATTTACAAGCCCTTCAATCCTACCTGCTGTTGAGTTGTTGGTAGCTCTTATACATGGTTTGAAAATAAATCCGTTCACACCGGCAGAATGATCCATATTGCCTCTCATTACAAATGATTTGGAGAGATCAAAGTCTAACAGTAATTCAGAAGATAAACCTCCTTCAACTCTTAAAGACGGGCTTATGAATATTTTTATTCCGGTTTGTTTCCCGCCCGGGACTTTTACATTATATGCAACCGGCTGACCTTTAATTTTAAGACTTGCCCGATCAACATAAAGTCGTATAAGGTCATAATTCCCTTGAGGAATCTCCAGATTTAACAGTTCTGCAGTAATTCCATTTCTCAGTTTCGAAAGATCAAGAGTTACCGAGTCTTCTGAAAGTACAATAAAAGGATTACCTTCATTTCCACCCGCTTTCCTGATTTCGACTTTCGTTATGGTTATTGTTGCAGATTCAACAAAGCTGATGTTGAATGGATCATCAGTGATTTTTACTGAAAGTTTACCTGGACCATTACTGGTTTTAGTGCAGCTTGATAAAATAATGGCTGCCGCGAGTATTGTGAAAATTCTCTTTTTCATACGATTCTATTTTAAACATTAATTAATTTATGATCAAATATAGAACCCTGAACATGAATGTTTCATGAATTTTCCGGAAAAACAAAAGAAAAAGTGGTGCCTTTTTTAATAATTGTATTCACAGAAATTTCAATCCCGTGAAAATCGGCAATCGATTTTGAAATTGCCAGCCCTATTCCGGTATTGTTCCCATTGGTTTCAAGCTTTGTTCTAAAGCGTGAAAAGAGTGTATCCTTCTGGTCTTCTGTCATTCCTCTTCCGGTATCTGAAATAGTCACAACAAAATTATTATTACGATTAAAACTTTTTACAAGAACCTTACCGCCCTGAGGTGTGTTTTTCACAGCATTATTCACCACATTGTAAAACATTGAAAAGATCAGTGATCTGTTGGCTCCATCAAATTGAAAATCCTTTGCAACCTCCTCCTTCAATAATATTCCGGCATCTTCAGCTATAGGGTTTATTTCACTGATAATCTCATGTAAAACCTCTTCAACATAGAACGATTCTTCACGTAAATACTGTCGGCTCTCTATACGGGCAATCAGCAAGAGTGAATTAACCAGGCCCTGAAGACGATGGAGAGTTTTAAGTGATTCCTCAATTTTGGTGGAAATCTCCGGTTCAATCTCCTTCTGAATCAGAATGTTTTCCAGTTTACTTCTTAAAACAGATATTGGTGTCAGTAGTTCATGGGAAATATTAACGGTTATATCTTTTTCTTTCTGAAAAAGCTGATCTATATGCGCCAAGAGTTCTATAAGGGCATTGTCGAGATGATGAAAATCAGATGTAGTTGTTATGACTGGCGCTTTATCGAAAGTAGATGGATTAGATATTCCCTTTAGCTTTTTGGTGATAAGGTCAAGCGGTCGCAACAACCTGCGAGTATATTGAAGATCTGTCAGAAACGTAATCAGAATTATGAAGACTAAAAATGCCAACATAACTTTCTTAATGTTCTTTTCGGTATGAAGTATACTTGAAAGGCTTTTACCAATCTCAAGCAAATACGTATTTCCATCAACCTTAAAGGAGTAATTAAGAACGCGGTAATCAATATCTTCGCCCTCTATTGACCTTTGAGAAACCTCTATGTAATTTGCATCTTCTTTAAGGTCAATCCTCTCAAGGCTTATAAATTCCTCTTTAAGAATATTGTAACTTCCGAAGACATTCCCGGTATCAGAAGTAATAAACGGTTCTATTCCTACTTTTGAAATGAGAGTAATAACCTGTTCCCTCTTTTGTATCAGGTCATTATCTACCTGTATTAAGTTTATCCTATCAATCAGATATGGCATGAATACAAGGAACAATAAAGTGAAAACCAGCTTTGAGAGCAGGTTGAATAATGCCAGTTTTATTCTAAGTTTCATAATAGAAGTTACTTATTATTCCAGGCTTACCCTATAACCGATGCCTCTTACAGTCTCCAGCCATGGAGTTGGAGAATGTTCATTCAGTTTCTTTCTTACATTTTTAATATGAACGTCAATGAAATTACTATCATACTGGTCATCGAGAATATTTCCCCAGATATGTTCATATAGCTGGTTGCGGGTGAGTACTTTGTTCCTGTTAATTATGAGGTACTGCAGCAAGTCATATTCTTTCCTGGTGATAATTACCTCTTTCCCTTTCCAGGTAATTTTCCTTGATTGCAGTTCCACAACGAAATCACCGACATTCAGATTCTGGTTTAAAATGTTGAATTTTCTTCTTGCCACTGCCTGGATGCGCGAAAAGAGTTCCACCAATGCAAATGGTTTGGCAAGGTAGTCATCAGCTCCAAGATCTAACCCTTTTACTTTATCATCCACAGCTCCGCGGGCAGTAATAATAATAAAAGCAGCATCGCTACCCTGATTTCGTGCCTCAGTGATCAGGTCCAGACCGTTATAATCAGGTAACCCGAGATCGAGCAGAACAAAATCGTAAAGGTTTATTGCGATTTTTTCAGAAGCCTCCAACCCTGTGAAGGCCAGTTCACATAGAAAACCTTCCGCCTTGAGAAAAGAGGCAATTTCATTTGCAAGGCTTCTTTCGTCTTCGACTATAAGTACATTCATCCATGTCAGTTTAAAATATTTTAAAATAAGCGTTCAGAAAGAAAGAAAAACCTTTTGGGGCAGGGTAATCTGAATTTGTATAAGCCGGAAGAATATAAGTTGGTTCAGCCTCAATGCTGAAGTTACCGTAACTGAAAGTAACCGGTAGTGAAAATTCAAAATCAATTAGTCCGAATTTGGAAGAGTAGATATCTGTGGTGGTGTTTGGATTTTTTTTGAAGTGTCGGAAAGGAGGCGAGGCTCCATACTTCGTGACGCCATTTATAGATTCAATTTTAACCAGTTCACCAAACAGTGTATTAATATTTGGATCAAAAGAGATCTGGCTTTTCCCCTTAAAAAACTCCGGGGTCTCGAAATACCTTGAGTTTCTTATCTGAAGGTATCCCCGGTTATCGTTAGAAATTAATCCTCCAAATGACAATTTCGTGTAAATCAGTTTCCAGTCAAAACCAGTCGTTAGATTAATAAATGCGAAATCACTGAAAAGTGTCTCCTGTAGCGATGCTGGTGTTTTATAACCAGAAATGGTGGACGAGATATCAAACCATGAATTAAAAGTATGACTATAATTTAATGAAAGACTATAAAATGCCAGATAAGGATCTACCTCCCTGATATGAGTTGCTGAAGCGGATGCAAACAGTTTGTTCCTGAAACCATAAGTTACCGATGCAGAGTAGAACGGTTGATTTTGTGATATTGTAGAACCAAGATATATCATATTACTGCCTGAGCCGGCTCCTGCATACAATGAATGGATTGGTGTCAGGGATTCAGTTTCAGGGGCATGGTGATTTCCGGATTGAGACAATGAATCTACCTGGCTAAAAGCCACATATGGCAATGTCATGGTCAGTAATTCAAACATTAAAATGCGAATATATTTACCGGAACAGTTCATCCACATTAATTCAGATTTATCCCCGACCAGGTCTT
>JADGPT010000015.1 GCA_017882345.1 Bacteroidales bacterium
TTTAACATCTGCAACAAGATCTTTCATATCGGCATCAGTGCATCCCGGGTGGGCTGAGATGAAATAAGGAATCATCTCATATTTCAGATCATGCTTTGTCCTGATATTATCAAACCGCTTCTTTAGTTTTCTGAAGAGGTCGAACGGTACCTTACGCATGTATGCCAAAACATGAGGCGCAGTGTGCTCAGGAGCTACTTTCAACCTTCCTGAAATATGGTTTTTAATAAGCTCCTCGAGATATTCAGCTTCATCTCTCCCGGCATTTTTATTCCATTCCGGAAACAATAAATCATAACGTACCCCACTGCCGATAAATGATTTTTTTATCCCTTCTATCCTATCCACCTTCCTGTAGAGTTCTGTAAGCTCTTTATGGCTGGTATTCAGATTTTTACAAACTGCGGGCCATATACAGGAAGGTCTTGAGCATACCTGGCATAACTTCATTTCTTTGCCTTTCATCATGTACATATTAGCCGATGGTCCGCCAAGATCGGAGAGATAGCCTTTAAAATCAGGCAGTTGGATAATTTTTTTTATTTCATTAAATATCGACCTTTCTGATCTGCTGACTATTTGTTTCCCCTGGTGCGCGGCTATAGCACAGAAACTACAACCTCCGAAACACCCGCGATGAATATTCACAGAATATTTTATCATTTCATAAGCAGGTATATCTTCCTTTTTATTGTAACGTGGATGCGGCAGATACATATAAGGAAGATCAAAAGACCGGTCAGCTTCTTCCTCCTTCATTGGAGGAAATGGTGGATTTATAATCACTTTCAGTTCGCCTGAAGCTTCGTTCATTCTGGCGGAACTAATTTTGTTGGATTCCTTTTCAAACATTACAAAATTTTCCGCGAACAGGCTTTTGTCTTTCATACATTTTTCAAACGGATGGAGAGATATATCTTTCCACATTTTCTGTACCGGTAAAGGCTCATCCTGCTTCATGATGACCGATGTCTGAGGAATTGTTTTAAGAGATGAAAAAGGAATCCCTTTCAATAACAGCTTTAAAAGCTCTCTTACAGATTGCTCTCCCATTCCATAAATCAGCATATCAGCGCCACTGCTCTGGAGTATGGAGGGTTCAAGCTTGTCTTTCCAGTAATCATAGTGAGTCAACCTTCTCATAGAGGCTTCTATACCTCCTATAACTACAGGAATATCAGGGAAAATCTCTTTTAGTATTTTAGTGTAAACAATAGTTGGATAATCAGGCCTGAAGCCGGCTTTTCCACCGGGTGTATATGCATCATCGGACCTCAACCTTCGTGCAGCAGTATAATGGTTGACCATTGAATCCATATTCCCGGCTGTCACTCCAAAAAAGTATTTTGGTTTACCAAGCTTACGAAAGTCTCTTAAATCATCCTGCCAGTTTGGTTGTGGTACAATAGCGACGCGAAATCCTTCATCTTCAATGACTCTTCCTATGACCGCCGGTCCGAAAGAAGGGTGATCTACATAAGCGTCACCACTGAATATAATAACATCTATTTCATCCCACCCGAGTAAATCGACCTCTTTGTTAGTAGTGGGCAACCATTTATTATTGAAAAGTAATTGAGTTTTCACGCTGCTAAATTACTTAAAATAACTATCTTGCAAAGATATGCGCTATAAATCAGTAGCATTCTAAGATGCTAAAAATGAATACCATTCCTTGCTTATTTCCACACTATCTTAAAAGCCCTCTCTCATTTATTTGTCTTTTCTGTTTGTTTTTCGTTTTCTACCCTGTAAATATTAAAGCACAGAAAGTCCAGGTCAGACCACATATCGGTCTGGTTCTTAGTGGAGGCGGAGCTCATGGAATAGCTCATCTGGGAGTTCTGAAAGTGATGGAAGAAGCAGGTTTAAGGCCAGACTATATCACAGGGGTCAGCATGGGCAGCATCATCGGTGGACTGTATTCATTAGGATATACAGCTGACAGTCTTCAGAAAATATTAAAAAGTTTGAACTGGAAAATCATGCTCACGAATAAAATCCCTGAAAACAAAGTGATTTTTCTTGAAAAGTGTCATTTTTCAAATAGTGCGGTATCGTTACCTCTTGCACTAAGGAAAGTGGTACTCCCATCAGGTCTTATAAACGGACAACAGGTTGAAAATACTCTTAGCTTCTATGCCTGGCCGGCAGCAGATATTAGCGATTTTTCAAAGCTCCCCATACCATTCTTATGTATTGGTACCGATATTATAACCTATAAAAAAATTGATTTGAAAACCGGGTATCTGCCAGATGCCATCAGGGCAAGCTTTTCAGTTCCGTCAATCTTTACTCCGCTGAAGATTGATACCTTGCTTTTGCTGGATGGCGGGCTGATCAGGAACTTTGCTGCAAGTGAAGTCAGGGATATGGGAGCTGATATCATAATCGGATCCTATGTTGGCTTCAACGGGTATAAAGCTGACAAACTTCAGACATTATCGGGAATAATGGAACAGATAGCAATGTTTAGAGGCCTGGATGATTTTGAAGAAGAGAAAAAGATGGTTGATGTACTTATCACACCGAATACGGATAAGCTTTCTATCTTTCAATTTGCCAATGTAGACTCACTTATAGAAAGAGGGTATATGGCGGCACTGCCTTTTAAAGAGTATTTCAGAAAACTGGCAGACTCTCTTGACAGGATTAGTGTACAAAAACCAATAGAGAATATCCTGAATAAAAAATCATATACTTTTAACAGGATTGAAATAACCGGTAATAAAATATATTCAGATGAACAAATTCTTGGCGTGCTGGACATTAAACCAGAAACAAAGGTAGATAAGTTTCTGATTACCGATAGAATTGAACTTCTGTTTGGGAAAGCATGGTTTGACAAAGTAAAGTACAGGGTTATTCCCCGGAATGATTCACTGATTCTTGTTATCGATTGTATAGAGAAACCACCGGCAATGCTTTATGGATCTGTACACTATGATAATTCACTCCTCTCCGGACTTATTTTTAAGATGTCTGTCAAAAACCTGTTAACTCAAAGGTCAGTAATCAATTTGGGCTCGCGTATAGGACAGTATTACAGGGTTGAGCTAAACTACCTTCAGTTTATTGACAGGAACCAGATATTCGGATTATCAGCAAATTTGAATTTCGACAATGCTCTGATACCATTGTTAGATATAAGAGGGGATAAGGGTGAGGTGATCAGTAGAAATTTCACACCAGGACTTTCCTTCAACCGGAGATTAGGACTTAATAATATGATGAGCATTTCAGCAAACTATGAAATGCTTAATCTGGTCTTACACTATATTTCAGATATTAATCTGAAAAACCTCTCATATAATTATATAACTGCAACTTATGATTATCAGGTTAATAGCCTTGATACTAAACACTTCCCTGAAAAGGGAACCATTTTAGACATTTCAGTCAGTGCTTCAAAACTACAGTCGGCAGGATTAAAAACTGATTCGTCAAAAGTTGACTTTAAATGGAAAAATCATGGGGAGTTTTCGTTCAATAGATTCTATACTTTCCATGGATCTGTTAATCATTATTTCACCCCTCCTGGCAGACTGACTTTTTTATTTGGAGGAGATATTCTTCTAATTACCAACTCTGATTCGGTTTCAGCACAAAATAATTTTTACCTTCTTGGCGGAGTTGAGTCCGTTAATAAACGGTCAATTCCAATGTTTGGTTTCCAATCAAATGAAATTCCTGTTAAAAAACTCGCTGGTGTCAGGACTGGTATTGACATGCAGCTTTTTGAGAATTTTCATGTGAATGTTTTGGCAAACATATTTGCTATCCAGGAAGCTAACCGTGATAAAGGTTTTTCATTGCTGACCGGGTTCGGCCTTGGTGCAGGATACATGTCAATTATTGGTCCCATTAAGATTGGTTTAATGTATGGAAACTACAAAAGGGAGGTATATTTCAATAAAATTAAGAGTTATATAAGTATAGGATATAATTTCTGATTCACATAAAAATCCCTAAACGGTCTGATTGTTGCATATACGATTTTGATATATTGAAATGATTTTTTGTCATACTTCATTATATCCGGACAAAGATGTTTTTTTGAATTATGGGACTCTCCCTTTATTTAAGGTCAGTTCAAAATAAAAAGAAGATGGATATATCAAAGGTGATTCAACAACATAAAAAGCTCTGCACCCTGGTTTCAGAAAAGAAAATCAAGCCAAGTCTTGATATACTGTCTGATATGATTTCATATTCATCATCAGGTGATATGCGGGATGAGTATAATAATATAGAAATGACCTATAGGAATATGCTCACCTACACTATTGATGGAATAAAAGACCCCGAACGTAACAAGATATATCTCAAACTCATTCAGTCTATTCTTGGACTCTCCGACAGGACCAGACAGGACATATTGTCACATAATTCAGGATGGAACACATACTGGGTAAAGCAACAAGCTGAAAAAGAGTTTAAACTAAGCGGCAGAACCATTGTGGAAACTGTTGATGATCTGTTGTTTAAATCGGAGCTTGACGAGTGGCTTAAATTGAGTAATGAGATAACACCCAACCCTGATTCAGAGATTTCGAAAAAACATAAACAGCTGATCAAGAATATATTCAATCATCTCTGGCTAACAGATTATTATGGAGAAGCTGAAAACAGTCTGATCAATATTATTCTGAAGTCCGGAAAATTCAGATGGTTTGAGGCTAGTCTTTTTACCACAGCTATTACTCTGAGTTCTTTCAGAACGTGGCAATCTGAAAAACTTTTTCATCTGATAAGTCTCTATGAAGCAGGTCAGGTACAGGTTATGGAAAGAGCACTTTCAGGTCTTATCCTGAACCTGCATTATTACAATGAAAGGATATTATTATATCCTGAAGTTACTGATAGGATCAATAAAATGAGCCGGGAAACAAAATTTAAGGAACATTGCAGGATTATAGTTCTGCAGATTATCAGGTCGAGGGAAACAGAAAACCTTAGCAGAAAACTTCAGGACGAAATATTACCACAGGTCGCCAGGCTTAGACCCATGATCGAGGAAAAGCTTGACCTTGATAATATTCTCCCGAAAGATAAAAATGAAGAGAAGAATCCTGACTGGGCTGAAATGTTCAGTGACTCGGAAGAAATATTCAAGACTATGGAGGAACTGACAAAACTCCAGATGGAAGGAGCAGATGTTTATATGTCTGCCTTCGCCAATATGAAACATTTTGACTTTTTTAAAGATTTCCAGAACTGGTTTGTCCCGTTCTATCCTGACCATGAGACTGTTGATGAGATATACCATGATGAGATCCTTGGTCCGGGGACCAACGAGTTGGCAGAAGCACTTTATAAGACTCCTTTCATCTGCAACTCAGATAAGTATTCATTACTTCTTAATTTAAAACATCTCCCCTCAGCACAAAAAAGCATGATGTTAAAGGTTTTCCGAATGGAACTTGAAGGGTTACAACAATTAAACGAGGAAGAATCAGCCATCGATCCATATAGAGAATTCAGAATTAATATAACCCAGTACCTGCAGGATATTTACAGATTTTTTAAACTCTCACCTTATAAAAAAGAATTTGAAGACCTGTTTCTTGGCAAGCTGGATATCTATAACTCCGAATTTTTCAGGATGACCAGCAATGCATCTGATGCCGAGGCTGGACTCGCTGACTATTTTTTCAGCAAAAACTTTTATAGTGATGCTCTCCATCTTTTCCTGAAACAAGTGAATGAAAAGCCTTCTGAGGTGCAGTTATATGAAAAGATAGCCTATTGTTACCAGGAAAGTGCAGATTATGAAGAAGCTCTCAAGTTTTACAGAAGAGCAGAACTTATTGACAGAAAAGTCTGGACTATCAAGAAGATAGGATTATGCCTGCGGAGGCTTGGGAATAATGAGGAGTCCCTGGAGTATTATCTGCAGGCATCTGATCTGGAGCCGGAAAATATCCATACAATAATAATGATAGCACATTGCTACCTTGATCTTAAGAATTATGAACAGGCATTAAAATATTATTTCAGGGTTGAATATAAAGAGCCAGGGAACCTTAAGATTTTAAGGCCTATCGCATTTTGTTATTTTGCACAGGGAAGATTTGATGAGTCGGAGAAATATTATGATCGATTATCCGCCGGGAAACTAAATGCTCATGATTATATTAATAAGGGTCATCTTGCATTCTGCAGAGGTAAAAAGCGTGAAGCTGCTGACCTTTACAGACAAAGCATAATAAGTGGGGAACTGTCAAAAGAACAGTTTACATCGATTTTTTCGGAAGACAAAGATTTGCTAATCACTCTTGGGGTCAATCCTGATGAATTACCCATTCTTTTAGATTACCTGCTATTTATTATCGGGTAGTCTGGCAGAATCATGATCATGTAAAGAATGAGGAGGTCCATCTTGTAAAGGCTCTCTGTCGGGGAAATGCCGTCTTTCAGGTCCCACATCTGTAGTATCTTTTTCATGATTATTCCTATTGTGCCTTATCATTTCATGCCGACGTTCATCCATATCTTTTAATCTGGCAATCTGGTCTTTTGTAAGGTTTAAATCAAGTTCTTTCCTGAACTCCTTCATACTTGCATCAAGATCTTTCCTGAAATTGTTTTGTAGTTCGCTGTTAATTTTGGCGTACTTATCAAGTACAAGATCAATTTTTGTTTTTTGTTGCTTATCTGGTTGTATTGCCTGGTAAAAACCATCCCTGAATCTTTCTTCGGAAAAATAAACCCTGACAGGCTTCAGTCTATGATATCGTATCTGTGCTGAAGTTAGCATCCCAAGGATGAAACCGATTATCAACGTTAACAGAACTACTACAATAGGTTTTGTTTTCATTTTGCGCTAATTTCCCGTTAACAGACAGACAATACTTTCATCATAATTATCGCTCAATCCCAGAAATGAATTTAATGAGAGTGACCCTTCTATTATAAAAATAGAGATAAGCAGAACAACAATAGCTGCTACTCCTGTGAGTGCAATACGGTAGAAAGCAAAATTCATATATTTTACAAACTCTACTTCCCTTTTTATACTTAAACCTGCTGAAAAAAGTTTATTCAGTACCTTGTCTCCAAAGTTATGACTGAAATTATACGAGATACCCTCTTTCTCAAGTCTCCCGGGAACCTCAATAGTATCAGCATCGTCATTCAGTGAGCTGATCATCAAATTTTTAATCTCTGAGGTATTCATTTTATTAAAGGTGTTTTTACATTTTTATTAAAATATTTCTTAATTGCTCCTGAGCTCTTGATAACCTTGAAAGGACAGTTCCGATTGGCACCACAAGTATTTCAGCAGTCTCTTTGGTTGAATATCCCTGAAGCATTCTCATCGTCAATATTATTCTAAATTTGGGATCCATAGCCAATAGCGCTTTAGTTACTATTTCTGAAGCCTCTTTTCTTTCTTCAGTATCATGATCAGCAATTTCAAATTCATGCATTTCATTGTTTGCTTTATGCGAAAACATTGAAAAGAATCTTTTTCTTCTTTTTATCTCATTCAGGGTCAGATTCACCGCGATTTTCTGAATATAAGTTGAGAGTTTTGATTCTCCCCTGAACCCTGGTAAGGAATAATAAAGATTAATAAATACCTCTTGTCCAATATCTTCAGCAAAAACTGAATCTCCAAGCATTCCTTTTACTGTACGTGCAACCATTTTCTGGTAACGGTTTACTATTTCACCAAATGCCTTTTTATCGCCACTCAGGGATGCTTTTACCAGTTCCTTTTCTTCGGTTACGTTGTACGACTTGCTGATCATACTACAGTATATAGACAAATGATGATCTTCGAATATTCCCGATTGTTAATTTTTATTAACATAAACTCATATTATCAATTATCGGCCAGGTGTTTTTTCAGGTTTACTTTTCCTGAGGAGGTTTATTCTCATCATCTAAAACAACTTCATAATTCTTTGTATATCTGACCATAAAGAGTTTCTGATTTTCAAAACCATCTCCGGCATCATTTCGTTTAAAGTCGTAATCACTTTGTAACAGGTCAGGGTAATGAATTTCAGGGTGAACAATAAAGTTTTTTCCATGCATTGCCAACCCGCTTAAAAAATAAAATGCAATATCATATCCCTGCCATGCATAGCTACTTTCTAATGGCTGTGTATGAAATTTTTGCATGAAATTTAAATTAAACTGTTTTACATTCATTTTTGAATAATCAATCCAGAAAGGTGAGTAGACCAGAAGATCCATATCAAAGAGTTCCTTTTGGTCGAGCCTGTCAAGATCTCTGATAACAGGATATCCGAAAAGTTTCACATTGAATCTACGGGATAGACCACTCACATTATCTATTACCTCACTAATTACAGGCGTCTTCTCAGATGCTATAATAACTATGTTTTTTGATTGTTCAGAAAGTGCATGACTCAACCTGTTTATAGAATCATTATTAAACATTGACTTGCCATAGAATTTAAATTCTTTAAATTTAATATCTTCATAAGGCAGCTTATAACTCAACTCCGTAAATATCAAATTTTTAAACCGGTTAACGTCCTCATCGGTTCCAGTGGTATCGGAATGAATAAACACAATATTATGATCGTAATATTCACCTATTTTTTTTGCAAGAGCTTTCTGTGCAATTTCAAGTGAAGAACTGGCCATAAAGAGAGTAGGGTTTTTTATCAGTGCAGAATTATTCTTAAGCGGAACCGGAGATACAACAGGTATACCCATGCTTCCTGCGTACTCAGAAACGAGAAGGAGATTATGGGAATAAACAGGTCCAATGATGAGATCCATACCTGCTAATTTACCGGACATTATTAGTCTGGTAATTTCAATTGTATCGCTTTTAATATCGTAGGCATGAAGATTTATACTTAATCCCAGTGCGCGTAATGTATCTGAGGCAAGTAATATTCCCTCATACATCTCCAGAAAATCAATGCTTCCGGGATAGATCCAGTCCTCCGACATTTTATTCACTTTATATACTTTCTTACCTTTCACTAACACCGATGAATCAATTTCTGTGCGGCTGGAGTTCGCCGAAAGATAAAACGGGAGCAACACAGCTACATCCAATGAACCTTTGAGCTCATTCACAGGCGTATAACCCGATCTTTCAATCTTCACAGGCAACTCCTCTGCAACTGATGGAAAGGTGTCAGCTTTTACTTGTTCAATTTCCTGTATTCCAGCTTTTTTAGTACCAGGAATCCTTATAAAATCACCAACCTGTGGAAACCTTAAGTCCCTGTTCTCCTTCCGTACTTGTCTGACTTTAAGTCCATACTGTTTAGCTATAGACGAAAGGGATTCTCCCATAAGAACTTTATGATAAATATAATTATTCTCCTGATCGTCAAATTTCTGCTGGTTGCTCATGAACTCTCTTTTCGGAACCGCTATTTCAGCGCCTACAGATAATTTATTAATATCTATTCCAGGGTTACTTTGTTTTATTTCATCTTCAGATACACCATATGTTTTTGACAGGAAATATACAGTCTCTCCGGGTTTCAAACTATGGTAAATGAATTTGGTTTCATCGTGGTCTCTTTTAACAGGTACAGATTCTGAAGAATTTGCTTCGTTAACCAATTTTACCGGAATTCTGAGTGTCTGTCCCTCATTTATACCATAAACTGCAGGTGGGTTCTCCCGGGTAAGGTCTGAAACAGTAATTCCATATGCCCTTGAAATAGAATAAACAGTTTCTCCTTTTTTAACCTGATGTATGAAATAGGCTATTCCGGAAATAATTACTTTGTCTTTCGACCTCTCAACGATAACCTGTGAAAAGACAGTACTACTGCAGATCAGAATAGATAATAATATCGAGAGGGCTTTTATCCGGTTAGTGATTCTCATTAGATTTTTTTATTAGTCTCGCTCTGGTTCACAATGATTTAAGAAATGTTTTGCAGTTTCTTTCAATTCGCTCAGGTACATTGCTAATATCTGCCCTGATAAATTTTTCGCCTGTAATTTTCTCATAAAGTTCTATATACCTATCCGATACCTGATTAACATACTCATCGGTCATTTCAGGGACTTCCTGCCCTGTTTTTCCCTGGAAACCATTCGCCATAAGCCATTCCCTGACAAATTCTTTTGATAATTGTTTCTGAGGCAGGTCCTTTCTGAAATTCTCTTCATATTTATCGGCATAAAAGTATCGTGATGAATCCGGAGTATTGATTTCATCAATAAGGTAAATCTTACCATCCTTTTTACCAAATTCATACTTGGTATCAACAAGAATCAGACCATGTTGCAGAGCTATCTCAGATCCTCTCAGGAAAACCTCCATTGTGTATTTTTCAATAAGCAGGTAATCTTCTTCGGAAATAAGGCCGCTGATGATTATTTCGGAACGTGAAATATCCTCGTCGTGTCTGCCTTGTTCCGCTTTGGTAGTAGGAGTTATTATGGGTGTTTTAAAACGCTGATGCTCCTTCATTCCATCAAGAATTTCTATACCACATATCTCTCTGGCACCTGCTTTATACGATCGCCACGAACTTCCTGTAAGATAAGCTCTTACAATCATTTCGACTGGAAACGGTTCGCATTTATGTCCAAAAGTCACTGTAGGATCGGGTGTTGCAATTTTCCAGTTTGGGACTATATCACTTGTTGCATCAAGAAATTTTGCAGCTATCTGGTTAAGTACCTGCCCTTTATAGGGAATACCCCTGGGAAGGACAACATCGAAAGCTGAAATCCTGTCTGAAACTATCATAAGGAGGTATTTGTCCTCAATATTATATACGTCCCTCACTTTCCCTTTGTAAATGCTTTTCTGACCAGGGAAATTGTAATTTGAGCTTAAAATAGTCTTTACCATGTTATCTTTTACTATTGTTTTTCAGTTTTTCGATTTCGTTTTCTTCATTTTCGTAGGCTCTTACAATACGTTTAACCAGTTTATGTCTTACTATATCCCTCTCGTCGAACCTGATTATTGAGATACCTTCTATATTAGCGAGGATACGCATTGCCATAAGCATACCGGAATCATTTTTTCTTGGAAGGTCTATCTGTGTAGTATCTCCGGTCATAATAAACTTTGAGCTTACTCCCATCCTCGTCAGGAACATCTTCAGCTGACTGATCGTGGCGTTCTGAGCTTCATCAAGAATTACGAATGCATTTTCAAGAGTCCTCCCTCTCATAAATGCCAGCGGAGCTATTTGTACAGTACCATCCTCCAGCCAGGTCTCCAGTTTTTTTAAGGGTAACATATCATGCAGAGCATCATATAGTGGTTGAAGGTATGGGTCAAGTTTCTCCTTCATGTCTCCCGGCAGAAATCCAAGCTTTTCACCGGCCTCCACTGCCGGTCGTGTAAGAATTATTTTTTTTACTTCCCTGTCTTTCAGCGCCTTCACTGCCAGAGCTATCGATGTATATGTTTTACCTGTACCGGCAGGTCCTTCAGCAATTATGAGATCACTTTTCTTATAATCATTGACTAAAAGCAACTGGTTAGCTGTGCGGGCACGTACGGGTTTTCCGCTTGTACCAAAAATAATTACCTGTTCAAACTCTCCGTTTGATGCTGATTTCATATGTTCAGCATCAAAAAAATATTTTTCGATGTCCTGTTCGTCGAGCCGGTGATATTTACGATAATATTCAATCAGCTCATTAAACTTTTCTGCAAATATAGTTATCTCAGTCTCCTCTCCCATACATTTTATTTCATTGCCTCTGGCCATGATCTTAATTTTAGGAAAGAAACTTCGGATTTTATCTAACAGCGAATTGTTTGTGCCGAAGAAGACAACAGGGTCAATATCCTCAAGAAAAATGATTATCTCTGTCATTAAACCTAACAAAAATTAATGAACTGAATGCTATTCACCGAACTAATCTGTAAACAGGATGAATAGTTCATAAATAAATTCATTGTAAAGTACAAAGTAAGGTTATTTTTTCCTTAGAAGATTATCTTTGTTATAAGTTTTTTCGTATGCCGGTAATTACATTAACAACAGAGTGGAAGCCTGATGATATATACTACGGGATCATCAAAGGAAAGCTAAGCAGCAAGTCTCCGGGAACAATTATCATTGATAACGCCGGAAATATACCCTCATTTAATATCTCGCGTGCCTCTTTTATTATAAGAAATACATATAATAATTATCCTAAAGGGTCAGTTCATATAATATGTGTTCATTCGGAAGCGCATAAGGATCAGGATCATCTGATCGTCAGAGCCAGGGATCATTTTTTCATTGGAACTGACAATGGAATTTTTAACCTCATTCTTAATTCCGAGCCGGATGAAGTTATAAAGTTAGATCATCAGGAAACATCTGATGAACTTGAGATATTTGCGAAGGCTGCCGCAGATCTGATAGCGGGCAAAAAACCATCGGACCTGGGAAAAACTGTCAACACACTTAGTGAAAGGATCCCGTTAAGGGCAACAATTGACAAGGATGTAATAATCGGTAGTATTATTTTCATTGATTCATACGGAAACGCCATTTCCAATATTACCAGAGAGGTTTTTTACAGGGTATTTGAAAATAAAGCATACAGGATTCTAATTCAAAGCAATAAAAATTATACTGATCAGATTTCCCTGAAGTACAGTGATGTACCGGTTGGTGAGATGCTTTCCAGATTTAATCAGCTCGATCTGCTTGAAATATCTATCAATGGGGCTGATGTATCAGAATTACTAAGCCTTTCAGTCGGATCTGTGTTACGCATCGATCTGGTTAACAAAATCGCATCTCCTAACCATTTATTTTAAAATAGCAACTAATGAATGATAGAAATAAAAGCCTTGAAGAATTTAACAGGCTTCTTGATATTATTAATGAACTTAGGGAAAAGTGTCCCTGGGATATAAAACAGACTAACGAAAGTCTGCGGAAACTAACAATTGAAGAGACCTATGAATTATCTGAATCTATTTTCTCAGGTAGTGATGCGGAAATAAAAAATGAACTTGGAGATCTCATGCTTCATATTGTCTTTTATGCAAAGATTGGTTCTGAAAAAGGAGTTTTTACGATGGCCGATGTCCTTGAGGGAATCAACAATAAACTCATTTACAGGCATCCTCATGTCTTTGGAGATGTAAAAGTTACAGGAGCATCAGAGGTAGAAGAAAACTGGGAACAACTTAAAATAAAGGAGGACAATGGTTACAAACCTGTACTTTCAGGTGTCCCATCTTCATTGCCGGCTATTATAAAAGCAAACCGGATCCAGGAAAAGGTAAGAGGTGTAGGATTTGACTGGGAGAAACGCGAGCAGATTTGGGACAAGGTTCTTGAAGAAATCTCAGAGCTGAAAGAAGAGATCGAAAACCATAATACCGAATCAATAGAATCAGAACTTGGCGATGTGCTGTTTTCAATAATAAATGCATCACGTCTGTATGGTATCGACCCGGAAGCCGCTCTTGAAAAAACTAATAGAAAATTTATTAAAAGGTTTAATTATCTTGAAAAAGAGACACTTACAAAAGGTATTTCTCTTCATGATATGAGTCTCGATGAGATGAATGTGATATGGGAGGAAGCGAAGAAAGAGGATTGACTGCTCCCAATGTACTCACCCCCTTAGATGGGCTCGAGGGGTCAGGCAAAACGGTAGCTCAGAAGCTGATATATTATTTTCGCGGCGATAAAATCGGGAGCTTTATTTGTTGCAGATGGACATAATTCAACAATATCGAATCCCACTACATTCCTGGCATTTATTACATCTCTCATAAAATGCAGCAGTTCGAAATATGAAGGTCCTCCGGGTTCCGGAGTTCCTGTAGATGGCATTATAGATGGATCAAATACATCCAGGTCGATGGTGATATATACATTTTCCGAGAGTTTGCCGATCGCTTTTTTATACAGACTCTTATCGTAATAAAGTTCGTGAGAAAAAAATATTCTGTCCTTATCAATATATGGTAACTCTTCAGCCGACATACTTCTGATACCAACCTGAACCAGAGATGCATATTCCCGTGCTCTTGCCATAGCACAGGCATGATTAAATTCTGATCCCTCATAAATCTGTCTTAAATCGGAATGAGCATCGAGCTGGAGAACTGTGAGATTATCATAGTATTCTGAAAATGCCTTTATCGAGCCGATTGAAACCGTATGATTTCCTCCTATGATAACAGGAAATTTATTTTCAGATAGCAGAGTCAATATCCTATAATATACGTCCTCTGTGAGTTTTTCAGGTGACTCCTTTTCTAAAAGAGGAGGTATTGTAAAAATGCCCTTCAGATGCGCTTCAGACGATGTCTCAATATCGTAGAATTCCAGATTGACTGAGGCTTCCAGAATAGCATCAGGACCCTTATCAGCTCCTTTCATCCAGGTACTGGTTTCATCGTACGGAACCGGAACAATAATTATACCTGATTCCGAATAACTATAAACTACCTCATTACCGCCAAAATTCATAGATAAAAAAATTAACCCGGATTTAATCAAGCTTTGGTTTCGGAGTGGTTTTCTTCTTTTTCTTTACTGCAACAGGAACTTGTTCCTTTTCAGGTGTGGTTTCCGGCTCCTCCTTGATGAGGAGGTTGAGCCTATGAAGGATGTTATACCAGTGTGCAACTTTTTTCATGTCGCTGGTATATACTTTATCTTTTGAGTATTCCGGAAGAATACCTTCAAACCACACTTTCAGTTTGCCGGTATCTACCTTTGAATCAATTGCCAGTCCACCGTTCTCTTTCTCATGAATCAGGTCAAAGACTTTCCCAAGGGGCATATCCTCTTTTTCAGTAAAAATTGCAATGTCTTCCAGCGAACTCACTTTTGCTGAACCATAAGAACTGCTTCTTTTTTTGGTCTCAAGGTGTTCAACAATTATTGCATTTTTTCCCTGGGCAATAAATTTAAAAAGCCCGGGTTCACCAGAAATTGCCAGAATATCTTTTAAAATCATCTCATATTTATTTAGGTACAAATTTAATTCTAGAATTGTAAAGTCAGTTTTATAACTGATATTTTTAAAAGAAATTTAATAATCAGTTCATATTCCGTTCCTTTTTAATCTTTTCGTATGCCGCATTGACCATAGCAAACTTATCATCTGCAGATTTTCTGAAATCTTCTCCAAGATGGCTTACTTTATCAGGATGATATTTCATTGCCATGGTTCTGTATGCTTTTTTAACCTCTTCATTTGAAGAAGCAGGATTAATTTCAAGAATTTTATAAGACGAATCCGTTTCCGGAATAAACATATTCTTTATTGACAGAAAATCGCCTGATGCTACACCCAGATAAGTCGAAATTTTTTCAATGATCTCAATTTCTGAAGAATGGATCATACTGTCAGCCAGTGAAACATTAAATAATATATGTAATAATTGGAGCCTCGAGGAGTAATCCATGTTTCCTTTTATCTGCAGACAAACATCCCTGACAGGGATTTTCTGTTTGAGAATGTCTTTTAGCATCAGAAGGGCCTGTTTTGCAGATTCCTGGCCGAATTGCCTCACAAAGAACTGTTTAACATAGTCGAGTTCCGATTTCACTACTTTTCCATCGGCCTTCATGACAGCTGCAACCAGAACCAGCAGGCTCATTCCGAAATCGCCCTGACTTGTCCTGGCATTCCCTGAAGTGTATTTTGAGGTATGAACGGTTGTACCATCTATCATAGAACCAACAAGAAAACCTAACAGTCCCCCCATTGGCCCGCCCATAGCAAAGCCAAGTCCTCCACCCAACCATTTTCCAAAAACTCCCATATTCAGGTTTGAGTATTTATAAATGTTAATATGTCATCATGGATCTTAAGGATGACAGGGATGATCATATCATTTTCAGAATTATAAATAATATAATCTGAAAGTTCTATTCTTGTCTCATCATCCATCTGATTCTTTATCCTCCGCTCAACCTGTTCTCTGGATAGTTTATTTCTCCGGATAACCCTTTCCATCCTCTGTTCTACCGGCGCTATTACTGTAGCTACCCGGTCTACGACTTCTGATGCTCCACTTTCAAAGAGTATTGCTGCCTCCATTATAACATAAGGGGCTATCTGGTCCATTGTCCATTTCCTGAAGTGATCCAAAACAGCAGGATGAACAAGCGAATTTACCTTTTCAAGAATAGCGCTGTCATTAAAGATGATCGCAGCAAGTTCTATCCTGTTGAGACTTCCGCTAATGTAAAGGTCCTTCCCAGTGATTGAATTCAGTTTACTCCTGATTACACCTTCCTTTTCCATTATTTCCCGGGCTTCCCTGTCAGCTGAAAAGACGGGTATTCCCAGAACATCAAAAACCTTGCATACCGATGTTTTACCACTTCCGATACCACCTGTAATGCCAAGCTTAAATTCTGATTTTCTTTCTGTTATCATTAAAATATTTCATGATGAAAGGTCATCGCTTCTTTTTATTATCGGACCTATTATCTGGTATGCCGGATGAATTTGCAATAACCTTATCAAAAGTAAAAAAAAGAGTATCGGGTTTTATTGAGGTAATCTCGCATCCGGATCTCATCTGAACATTCAGGCTTTTTGTAAGTCCTGATGTGACAATAAAATAATTTAAAGCTTTACCACCGGGAGCTCTTTTGTAATTAACTTTTGAGATGTCGATAATAACGGGCGCTTTATTACCTGAAATTTTAAGTTTCAATATTGAATAACCCGGACCCTTAAGAAACAGATTAAGGTCAGTCGGCAAATCTTCATTAATAACTCTTTCTCTGGGAAGGTTGGTATACTTTACCTGATATTTTATTCCGGCTTCAACTTCTTTCCCCAGGGAATTGAGATACCAGAAAATAAAAGAGAGAAAAAGGAAGAAAGCAAAAACAGCAACATCTCTGTTGATGACTCTTACTCCCTTCTTCGTAAGGTTTTCTGTCCGTATTCCATCTTCCCCTTTCACCAAAGGATTAATGTTATGAAATTAATTTTTATTCGTCGGATGAAGGATCTTTAAGAAGAGCATTCTTGTCAATTTTCAGTTTGATATCTCCTCCTACATCAACTGTGCAAGAGTTATCCTTCACTTCATTTATTCTGCCATAGATCCCTCCTGTTGTTATTACTTTATCACCTTTTTTAAGTGAGGTCCTGTAGTTCGACATTTCCTTCTGCTTTTTCATCTGGGGTCTGATCATGAAAAAATAAAAGACAACAAAAACAAGAATAAGTGGAAGGAAAGTGAATAGCGGGTTGCTCTGTCCGGCTGCTCCGGAAGGTTGACCCATCAAATACAAATAAGCAAAATTGGTCATTTTCTCAATTATTAATTATTATTATTATTTATTTATTGGTTACTACCTCTGCGGTTATTTTTAACAATACAACAGCTGTTAAGGCGTTTGACTTTACAGTAATGGTTTTTGTCTGCATTCCGTTTCTTCCCGAAGTGTCAAAAACAACTTCAAGATTACCTTTGGCACCAGGAGGAATTGGTTTTGTATCATATTTTGGAACTGTGCATCCGCAAGTTGTTGATGCGGAAGAGATAATAAGATTTGAGGTTCCTTTGTTATCAAATGTAAAAGTATAACTTACCTTCTCTCCTTCCGCAACTTTTCCGAAATCGTGCTGATATTCCGTGAAGATAATCTCACTGGTACCGGCGCTATTAGTTTTTGAAGCGGAATCAGATGAGTTTTTACTATTCCTGTTAACACAACCCGATAGAACTATTGCTACCAGTACCCAAGATAATAATACAAGTTTTCTCATAATGCTTAATCAATATCAATTCATCAATTTTCGTCTGTTAACGCCTCACCAACAAGACCTCTTCCGAACTTATTAAAAAGTCCTTCGCCGCGGATTTCTTTTACAATATTATCAAGAATTCCGTTGACAAAGGTACTGCTTTTTGAGGTACAATAGTATTTGGCAATCTCAATGTATTCATTCAATGTAACCTTCACAGGGATTTCCGGAAATTCCAGTATTTCAGTTATTGCCAGTCGCATAACAAGAATGTCCATAAGCGCTATTCTGTCAACCTCCCAGTTGGTTGTATTCTTATCAATAAGTTCGGAACATTTTTTTGAATGCAGGATTGCTTTTCTGAACAATATCTTAACAAATTCCTCATCTTCAGCATTTTTAAATAAAGGCATCAATGGAGTTGTATCTGCTGAATCTGTCTTAAATTTTTTCAGAGTCTTTTCGACCATGGATGATATGTATTCCATGTCGTCATTCCAATAGATACTCTGTTCTTCAAGGTTTGACTGTAGATCTTCCGAGTTTGAAAAATGTTCCGTTATAAGCCTTATAATGAACTTTTTATCCAACATATAATTAGTGTTTTCAGACGCCATATACTCCTCGTAAGTTTCCCAAACAATCATTTTATTATAGAGCAGACGGGGAATATGTGAATTATTTACCCAGGAAAGCTTTTTAGTGGAAATATAGTTCTTAAATTCAATGTTTTTTCTAAGTTGGGCGATAACCTGATTATCAACAAACCTTCTTCTCGGATTAAGATCTTCGTGAGATGGTATCCTTTTCTGAAGAGCCTGATCGATCTTCTCACCCGCAATATCAGCGAGTTCAAGAACAAGCAGCATCAGATAGTGATAAAGATCGTAACTCTTACCAATGCTGAACATCAATTCTGTCTCAGCCTGGGTAAGACTCACATCCTCCCTGCGGTTAAAAGCGTAAAGAGCCATCAGGGCTTTTATACGTAATAATCTTCTGCTTATCATTTATAAAGAACCTCAAATTTCCGCAGCAAAAATACTCTTTTTCTCTTACCGTCAAAACAACTTAGCAAAATTAAGGACAAATAATCATCCGGGTTTTGATTTGATAAAATAATTATTATATTTGACAATACAAATCAAAACCCTAACACTAACTGACTTAGAAATGGAAGAAGAAGCCGGAATACAGGAAGTCATAAACGTGCATGATGAGAAGAATATAAAGGAAGAAATTTTCACCAAGGTGGTGCGTGCCGGAAAGAGAACTTACTTTTTTGATGTAAAAGCAACAAGGAAAGATGATTATTATCTGACCATTACTGAAAGCAAGAAACGTTTAGGTACAGAAGGGAAAGTGTTTTATGAAAAACATAAGATCTTTCTTTATAAAGAAGACTTTGAAAAGTTTTCTGAAGGATTAAGAGATGCTGTTACTTATATCGTAAATGGTAAGAGCGTTTCAGAAGCTCATGAGTCCTCTGCTGAAATAAAGGATGAAAGAAGCGCTATGACCACCGAAGAATTCACTAACGTCGAGTTTGAAGATCTTGGCAAGAAGTGAAAAGGGCATTCTAAATGTTATCATAAGCTCCAAGCGTAGCAACCATCACAGCCTTAATAGTATGAAGACGATTTTCAGCTTCATCAAACACTATTGAATGTTCAGATTCAAATACATCTTCTGTCACTTCCATACCATCGAGTCCAAATTTTTTGAAGATATCCTCTCCTGCTTTTGTTTCCCTGTTATGAAATGCAGGAAGACAATGTAGAAATTTTACAGACGGGTTTCCTGTCATTTTAATTACTTTCATATTCACCTGGAAAGGTTTTAACAATCTTATTCTCTCTTCCCACACAGAATCAGGTTCACCCATAGAAACCCAAACATCAGTATAAAGAAAATCTGCACCTTTAACAGCTTCTTCAACATTTGTGGTAATTGTGATTTTTGCACCTGTCTCTTTTGCTACTGCGCGGCATTTTGCAACCAGTTCTTCTGCTGGTTGATATTCTTTTGGAGCAGCGATTCTGAAATCGATTCCCATTTTGGCAGAGCCTACCATCAGGGAATTACCCATATTATACCTCGCATCGCCCATGTAGCAGAAAACCATCTTATTAAGAGGTTTATCCGAGTGTTCTCTCATTGTAAGAAAATCAGCAAGGATCTGTGTTGGATGGAATTCATTCGTCAAACCATTCCATACAGGCACTCCTGCATATCTGGCTAGCTCCTCGACTATATCCTGACCATATCCGCGATACTCAATCCCATTATACATACCGCCAAGTACTCTGGCAGTATCTTTCATCGACTCTTTCTGACCAATCTGGGAACCGGTTGGTCCAAGGTATGTAACATGTGCACCCTGGTCATAAGCGGCAACTTCAAAAGCACAACGTGTTCGCGTTGAGGCTTTTTCAAAAATAAGTGCAATATTTTTACCTGTTAAGTATTGTTTCTCAATACCATTGTACTTTGCCTCTTTCAGCTTTGCAGCCAGGTCAAGCAGATATGTAATTTCTTCTGGCGTAAAATCCAGCAGTTTAAGAAAATGACGGTTATGAAGATTTTGTGACATAGCTTTGGTATTAAAGATAAAAGACAAAAGACAAAAGACAAAAGTAAAAAGATAAAAGTAAAATCAAAAGAACTATCTATCTTCGATCATCTTCATATTCCATCGTTATTTTTGAGCCATATTTCTTATCAGCCAGTTTAAACGCTTCTGTGATAACACTTTTTTTGCCACCTTGTTTAATAAAATTCAGACATGCCTGTATCTTGGGCGCCATACTACCCTTGGTAAATTGGCCCTCATTAAGGTATTTCTGAGTATCAGTGAAGTTGAGAAACTCTTTAATCTCCTGATCTGGTTTTTTGTAATTGATGTATATATATGGAACATCTGTAAGTATATAAAACTCATCAGCGCCAATCAATGTTGCCAGAAGTGAGGAAGCCAGATCTTTATCAACAACTGCTTCTGCCGGTCTGACATCCTTCTTTTCATCAATATAAACAGGCACTCCACCTCCCCCGGCCGCAATTACTATATTCCCTTTTCTGGCAAGGTCATTAATTATTGATTCATTGAGCACTCCGACCGGGACGGGGGATGGTACCACTCTCCTGAAACCTCCCTGGGATTTGACCTCCTCTCTAAAAATCCATCCCTTTTTGGCGGAAAGATCATCAGCCTTTTCTTTTGAATAAATTTTACCTACTCTTTTCTGCGGGTCACTGAATGCAGGATCATTAATATCAACCAGGACCTGTGTGATGATGCAGATAACATTTTTCGTAATCCCATGTTTATTAAGTATATTTCTGAATATCCGTTCAATCATGTATCCGATTCCACCCTGTGAGTCAGCAACACAAATATCGACTGGCATCTGGGCAATTCCGTATAACTCTTCACCCGCATCATTTCTCATAAGGATATTACCTACCTGAGGGCCATTCCCATGGGTTATGACCAGGTCGTAACCATCATTAATTAAAAAAATAAGATTCTCAAGAGTTTCCATAGTGTTCTTTTCCTGTTCATCGATGGTTCCTGCCTGATCACCTCTTAACAAAGCATTACCTCCAAGGGCAACAACTGCAAGTTTCTTTTCCATATTCAATTTAAAGATTACAAAAGTACCAAAATTCAAAGAATTCCATACCGTATATTAAGAATAGAAAATTTCATCATTTATGTTTTATAACAGAATTTGCCTGCTTAATCTCAGAAATATCCCCTGATAGAATTGAAGTTAAAAAAAAATACTACATTTACGAAATTCAAAATACTACCAGATAAGTGAGATTCAGCCAACTATTGTTCATTGCACTAGTCTTCGCAATAACAGGCTTCTCCTGTAAGGAAAGGGGAGGAAAGTATATAAATCAGGGGGAAATCCATTATAACATAGATTATATAGGTAGTTTCGGAACAATCCGTAAGGAGGTTCTTCCTAAAAACCTTATTATATCATTTAAACACGATAAAATTCTCTTCGAGATGATCTCTTCGTTTGGAAATTCGGGAATACTTAATCTATCTAATCCGGAGAAAGGAATTTTTGACACATATTTCAGTCTGTTTACTTTAAAATATTTCTATGCAGTTCAACCCGGAGAACAATTTCCCGGTTTTGAAGCAATGAACGACATCGTGATCAGGAAGACATCAAAGACATCGGTAATTTGCGGGTTCAATTGCAAAGGCGCAGAGGTTTCATTCCCTGCCAACAAGAATAAAGTGTATGAGATATGGTATACTAATGAGATTCATGTTAAGAATCCCAATACCGCTACTCCTTATAGTCAGATTGACGGGGTACTAATGAGTTTTTTCTTTTTCCTCGGACCAGCCGAACTTCATTTTGATGCAGAGACTGTGTATAAAAAAGAAATACCTGATGAAGTATTTGAAAGAAGAGAAAAATTCATTAGGGTTTCAAGACAGGAAATAGATAAGTTCATAAATAAAATGATCAGCCTTTAGGGCACAGAACCATAAGGCTTAAATTTATTACCTTTGGGATGCGTTTAAAAAACGATTACTGTCTAAAAAAAACGTTACCAAGAGATGACAAAAGAGAAGGAAGATACCGGTAAAAAGAATACAAAAACCACAAAGAGCCTTATAAAATCGAAATCATTCTTTACCGATGAGAGGATTAAATTTGTTATAGGAATTCTCATTTGTGGTTTTGCATTATATCTTCTTCTGGCTTGCGTGGCGTACCTTTTCTGGTGGAAAACCGACTTGAGCTTACCTGATTCCGACATTGTTTCAGGCCCCGATATAGCTGTGAAAAACTGGTCTGGCAAAAGCGGCCATTTCCTTGCCAAGATGATAATCGGTTACGGATTCGGATATGGGGCATTTTTTATTCCCCTGATCTTTGGTTCGGTAGGACTATATCTCCTTAATTTTCCAAAAATCAAACCTTTAAAACTTATTGCCAAATTTACTTTCGCTGCAATCATTCTTTCTCTTATACTTGGTTTCATCTTTGGTCAGGCAAAAGGATATCTTATCAGTGGCCCTGGTGGTGCCCAGGGATACATTGTTACAAGGTGGCTGAATGCTTTTATGGGAATGATAGGAACTGGCATTGTACTGGCTTTTATAACAATATCATATCTGGTTTTTGCCCTTAAAGTCAAACCGGAATCATTTGGTTTAAGATTACCTTCATTCCTGACGTTCAGAAAACATGCAGATAATCAGAATGTTGTTCCGGAATCTGATATTATTACAGAATCAGGTTCAACTTCAGTAATCCCTGAGATGAAATCCACCAATGGTAAAAGCCCAGTTGAATTTGTAGTAAGAACCACTAAACAGTATGAAGAAACTGACGATTTAGATGAAGATATTCCGGAAATAGTGTCAACAGGTTCCATAATCCGGGATTTTGATAATGACAGGTCAGCCATTGCTCATACCGAAGATGTACCATTAAATATTTCACGTCCGGAAGCAAATGATACTCTCCCTGATCATGAGGTTGACAGAATAATGGGAGACTATGATCCTCGTCTTGATCTTTCAAAGTACAAATTCCCTCCGATTTCAATTCTGAAAGAACACAAATCAGAGAGCGCCTTCGATAATTCTGAAGTTTTTGAAAATAAAGAAAATATTATTAAAACTCTGGGCGATCATAAGATCAGTATAAAAAGTATTTCTGCAACTGTCGGGCCTACAGTAACATTATATGAGATTATACCGGAACGCGGGGTGAGGCTTGCGCGTATAAAATCACTTGAAGATGATATCGCTCTCAACCTTTCAGCACTCGGGATAAGAATTATCGCCCCAATTCCAGGAAGGGGAACGGTAGGCATTGAGGTTCCAAATAAAAAACCGGAAATCGTTTCAATGCGATCACTCATTACTTCAAAAGCATTCCAGGAGTCAAAATTTGATATAGCCCTTGCTCTGGGAAGGACAATTACCAATGAACCGTATATTGTCGATCTGACAAAAATGCCTCACCTTCTTGTGGCCGGAGCAACAGGCCAGGGAAAATCTGTCGGAATAAATGCAATCATAACTTCAATTCTTTACAAGAAACATCCTGCCGAAGTTAAATTTGTTCTCATCGATCCAAAAAGAGTGGAGCTGCCTCTTTATATGAAGATCGAAAGACATTTTCTTGCCAAGCTTCCGGATGAAGAGGATGCAATAATTACTGATACTCAAAAAGTTATTAAGACACTCAATTCATTATGCATTGAGATGGACAACAGGTTGGAGTTGCTTAAAGCCGCCCAGTCCCGAAATATCAAAGAGTATAATGAAAAGTTTATTTCAAGGAAACTTAGCCCGGAAAAAGGGCATAAATACCTGCCATACATAGTTTTGATTATTGATGAATTTGCTGACTTGATAATGACTGCCGGAAGGGAAATTGAGGGTCCGATAGGACGTCTTGCACAACTTGCAAGAGCTATTGGCATACATCTGATTATCTCAACTCAAAGACCATCGGCAAATATTATAACAGGATTTATCAAGGCAAATTTCCCGACAAGGATAGCATTCCGTGTATTTTCATCGATCGATTCACGTACAATTCTTGATGCTTCCGGAGCTGACAGACTGGTTGGACGCGGTGATATGTTGGTATCTTCGGGCAATGAACCTGTACGGGTTCAGTGCGCATTCATAGATACTCCTGAAATTGAAGAGCTTACAGATTTTATAGGATCTCAGAAGGGTTATGCCGATGCCATGCATCTTCCGGAGTATGTTGACGACAGCGATTCCGGAGCGCTCGAGGTCGATCTGCGTAAAAGGGATGCTATGTTCGATGACGCTGCCCGTCTTGTTGTTCAGCATCAGCAGGGCTCCACTTCTCTTATTCAGAGGAAGCTTTCCATCGGATACAACAGGGCAGGAAGAATAATTGACCAGCTTGAAGCTGCCGGAGTTGTTGGGCCATTCGAAGGGAGTAAAGCCAGGGATGTTCTTTGTATGGATTTTATCGCTTTGGAACAGATTTTGAAGCGTCTGGATTAAAACTATTATGATGAGACATATTACAGCCATTCTTTTATCTCTTATTCTATTTTCCCTGAACATTCTCGGACAGAATGATCCTGAGGCTATTAAGATTCTTGATAAATTCGCCGACAACGCATTAAAGGCCCCTTCTGTATCTATGAAATTCAACCTGGTAACTACAAACCAGACGGATAATAAAGTTGATACTCTGGCAGGCTCCATCATTCTCAGCAAGGATAAATATAAACTCGTACTCCCTGACAATATCCTCTGGTTTAACGGCGAAACATCCTGGAGTTATCTCCCTGCAGAACAAGAGGTAACAATAACCAAAGCGAACAAGAAAGACAATACTTTTCAGAGTCGTCCGTCGCTGATATTCACGATGTACAAAAAAGATTATAAAAGCCGTCTCATTGAGGAGAAATCAAATTCATATATAATCGACCTCTATCCTGAAGATATAAAAAATGAACTCTTTAGGGTAAGACTTTCAATAGGAAAATCTCTTCTAAATCTTATCAGCCTTGAATACAAGAGAAGGGATGGGGTTATTGTCATGCTTCAAGTCAATGAATATGACCTTAATACAAAACCTGAGCCAGCTACATTTATCTTTCAGCCTGAAAAATTCAAGGGAGTTGAGGTTATTGATATGCGATGAAAGGCACAGGGCACAGAGCAGTTATCAAAACTCTCTTTCAGGATAAGCCATCCGTATATGATAAATATTTGAGAGTCTTTTCTTAAAAGCACTTTTAATATCAGAAATATCTTTGAAGGTGAGCGGGATATCAGAGAATTGTCCGTCTTGTTCCTGGATGTAAACAATCCTTTCAACAAGTTCGCTTATGGTTTCTTCAGTATATTCCAAAAGGCTGCGCGAAGAGGCTTCTACTGCATCTGCCATCATTACAACAGCAGTCTCCTTTGAAAATGGCTTGGGACCAGGATAGGTAAACTCTTTTACCGTACTTGTATCCAATTGGTGCAGGTCAGTGTATTTCTTGAAAAAGTAGTAAGCTACCGTAGTCCCGTGATGTGTCCTGATAAAATCTATAATCTGAACTGGAATCTTGAAATTTTTTGCCAGAATTACTCCGTTTTTAACGTGATTTATTATCACTTTAACGCTCTCCTCAGGATTAAGATTATCGTGAGGACTTAATCCATCAGTCTGATTTTCGATATAGAATTTTGGGTTTGCAATTTTACCAATATCATGGTATAATGCACCGGTTCTCACAAGGAGAAGATTAGCCCCGGTTATTCTTGCTGCTTCTTCAGCGAGGTTAGCTACCTGAAGAGAGTGCTGGAATGATCCGGGAGCCTCCTCAGCAAGTTTTCTTAACAAAGGCTGATTTGTATCGGCAAGCTCAAGAAGTGTGTTATCTGAAAGAAACAGAAATTTCTTTTCAAAAATAAAAATAATAGGATAACACATAAGAACGAGGAGTCCATTACCGGCGAACAGGTAGAAGTCAGACACTTTAATATTATTAAAACTTCCATCGTGCATTAAGTTTAATCCCAAATAGAGAGCTGAATAGCTGATTATTACCTCCAGAGAAGTGATGAATAGTTTAGCTCGTCTGTATATATTTGACAGTGAGAAAATTGCAACCATACCAGAAATAAAACTCATAAATATGAATACAAACGGATCGGTAACCATAAATCCCGCAAGCATGATAGTTATCAGCAGGATAAACAATGCGAGCCTGGCATCATAAAACGTTCGTATAACAACCGGGATAATTACAAACGGAATAAGGAACAATCCTTTCTGATTAATATAAGTTGATACAAACCTTGTCAACAAAATGAATGAGAGTATTATAAGAATGATAAAAAGTGTCTGTCGGGTAACATCAAGTACTTCCGACCGGAAATGAGCAAGGAATAGATAAAGAACCAGATAACATGACGAAACAATAATAATAACACCAGTAATTCTGAACCAGCCGGAACCTGATTCGTATGGCCAGATCCCGACAACGATTGCCGTACTCAGGATAAAATAAACAAGATTTAATATTTTTTTTCTGGTCGGCTTCCAAACATTCTGAATTTCAGACATTGGCAAAAATTTTTAAAACCTGATTTGAGAAAGCAAAAATAAAGTAATTTTTCCTAACACCATGTACTAAGAGTCAGCACGAGTTACAAAGAGGAATAAAGAGGTAGAATTCAGGATATTTACTAATTTTGACATTAAATATTATTATATGGAAAATTATATATGTGAGAATGTCTTTGTCCCGATGAGATCCGGACCATCACATAAAACTGAGATGCTTAGCCAGGTGCTGTTTGGCGAAAAATATTCTATTATAGATAAATCCGGCAGTTGGATGAAAATCGTAACTTTTTTTGACAAGTATATGGGATGGATCGACATGGATCATCTGCAGCGCTCTCCTGTAGCAGGTAGTTCATGCGGACATGTATTGAACAGGTCCTTACTATGTTATAAAAACGACAAGACAAAAATGGTACTTGAAGCCGGGTGTGAGGTTTTCAATCCCGATTTCGAGGACAAAGTATTTATTGTCGGTAATAATCAATATACTACCGGTCGTGAATTCAGTAACAAATTTATTTCAACAAATGATTCGCTGACTGATTCAGCCATGAAATTTATAAACAGTCCTTACATCTGGGGAGGCAGACTACCTTCAGGAATAGACTGTTCAGGATTTACCCAACTTGTATATAAAATACAGGGAATTCCCATTCCGCGCGATAGCTGGCAGCAGGCTGAAGTTGGTAAAAATATTGACTTCATTGATCAGGCGGAGCCCGGCGATCTGGTGTTTTTCGATAATGACAGGGGTAAGATTTCACATGTCGGAATGATTTTATCAAGAGGGTTGGTCATTCATGCCTCAGGCAGGGTAAGAATTGATTCGATCGATCACCAGGGGATTTTTAAACCAGAGATTGGCGGTTATTCCCATCATCTCAGAACGATAAAGAGAATTAATGGATAATCCTTTTATTATGCATCGCGAGGTATGCGGAGTATAGAACCTGATATGAGAGACAGTGACAGAAGCATAAGGATTTTTAACCTAAAATTATAAAAACTTACTTATTTCTGATATTTGCATTAATATTTTTAAGGATTATCTCTTCTGCAGCAACAGCTTTGAATTCTAAATCCTCGCCCCTGGCAATTACACTATTTACAAAACCTTTATCATGTATCCCTGAGGCATTGGTTTTTACATTAAGGAATGCACCTCTGATGCACGACCTGAGAGCCAATGCACCTACTCCTGCATCACTAACGGAATTAGGATTTCCCTTTTCAACCATTTCGCTGATTAATTCAAAGCCGGAAAATGCAATCTCCATCACTTTCAAAGGGACAAGCGTTGCATTTTTTGTTGCCTCCTGTACTGCAACTTCTCTCAATCTTTTCTCTTCTTCAGATTTTTTCGGAAGTGAGAATGCATCCATTATCCTGTTGAATGCAATTGTATCCTCATCAACTAACTGCAAAAGACTATTCTGAATTGTTTTACCTTTTTCAGCCCAGTCTGAAAACTCTTTCCACTGGTCGTCCCATCCTCTTTTGTGACTTGACAGATTAGCAACCATTGTGCCCAGAGAAACACCGAGTGCTCCCATATAAGCCGAAACAGATCCGCCTCCGGGAGCAGGTGAATCCGAAGCAGCCTCATCCATGAACTCTTTCAGATTCATATCGATCAGTTTATGTTCACCTTTATCAGCCATAACAAATTCAATTATTTTTTCTTCTGGTTTAAATGGATAGATGTCATTAAGTCCCATCGATATGATGGCTATCCTTATAAGCTCACCATCGGATACTCCTGATGAACGCTGCTGTTTAGCTAGAAAATAACGCCCTGCATCGAGTAAAGACTTAAGAGGAATCAATCCGACAAGTTCGGATCCTGTAACTCTTACTCCTCTGGCATCCGCTGTACGGCATACCTCATCGAATGCAATATGAACAGGTGTCACAGAAATATCTGTAAGATTCAT
>JADGPT010000016.1 GCA_017882345.1 Bacteroidales bacterium
TGCCCTTGAGAGAACGCTTGCCAGATACAAGGAGTCAGGGAACGATGTAAAAGCTGCAGTATTGGAATTCTTTATAAAATATAATGACAGCGACCTTTTTAATTTCATAGAAACGAACGGGGATGCCCAGTCTAAGAATTTGGTCATAAATATCCGAAAAGCTGCGATATGCGGGGCAGCTGCGCGTTTTACCCATAAGAACCTCAATCCAAGGACAAGAATGGCGCTTTCCACCATTGCAAGGAACGGGGTTGCAAAGAAAATGTTCGAGGATGAGCTTGCTAAACGTTTCGCTGACAGATACGGTGCCTCTGTGCTTGTTGACCTTGATGTTGCAAGCGGGATACCCAAAAGCACACGCATAAAAATAGGGGAGGATGAAAGTTTCCTGTACGATGAATCTGCGCTTGCAAATGGTCTTGTGAGGGCGATCTCGCGCCAGATATCGCTTTGTGTTTTCACAAAGTCAACAGATAATGCTGCGCTTTCACATGCATCGCATGATTTCCTGATTGGAATTGAAAACCTTTCACCCGATCTTTTGCGCTTTATCCGAAACGACAATTATCTGCCCATTGAAGGGCTTCTCCTTATCTTTTATAGCGCCCACAAGCTGTTCAGCAGCGAGGAAGGTGGAAGGATCACTATGCCAAGACTTAGGAATATTGCTAAGATATATTATCTTGTCAGGGAGCTTGGAAAGGAGGAAAAATTAAAAAATCTGTTTGATTACAGGTTCCATACACGTTACGGATTCTCTTACAGCGACAGGCTTTTTGAAGATATCCAGCTTCTTGTAGCCATGGGGATGCTGGATGAAGATTTGCGTTATTTTGAGAAAAACGGACGCTGGAAGCAGCGTTATGAATATGCCCTTACAAACGATGGTCTTTTGTATACTGACTCGATAGCATCGGCATACCAGAATGAACGGGCATTGATAAAGAATTATCTGACCATCAACAAACATTCCATACCGAGGGATATGGTCAGCATTGCCTCAGAAAGATATTGTAGAGACTTTAAACTGCCAAAATAGCTCATCAAAATTTTTGGATGATTTTATATACATTAAGAAAAATAACTGATACTATCAAATACAAGAGGATTGATGGATATGAATGATACAAATGAAAATAAAAGTGATACGACCGTGATTCTGGCTGTCTTAATAGTTATTCTAATTATAGCAGGCGTTCTGTACCTATTTTATAGAGTACCCAATTAAAAAAGTAAGAAAAAAAAGAATTTTTTTTTCCTTTTTATTTTTCAGATACTACTTCCCTGACAACATCTTTCAGGGCATCCCTTAGCCTGCTTTCAGGGCTTGATATCTCATCCGCGATTATATCAAGGACTAGGTCTAACCCGCCAGGGCTTGATGAGATATAATCTCTTATGACGGTATCCATATTTTCGCAGCAGTCCACACACAGGTCCACGCCTTCTAATTCGGCATCGTTTACGGGCTCAAGAGCAGTATGACAAAGGAAACATTCACTCATATTATCACCAACGCCGTTAATGCATCTGACATCATATCAATGTTATGGGTAACATTCAAGTTTTAGCAGAATATTAAGGTACATATGGTCCAAGTAGAAGTCATGATGGATGAGAAAGCGCTTCATGCCAGGCATATGTTGAATTTCAAACTGGTGAAATTATCATGGGCATTATTTTTCATTCTTATAGGAGGAAGCTTCATACTTGAGAGCCTTCAAAAAATAGATACCACCCAGAAATGGGCTATTTTATATGCGGGAAGTGGCGCAATTCTCCTTTTTTTGAATCTGCTTCGGATAATCTGGAAGATCAATATCAGCAAGTTCACCACATGGCTTGGAGCAGTCGGACTGCTGTTCGGGGTAGCGGCACTTTATAAATTAGATTTCTCGATATGGTCTGCCGCAATACTGATAATTGGACTTATAATGCTTTTTGAAGTATTGAGAAGGTAGATCGTCGGAGATTTTAAATCCTCCAGTTAAATTGCTTTTCTTGCGATACATTAAAATGCAATAAAAAACATTACACCTTTCATGACAAAAAAGAAAGAAGGCAGCGGCTTGATGTCCTCAGCTGGTCTGATGAGATATTACGATTCTGAAGAGACCGCAGTATTGATCGAGCCAAAAACCGTAGTTACAATAGCTATACTTGCTGGACTAGTTGTCCTGGTATTAAATGCATCATATGGCAGATGGCCCTAATTCTCAATCATAATATTTTTTAACCATTACCATTAATTAGGATAGCATGAAGCTATTCGGAGTTCTTGGCGATCCGGTGTCCCACAGCCTTTCACCCGCAATGCATAATGCGGCATTTAAAGCACTTGGCATGGATTGCGAATATCACGCGTTCAGGGTAAGCCCTGACTCGCTTCGCGATGCTATCCACGGCGCTTTTGCTCTTGGGTTTGGCGGGCTTAATCTTACAATTCCCCTGAAGGAGAAAGCCTTGGAAATAGTGAAACCCACCGAGCTTGCAAAACATATTGGCGCAGTCAATACCGTTGATTTTAATAATGGAATGACAGGTCATAACACAGATGGTATTGGGGCTATGAAAGCGCTTGAGGGAGGCGGTGTGCATGTCAAAGGAAAAAACGTTTTGCTCCTTGGCGCAGGAGGCGCGGCAAGAGCGATCGCGTTTACACTGGCAGCAGAAGGCGCAATTGTGACCATAGCTAACAGGACGCCAGAGAGGGCGATCTCGCTTGCAAAAGACGTGGGAAGTGCCGGAAAAATACGCGGCTGCGGTCTTGAGGATCTAAAGGATCTTATCAAGAATAGCGATATTCTCATAAATTCAACTGCTATTGGCATGTCTCCAAAAGTAACAGAAACCATTGTGACCTCTGATTTGATGCGTCGTGATCTTGTTGTGTTCGATATAGTTTATAATCCGCTCAATACGCAACTCCTCCAGGAAGCAAGAAAAGCAGGAGCAAAAACGATAGATGGTGTTATGATGCTTGTGTACCAGGGAGCAGAAGCATTCAAGATATGGACTGGAAAGACCCCGCCTGTTGTTTTAATGGAAAAAGCTGTAAGAGCGAGGCTTTCATGAGAATATTGATCATAGGCGGAACAGGGGAAACGGGAAAGTGGTTTGTAAAATTTTATAAAAAACATGGTTATGATGTGTCAATATGGGGCATAAATAAGAAAAAAGAGGTCGCAGAGGAACTGGGAGTGACATTTGCGGATGACCTTGATACTGAAATTAGGGCGAGTGATATCGTAATGATATCGGTTCCCATTAATATCACTGAAAAAACCATATCGGATATTGCCCCTAAAATGCCTTCCGGAAGCCTTCTTATGGATATCACGTCCATAAAAACAGGGCCAGTCGAAGCTATGAAAAAACATGCCCCGCAGGATGTCGAAATACTTGGAACACATCCAATGTTCGGACCGTCCATTCCTGATATAAGGGGCCAGATCGTTATTTTCACTCCGGTGGAAGGAAGAAGCAGGAAATGGCTTCCTATAATAAGAAGTCTTTATGAAGATAATGGCGCCCACATCGAGATAATGGAAGCATCTGAGCATGATAAGATGATGTCAGTTGTCCAGGGTCTTACGCATTTTGCTTATATCTCCATAGGTGCGGTTTTTAGCGAGCTTGAGTTTGATGTGGCAAGATCACGCAGGTTCATGAGCCCGATGTATGATATCATGCTTGATCTAGTGGGTCGGATACTGGAACAGAATCCGTACCTCTATGCCATGATACAGATGAATCCCGAAGTCGCAAAAGTGCATAAGGCCTATATCAACCAGTGCAATCTGCTGGCAGAGACGGTCAAACGGAAAGACATCGAAGGCTTTGTGGGGATTATGAAAAAAGCCGCAGCACATTTCGGCGATACGGAATCTGCATTACGGCGCTCGGAAAAGCTCATAGGCACAAAAATAGCGGAACACGAAGAACTTGTGCGTTCTATCGAAAGTGAGCGGGCCCTGAAGCATATATACTCAGGCGTTGTGCATATCGGAATTGTCAGTAAAGTGACGCCGCGTACTGTTATCCTTGAGCGTGGCGGGAAAAAGACTGAATTTCTTATTGAGAATGTGAGACTTTTGAATGAAAAGGAATTGAATTCATGGAAATCCGCGAATTTGAAGAATGTGACGCGCGATATCTCAGTTTTTGTTCCGACGGCTTCGGATGCAGAAGTCATAAAAAGCGTTATCATGGGCAAGGAGGGAGTCGTTTGCGCCCGGATCATTGATACTTATAAAAAAAATAATGCACAGAGTGTTACATACAGGATCACAATTCATGGTGATCGTGATGTTGGGGTCGTGCATGAACACATAGAGAAACTTCTCAAAGGAATAGGGTGCACGATCAGATAATGTTTTAACTATCAGGTAAGATTTAATATCAATGAATACACGCAACAGATAAAACATAAAGGTGATTTATAATGGTAGAGAAAACAACTGTTCGACCTAAAATTACGGAAATGAAAATAGGGGATGTTCTGCATGTCGGAACAGAAGAGAAGGGAGAAATCTTTAAAGTGACAAAGCTTGGTGAAAATACGTTCATCTACGATCAGGGCGGCGAGCTCAAGGAATATGGGCGGGCTGTAATGGCTAAAAATATCTTTGGTTTTGCAGAGAAGTACAAGGCGGTTTACTGGATGACAAGGGAAGATAAGTGACGAGATGTTTTTTCATCTTTTCAGTAGCGGGGAAATCTTCAAGGTGAGAAGAGCTTTCTTTGCTTTCTCCACTATCCGTGTATCTTGAAATGTAAAGCTGGGAAGTGCTATGAGAAATTATCGTATTGAAAAACCTATAAATGGGTTGATTATAGAATAAGAAGGGAATATGATTAAAAAGGGCTATTTTTTTATCCTGTAAATTATCGGCCACATTTTAGACGTATTATGTATATACTTAAATATAAAGAATTAATAAAAAACCTCGTGATAAGCGACCTCAAGACTAAGTACGCAAATTCGATCATGGGATTCGCCTGGTCGATGCTGACTCCTCTTCTCATGATGCTTATAATGTACTTTGTTTTCAACAACGTCTTTCGGTTCACACAGGAACATTATGCCCTATATCTTCTCATAGGCGTAACAGGCTGGCGTTTTTTTGCCAATGGGACATCGACTGCCATGGTCTCTATTATTGGAAAAAGTAGCCTCGTTACAAAAATATACATACCCCGGGAGATTCTCACACTTAGCGTTGTGATTTCCGCTTTCATAAGCTCTTTTCTTGAATTCCTTGTGCTGATACCGCTTCTGTTGATTTTCGGGGCCAGTTTTTCACTCACAATCCTTTTATTCCCTGTCCTTCAGGTAATATATTTCATGATCATATACGGTCTTGCACTCATGCTTGCTTCTCTGTATGTGTATCACAGGGATCTTGGCCATATATGGGAAGTGATACTGCAAATAGGATTTTTCCTGTCTCCTATTGTTTACCCTGTCTCATTGATACCTGAGAAGTATAAATTTTATTATATGCTCAACCCTATCACAAGGTTAATAGAAATGTACAGGGATGTTCTTTTGTTCAATTTAATTCCCGGATTTATTGATTTTTTATTGACAATTGTTTCAGGGATAATACTATTTGCTTTAGGTTCATGGTTATTCAAAAGATTATCACGCAGATTTGCAGAGAATATATAAACATGTTCCAAATTCCAAAACCTAAAAAACAAGAACAGGACGCCATCATAGTTGAGAATGTCTCTAAGCGCTTTCGTATCCCTCATGAGAAAAATACTAGGCTGTTTGAGCACATAGTTGCTAGGCTAAAAGGTAGCTCTTCAACATATGAGGAGTTCTGGGCTGTTAAGGACGTAAGCTTCAGGGTGAAAAAAGGTGAGACACTTGGCATCATAGGCGAGAACGGAAGCGGGAAGAGCACAATTCTGAAGATAATTGCAGGGGTTCTATGGCCGGACTCAGGCAGCGTGAAAGTGAATGGCAGGATCGCTCCATTCCTGGAGCTTGGTGTGGGCTTCCAGCCCGAGCTCACGGCTGAAGAAAATGTGTATCTGTATGGGTCAATTATGGGGATGAACAGAACACAAATAAAAAATAAGATTGATGACATTTTTGATTTTGCAGAGCTTGAGAGATTCAGGAATGCCAAGCTTAAGAACTTCTCAAGCGGGATGTATGCGAGGCTGGCGTTTTCTACTGCGATATCCACCGATCCCGACATAATATTGATCGATGAGGCGCTGGCTGTTGGGGATGAGGCATTCCAGAAAAAATGTTTTGATAAGATCAATGAGTTCAGGGGCGAGGGGAAAACGATCGTATTTGTTTCGCATGGAATGGAGGCAGTGAAGCAATTGTGTGAGAGGTCTATACTACTGAATCACGGAAAGATGAGTTCGATCGGTCACAGTGAGAAGGTAGTTAACGATTATCATGTTGATATGCACATTAAAGAAGAATTGAGTTTGAAGAAACAGCATGAAAAGATGAACGAGCAAGTTGCTGTAAAAGAAGTTTTAAAGGAAACAGCGAAATCTGAAAAGATAGAAACCCAGGTAACTTCGGCGCAGGATAGGTGGGGATCAGGAACTGTTGAGATCACAGAAGTTAAATTCTTTGCTGAAGATGGAAGTGAGAGACATGTTTTTAAAACTGGCGAACCTCTGATAGTCCAGATGAGATATTTTGCAAGAACTAAAATAGAAAAACCAGTTTTTGGGATTGCAATTCATAGAAATGACGGAGTTCATATTACCGGGCCGAATACAAAATCCCATAATAACGTAATAGATAGTATAGAAGGAGAGGGAATCGTGAGATATATTATTGATTCTCTGCCATTATTGAAAGGTACTTATTTATTTACGGCTGCTGTTTATGATTTTGCGTGTGTTAATCCCTATGACCATCATGAAAAAAGGTTTACATTTAAAGTAGTTGATGGGGAAATTAAAGATTATGGGATGCTGTACATACCTTGCAGGTGGGAGTATCATTAAAAGAGTTTAGTTACCCGAATCCGTTGCATTATTTGAATATGGATTCCAATGCGTTTTAAATGTGAGGTCTTTTCCTGTTGGCTGACCATTAATATACAATTCAACTCATAAATAGATTGTTAAATTGAGAAAAGATAAAAGAAGTTAAGGCTGAGGAAGTTATTTCGGGAAATGATAAACGTCTCATTTAACACATTTCTTTAAATAGTTTATCAATATTATAGAATGATGTGAGGAGTGGAAGAAAAAATAGAATATTGAACATTTTAATTATAACTATATTGATTGGTTATATTTATTATGCAGCGTATCCAAAACATGCCGATTTCTGGACACTAAATTGGGTTGCTAAATCATTTGCAATGGGTAATTATGATTTTTATAGAGATATTATAGAAGTTCAAAAAATATCTGGTTGGATAATACATCCACCAGACTATTATATAATTCATGGCATATATTTAAGGATACTATCTCTTGTGTTTTCATACGATTTAAACAACTGGTCTCTAGATCCTTCTACTAATCCATGGTTCTTGCCTTTTTTTGGAATATTGCCAGAAATCATTGTCTTTTTCGTGGGTGGGTTTTTGATATATAAAATATACCCACGCAAAGAGCTACTGATAGGTTATCTGGCATCGCCATTGGCATTCATAAGTATAGAGGTAATGGGACAATCGGATATTTATCCCGCATTTTTTACATTGTTGGCATTGTATTTTGCCAGGAGAAGTTTTGAAACAACAAAATCCGTTTGGAAAATAGCATCTATTGTTTCCATTGGAATAGGTATGGAGTTTAAATTGTATCCATTGCTGTTATTATTTCCCATATCAATATTTTTAAGTAATAAAAATTTTATACAATCACTTAAATATATTTTTCTTGGGGCTTTTGTCGGGTTAGCTCCGTGGATTGGATATCTCAAATGGTTTAAACCTCTGTTGTTATCTGAGCCAAGCTTGTTATTTAATCTCCAGTTAGCTCCCGTAAATCTTCCACCGTTTCATACGATATCAATTTGGCTTGTAGGTTACTTTGTTTTGCTTTGGGGGATTCACAAATATGTTAACATCAGCTTTAAAAATTTAGTAGGTTCTGTATTTCTAAGCTGTTCCTGGTTTTTTATGTCAGTATATACAAACCCACAATGGTGGATCTGGCTACTTCCAAGTTCAATATTTGTTTTGGGTGAGTTTAGAGACCAAATATTTAGCTATCTTTATGTGGCAATGAGTTTTTTATTCATTTTATATCCAATGATGTGGGTGAATAATGTAGATATAATTCTCCGTAATTATATTCCAATTATTCCCATCACAGACAATGGTTCTGTTTTGGTAGTATCGGTGATTATATCCATTTTATTGATATGGAATTTGGAATTATTGAACGCTATGATACAAAAAGAAAAACAGTAAAATTTTTATGTTTTTTTCAAGCATTCGTAGAAAATTCATACATCTTTATATGTAATGAACAGTATTACTATTTACCCACTGATGATTGTGAAAAATGTTAAAATGATTCTCCGAGATTATAACCCAACCACGCCTATCGCAAGCAATTACTCCATTATAGTAACATCAATAATCACATCAATTTTATTAATATGGAATTTTGAAATAATAGTTGAAATTGACAGAGAATCCGGATGGAAATATGTTAAGTGAAAGGTTCGATCTGCCTTTCGATTTATACACGAGGAACAAAATAATAAGTGATTTGATAAACCTTTTGCGAAAAAATAATAAATGTTTAAAAATTTTAGATATCGGTGGAAGGAGTGGGCATCTGATGGAATTCCTTCAAGAGTATGACGATTTATACATTCTCGACATCCGAAAATCCGAATCTAATGAAAAAAAATATTTTGTAGGCGATATCATAAGCGCTCCTTTTAAGGATCACACGTTTGATGTTGTGGTTTCTTCAGACCTTTTTGAGCATATATCTCCTGAAAATCGGGAGAGCACATTATCAGAAATGCAGAGGATCAGTAAGAATTATGTTATACTGGGCGCGCCTTTTTACTCTGAAAAAGCAGCAGAAGCCGAGGTAAAGATAAACGATTTTTTCCATAAACTTACAGGTAATAACCATCCATGGCTATTCGAGCATATAAAAAACGGACTTCCATCTGGAAAAAAACTGGAAGATTTTTTGAAAAACAATGGATTTGAGTACTTAACTACAGAAACAAACAATATCTCAAATTGGCTTTTAATGCAACTTTTTATATTTTATTCATATAAATATGGCGTTCCTATTGAAAATGTAAACCAGGTATATAGATTTTATAACATGAATTTTTTAGAACTTGGGGATTCGTTGAATCCAGCATATCGAACAATATATTTGATTGGAAAAATTGGAACGCTTCCTGACATCGATAAATTAAACCGTAAAATGGATGTTTCAAAATTTCATGCACTTGAAACACTGATCTTTGAAACCATAGGACAATTTACGAGTAATAAGGAAATTCATATACATAATCTCGAAACGGTACTTCAGGATTACGATAAACAAATACAAATCCTGGGAACTGTTGTTCAAAAGAAAGACGATTATATAAATGGATTAGAAACAACAGTCAAAAACAAAGATGAATATATAAACGGATTAAAGGAAACTGTCACAAACAAAGATAATTATATAAATGGATTAAATGAAACAATCATAAACAAAGATAATTATATAAATGGATTGGAGACAGCAGTCAATAACAAAGATGATTATATAAATGGATTAAAAGAAACCATCAAAAACAAAGATGAGTATATCCAAAATCTGAATTCTTTAATAGCGCAGAATAATAGAAAATTAAATGACATTTACAATAGCACTTCGTGGCAGGTATTAACAAAATATCATAGATTTGTAAATGTTATTTTTCCATACACTACAAAAAGAAGATATTTATATGATCTTGCGACAAGAAGCTTCAGGTTAATTGCAAATGATGGCTTGGGCGGGTTTTTACAAAAAAGCAAAGACAAACTGTTTAATAATAACACCTATGTTTCCAGAGTACCGATTGTTGAGACAAAAATAGTTTCTCCAAATGTTCCGCTTTCACTTTCGAAAAGCCTGAGCGGCAAATTTACATTCTTATCAGATAATTTAAATGAAATTAAAATATATACTGCAACGAATAATAGACTTAATTCAGACCTTATGCTCTATATTCAAAATGCTGGCGGTGAGATATTAAGAAAAACATCTGTAAAAGGTCACAGGATAGAAGACAATGGCTATACATTATTTAGCTTCAAGCCGATCAAAGACAGCAAAGGGAGAACATTTTTCTTTGAATTGATTTCTAAAGAAGACCCAGGCGCAGTTGTCTGGCATAATGAATCGATAACTTTTCCCGAATTAACGTTGAATTATAATGATGAATCCATTAATGGCAGTATTGGCTTCCAGGCATTCGCTGACATTGGGATAAAAAGCAGATATGACATCTGGATACTGAAAAATGAACCAACTGCACAAAAATTCGAACAATATAAAAAAGAAGTTAAAGATTTTGAATACCAGCCAAAAATCAGTATTTTAACTCCGGTTTATAATCCTGACGTTGCATGGATCGAAGCAGCAATAGAATCAGTCCGAAGCCAGGTTTATGAAAACTGGGAACTATGTCTTGCCGATGCATCCACAAAAAAGGATGTCATAAAATGCCTCGAAGCTTATGCAAAGAAGGATCCCAGAATAAAAGTCAAATTCCTTCCGGAAAACAAAGGCATTTCTGAAAATTCAAACGAGGCGTTAGCCCTTGTTACAGGAGAATATATTGGTTTACTTGACCACGATGATGAACTTTCGCCAGATGCCCTGTATGAAGTTGTCAAATATCTTCAAACCAACCGCGATGCAGATATGATCTACAGCGACGAGGACAAAATTGATCTGAAAGGAAACCGGAGGGATCCTTTCTTCAAACCGGACTGGTCTTTGGATACTTTTTTATCCTGCATGTACACATGCCACTTCGGCGTTTACAAAAAGGAAATCCTTGATGAGATCGGAGGTTTCAGAAAGGATTTTGATGGAAGTCAGGATTATGACCTTGTATTACGGGTCATGGATAAAACACATAGTATCCATCACATTCCGAAAATATTATATCACTGGAGAATGGTGCCCGGCTCGGCAGCATCTGCTGCCGGGGCTAAAAACTATGCATATGTTTCTGCTAAAAAAGCTTTAACAGATTACATGAAACGCAATAACATCAAGGGAGAAGTTTCAGATGGTTTTTGGATTGGTTCTTATCGTATGAAAAGAAAATTATTGAGTTCGCCGTTAGTAAGCATGATAATCGTTAGCAGTGATAGTCACGCAATTTTGAAATGCATTGCAAATATTGAACAGTCGACTGATTATCCCAATTATGAAATTGTCGTAATAAATATGGAAAAACAAAAATCAGCAGTAATTGACAAAGACAATGTACATATAATCCAATATAGTGGCAGCTATAATATTTCTACAGCCAGAAATCTTGCAGCAACTCATGCCAAAGGGAAATATCTTTTATTCTTAGATGAAAATGTGGAAATCCTTACGAATGATTGGGTAAATGCCCTGTGCGAGAATACCCAAAGACCTGAAGTGGGCGCGGTTGGTACTAAATTAATAAATTCAAGCAACCAAATACTGCATTGTGGAATTACCTTAGGTTTAGGTAAAGATCATGTTGCCGGATATCCACTCTTAGGATTCCCTTCCAACATACCCGGATATTTCGGTAACATTACTATAGTCAAAAATTGCAGCGCTGTTACAGCCGCATGCATGATGCTAAGAAAGGATGCGTTTAAGGAAGTTAATGGATTTGATGAAAATCTGGCCGTTGCCTTTAGCGATGTCGATCTATGTCTAAAACTCAGGGAACAGGGATACCTTATTGTTTATACACCATTCGCAGAACTTATTCACCACGAAACATTGAATAGGGATTACAAAGATGCGCCCGATTTACAAAAGCTGTTTTTGAAGGATGTCGAATATATCAGGGAAAAATGGGGAAAGGTCATTGATGAAGGAGATCCGTATTATAGTCCTAATTTGACGCTGGATAGTGAGGATTGTACGATACGGATTTGATTCCATCGCTTTTGGATTCTTCTCTCCTATTTTTTCTTTTGTAACCTTACGTCGTTGACACAGCCACTGACTGCGCTCCAATCACTTTGCCTGTCCCATCTACCAACTGAAGCGTTATCCTGTTTTTTGCAGGATCATAGGCTATCGGCTGTGTTAGATATACAAACACTGCAAAGGTTGGTGTATCGCCTGGTGCAATGGTCAATCCGGTTGCTGAACCAATTATGGCTCCGGTTGTTGGATCGGTCTGGTTCACCTGAGTTATCAGCCCTATTATCGAAGAAGGTACGACAACATTAAAGGTTACATTGGTTGCATTGGCCCCGACATTCGTTGTAGCTACTGCAAGGTCTGACCAGTTGTTGAGTGCTCCGCTTACATTCAGGTTTGAAGACATCATAATGACATCTGCATAGGGGGTTGCACTTGCTGCGATGGTCAGAGTGTTAACTGCGCTTATTGGAGCTGCTTCTACATTGGTTCCTGACACATTAAATTTCAGGGACGAAGTAGTGAACGCTGATGTCGCGTTGATGGTCAGCACATAGTTAGCCGTTGCGCCTGCAGCTATGTCCGCAGGTGTGTCTGCTGAACCTATGAACGCTGTGCCATCCCACTGCTGGTAGCTTACAGTTACGGGCAAACTAGATGCAGATGCCTGTTTTATACTCACGCCAGTCGCTGTTCCATTTCCATAGTTGATCACTGACATGAATAACGTCACCGGCGTGCCTAACTGTGCATTCCTGCTGTTTGGCGTTATGGAGGAGACCAGTAATGGTGATCCTCCAGTGATTGCATTCAAATTCAATCTAATAGGAATAACAGCATAATCTTCCGTCGAATCCTGAATCGTAAATACGAGGTCTGTTACATTCTGGGTTAGTTGGGAGCCGTCTATTGTAACGTTTACCTGTCTTGTCTGTCCTCCACTCAACGAAATTGAGGTTTCGTTCACCGATGCTCCACTCCACGCAGCTGTATCTGTAAAGTTTATGGTAAGATTGTAGGTCTCCAAGCTTCCGGTATTTTTTATAAATATGCCAAAATTGGGACAGCTCTTGAGATAAAGCTGGATATCTATATTTTCCAGTTTCTCCCACGCCTGCTTAAGCTGTGAATTATTGTGCCCTGATTCAAATCGGGTTGGTTGCCATTGGGTTCCATCATAATACCCAAGAATAAGATCAAGATCATTTGCCGGATTCACCCACTGCAGGGTTACATTCATGTACCGCGTATTATTAAGATTCATCCCGCTTGAACCGACATCCCATACACGTGTATAGCCAGTGTTGGCTATTGAACCGCTTGAAAAGTCATTCCCGCCTGCCATCAGTTTTTTAACATTCAGACTCAGACCCGACTTTGCAGTGGCATCATTGGCAATAGAGAATGGGATATTCTTTATTTCATTTATTGCTATGGCACTCTGTGATATTGACGGACTTACTTCAAGCTTCTCTTTTAATCCCGATGGATAAGATACATTCAAAAAGTAACTTCCGCTGCCGTTTAAGGTATATGCATGTACTGCTATCCAGTATTCATCATATACCATATTACTGAGAGTAACTACCTCTGATATACCATGGCCTAGTTCTGAGTAACTCAGGAATTCGCCGTTTGGAGCAAAAAGATACAAATCAAGGTCGTCGCTGCTGTCAGTCCAGTTCAGATAGGCTTTCAGGGTAGTGTAGTTGTATGATTTCAGTTTGTAATATATCCAATCACTATTACCATTACAAGTAAAACCAATAGTAATATAATGACATCTATTAAGCGCATCATCTACAGTTCCCTGAATAGAACCACTGCCCATCAACGGTATCGTGATAACTACCGGGATCCTGAGTGTTCCATATGTCGAGTTGGATATTATCAAAGTTGTTCCATATATTGCGGGTTTTTCACCTATTGGGGGAGTAAAGGTAATATTGATGGTTTTGCTCCTATTAGCATTTACAATTTCATAATCAGGAAGAGTAAAACTAGACACTGGAATGCTATTATCTCTTTCAAGGTCTGTCATTGCTTCAAGTGAAAATGTAAAATTGACAGGTTGGGTATTATTGTTGTTCAATACCAGCGTTCCAATCGTGCTAAAACCCGGAAGTACGCTTTCTTCCCATCTGTCATCTCCGTTGATGCTTGCGCTGATGTTGTACATGAATGCGTTTGTGAGGTTTATTATTCCTGCCCCTTTCTCGAACACATGAAAATTTGAAGCTGTAAGATTGCTTGAGGTCTGCATCAGGATAGCTCGAACTTGTGCAGGAGTAAAAGCCGGATTTTTCTGAAGAAGGAGAGCCGCTGAGCCAGAAACCATCGGTGTTGCCATGGAAGTGCCGGAAAGAATATTATATCCGGAGGGGTCACATTCTTGGCATGAGCCTGTTGGAACTGTGGAGTTTATGTTAACACCGGGAGCTACGACTTCGGGATCAAGCCTTCCAAACGCAGAAGGTCCGCGGCTGCTGAATGAGGCTATTGTGTCGTCTGAAATCGTTACTGTGCCGGCGCTGTCTGAAGCTCCGACTGTTATCACTTTCCTGGCAGAGCCTGGAGCAGCTATTGTATCTGTGCCAGGTCCTTCGTTTCCTGCTGCAACTACCACTACCACGCCTTTTTCCACAGCAGCATCGGATACAATAGTTTCTACATCTGCGAATTCATCGTTTGGCTGAGCGGAGCCCCCAAGAGACATACTTATTATGTTGGCGCCGTGGGCTATGCTCCAGTCGATTCCTGCGATTATGTTTGAAGTACCGCAAGAACCTGAACTGTCACATACCTTGACTGCAAACAGGGTAGCGTTTGGCGCCACACCTTTTAATGTGCCGTTAGCTGCCACGATTCCTGCCACATGGGTCCCGTGTCCGTTATCATCCATAGGATCTGCGTCATTGTTCACAAAATCGTATCCATCTGCCACCTTTTTTCCATGGCCAAATCCTCCGCCAAGGTCGGGATGATTGTAGTCTATGCCCGAATCTATTATCGCGACTTTGATACCTGTCCCCGTGTACCCAAACGTATCCCACACATAGTTTGCTCCTATCGTCTGCGTGGATCGTGTCAATAAAATACCAGTTTCTGGCAAAGGCTGCGGCGGAAGCGACACGATCTGATCATAGTATATTTTTTCAACTTCGGGCATTCTTGATAGCCTGGAAATTTTTGCAGCCGGTATCTTTGCTGAAAATGCATTTATGACTTTATATTTATGTCCCACTTTTCCACCATTTGATTCTACTGTTGAGGAAACCATAGACTGGAGTGACATCTGTGACGTGATTTTATCGGATTTATTCATGAAAATGATCACAGGTATCTCATCTTCTGGTATGGCATTTGCGATTTTCTGATCCAGGTTTGAACTTATTTTTTCATATGATAGGTTGGCTGGTATATGTTCATTTAATAAGTCATCTTTCATATCGCTTTGAACAGTTTTAGCACAAACCATGCTTATCGCAAAAACGAAGACCAGTAGAGTTATTGACAATTTATTCAACGTTGAATTCAAGATTTATCGACTCCATTTCTGATTCAATTACCTTCTTTCCTCACTATAATTGTAATATTGCGCGAAATTAACAATGATAACAATCTTTTCAATCTATAAGGGTATTTTTTTAATTTTGGCATTTCAAGTATAAGTCTGTCAATGGGGTTTATATCACATATTGTAAAGGGTAAATTATTAAGGATTTTTTTAACAGAGAAATAGGAGTATTCGCCTTTCAATAGGTGCATTACGTACAAACGTGATTTATACTCATCAGATATGAACCACATACTGCGAAGGATTGTTGCATAAAGCTTGGCGATTTTTAGAGGGACGTACGGCATTAAAACCAGATTCCCATGAAGTTCTATAGGATACAGGCGGTTGGGGAATTCAATCAAAGCTATGCCTCCCACTTTTAAAACCCGGTGTATCTCTTCAACCATTTTATGAGGGTCTGGAACATGTTCTAATACATGGGAAAATATACATATATCGAAAGTCCCATCAGGAAAGGGAAGATAAAACCCATCAGCTTGAACACAGTATGCATTTTTCAATGTCTTAATACGAGAATTTGTTAATTTAACCAGACTCGGATCAATTTCAATACCTGTCACCCTTGCCCCATGGGATTCTAATTGTGACAAACTTCCACCCGAGCCGCAACCAAGTTCCAGGATTGTGGAACCATGTATTGTTTTGAATTTATTAATATAATCTACATATATTTTAAAATGATCAACATTTATTTGCGCCATGAAACTATTTTCATACAGCCGTCCATCTCCTACTTCCTTAAGCCCGGACAGGTAATTCTCAAGAGTTTCGACAAAATCCCCGGTTACCCCATACATTTCAGGATTATCTATTACAGACTTAATCCCTGTATCGAGGAGAACAAAAATACCCATAATCCTTAAATGCAGCCTGCATAACTCTTTACCGGAATTTTTCTCCCGTACTTCATTTGAAATTTTTATAGTATGCTTTCCTTTAGTATTGATATCCAATATAAATTCACTTGTAAATATACTAGTTATATTATTACTCCAGTGAACCCCTATATCTCCAACTAAATTGTTATCCAGATAGATTGTGCCGCCGAATGGTATGTTTTCTTCTGATCCTGCGATGGTTTTTATTTGCAGCCTGCATGCACCTATCATATCGAGGCTGACATCATAGGATACAGATGTCTTTTGGTCAGGATGCAATATCAACCAATTTTGCTCCTGTATCTCAACATTGCCAGAACAATCAGAGTATTGCGAACCTTCCAGAGAGAATATTTTTTTACCGTTCGGGATAACACCAATATCTTTCCGGCCAGATATTTCATGCAGAACGAACATTTCACGATTATCCAATACAGACTTTATCCCCATATCGAAGTCTATGGAAAGTCCCATTATTCTTAAATGAAACCTGTGTGGTTCTATTCCAGATTTTTTTTTCCTCAATGGCCAGCCACGTTCATATATATCATTGGAAATTTTTATTGTATGGTTTCCTCTGTTCTTGATATTCAATTTAAATTCACTTTCCAGCATGTTATTTGTGCCTTTGCTGCTGTGAACTGCTATATCTCCCACAAAAATATTATCAAAATATACGCTTCCACCAAATTTTATAGTCTCTTCTGATCCTGCAAGTGTTTTTATTTGCAGCCGATATACTCCGATCATATCGAGGCTGACATCATAGGATACAGATGTCTTTTGGTCAGGATGCAATATTACCCAGTCATGCTCCTGTGTCTCAGAGTTGCCTGAGCTATTAGAGTATTGCGAACCAAGCAAAGATAGTATTTTCATATATTCAAAAATAAAACTGAATGCGTTGTATTGATAATATTACCCATAATGAATTCTAATGCATATAATATTGTGCTTATAGGAGCGTTAAAAAAAAAGAAAAGAGTGTTGTTTATTTTCATAAACACCTCTTTATCTTGTATTTTTTAAGTTGTGGATACTGCCACTGACTGTGCTCCGATTAACTTGCCGCTGCCATCTACCAACTTAAGCGTTATCCTGTTGTTCGATGGATCAAAAGTTATCGTTTTTGTCGGTGTCAGGAATACTCCAAAGGTTGGCGTAGCACCCACTGCAATGTTCAATCCGGTTGCTGGACCAATTATGGCTCCAGTTATTGGATTGGTCTGGTTAACCTGGTATGCCAGTCCTGTTATTGAAGATGGTACGCTCACGACTAAGCTTACTCCTGTTGCACTTGCCCCGCCAACGTTCATGGTAGCTAAAGCAAAGGCAGTTGCGTTGTTAACCGGTGTGCTCACATTCACATTTGTGGACATCATAATGATATCTGCCGATGGTGTGGCGTTTGCTGACATCGTTAACGTGTTTACTCCATTTATCGAAGCAGTTGCCCCGTTGGAGCTGGACACGTTGAAGGTCATCGGTGAGCTATCAAATGCTGATGTTGCATTAATTGTCAGCACGAAGTTAGCTGTAGCACCTGCAGCCATATTCACCGGTGTGTTCGCTGATCCGATTAGCGATGTTCCATCCCACTGCTGGTAGCTTACAGTTGCTGCCAGGCTTGATGCCTGTATTATACTCACGCCAGTCGCTGTTCCTGTTCCATAGTTGATCACTGACATGAATAACGTCACTGGTGTGCTTAACTGCGCATTCCTGCTGTTTGGCGTTATGGAAGATACCAATGCCGGGAGTACTGCTGGCGTGAAGGTCACGGTCGTGGTATTCTGCAATGTTGCATTGTAGAATGCAGTTATTGTTACAGCTCCTGCTGTTGCTTTGGTGTATGTTGTGCGCGCCACACCTTCTGAAAGGGTAGCGGAAGCAAACCCAATATCGTTTGCAAGGAAGGTTATAGTTCCATTGCCCAGAGATCGAGAGGTGATTCCACTGCTGTCCTTAACTGTGGCATTTATAGTTACTGTCGCATTCACCAGCGGTGAGGTTTTGTTAGCAGTAACCACAATGCTTGCTGCCGATCCCACAAAGGTAACAGTTGTACTGTTGCTTAAGCCAAGTGTTGCATTGGATGCTGTTAAAGTATAAACTCCTGCTATCGTTCGATTGAAACTGAACGTTGCAATGCCAGTGTCATTTGTAGCACTTGTATTTACCAGCTGGGTTACACCGGCTGCATTCCTCACTACAAAGCTGATGCTGGTACCGCTTATACTCAGCGCAAGACCTGATGAATCAGTAAGCTGCGCTGATGCGAGAACATAACTACCAATATCCTGTACAGACCCGTCAAAGGTCAATGCAATTCCCGTTGCTCCTTTTGTGGTTACATGAACACTAGCTGTAAAGTTAGTGCTAAGACCTGAATTACCAGTCTCATTCTTATATGCAGCAAATGTCAGCGTTGCAGTGCCTGCAGTGGTAGAGTTGATCTTATAGAGCATTGACCCGATTCCACTCGATGTTGTTATGACCGCATGGTTGTTGACGACTGTTGAACCTACTGTCATGTTGCCAAGAGTCGTATCGGTCGTTGAAACATTTACCAAAATTTCGCCAGTTGTGTTCACGTTGTTATATGCATCATATACCGTAACGTTAAATGTGACATTTGTACCTTTAATATTTTCAAGACCCTTGCTTGCAGGCAATACTACCAGTACTGCCGCAACGTTTGGCGATACGGTAATCGTTTGTTCAGATGTACCGACCTGCTTGATGTCGCCCTGTTCATCAACGACTGTTGCACTGATCGAGTGAGCGCCACTGGCATTGGTACCCCTGAATGTAACTGTTGCAACACCTTCACTGTTCGTATCGGCCGTTACAATAGTGCCTTTCGCTACACTGTTAAGGGTACTTGTCGGGTCACCAGAGGTGATACTGAAGGATACTGTTGTCCCTGCTGGCATTTCTGTGCCTGCATAATCATAAAGGGTAGCATATACTGTTACGTTATCGCCTGCCTTTGCAGCAGGATTAACAACCAATTCGCTGTTCGCATTGTCAACAATAGCTGTTGTTGTAACAGTAACCGTCCCTTCATGACCAGTGGTGTCCTGGGCGGTTATAACTGCTGTTCCTGCAACAGTTGTTGTTGAAACAGTAATTATAGCGATACCGTTGGCGTTGGTCGTTGCAGTTTGTCCCACGACATTCAATATTGTTGGGTTATCTGAATTGAAAGTGATAACAGACCCGGGCACAGAAAGCGCATTTCCTGAAGCATCCCTCAACTGTGCAGTAATAATAATTGATCCAAGACTATTGGCACCACCGTTTGCATTTGCCGTATTACTGATCTTGTTTGTTGAAACCAGCAGGTTGCTAACAGCCCACAGGAAAGACAAATTTGTGGTTATATAGGCAGGGGAGAAGAACACAGCAGTTGCCTTCAATGTAACAGTCTCATCGACAGTATCATTGACATATGCCACATAATTGTTCACATTTGCATTTGTTATTACTACTGAAGTGGTGTTGAGGTAAGCACTTGCTAGAGGTGGCGTTGGCAAACTCAGTGATAGATTGAACTTGATTCCAAGGCCAAGTCCATCGGTTCCTCCAAGTTGTGTTGCATTTGTCGGGAAACTATTACCAGTGAGCTTTGATGCATTGATCAGGTTATTATAGGCATCAGCCACCGAAATATTGACTTGCAGTGAATTTGTGAGTGTGCCAAGCGGCATTGAACTGTTGAATAACAGCTTATACGGCTTGTTCGGAACTACTGCCTGTGTAGTCGTAGCGTTTGTTGTGACCGATGTGGAGTTGAAATTGATCACAATCGTCTCTGCAACATTGTCTGTAACTGAAATACTCTTTGTGCCGTTATTCACAGCCACAAATGGATATGAAGTCAGATTCAAAGTACCACTGCCATTGACTGATATTGTCATTGTTCCATTGAAACCTGTATCCAGGACACCATTGGCGTCAGTGGCATTGATCTTAAAGACTGTAGCCACGCCTGCAACCATACTCGACGGGGTAACAGCGGCTCCGTTCATGTCTGTTAAGTTGCCATAGGTTGTTGAGTTAATGACAAGTTTATTTGCAACTGCATTAAAGGTCGCATCGGTGAAACGTAAGACGCTGTCGTTATCTGTATATTTCGCATAGATGGTATCGCCATCCGAGACCACCAATTGTAACGCTCCTCCAATGCTATTGAAGGTAAATGTGCCATTGAAAATGCCTGTATTTACACCGGTTTCGGTCAGTATCAATGTAAGATTTGTTGAATTCGTTGTACTGGTGAGATTCACGGTCAGGGTTTGGTTCGAGCCTGATAAGGTATTCATGTCCGGATCATTGACCGATACGGTTGCTGTGCCACCGGACACATAAGCTGAACTGCTTAATGATATAGTCGCAAGTGTTGCTGCGGGAGTTGATGATTCTGTCACTGTGCTGGCATCGTCTACAAGATTTGTATTTGAAGCCATATCAGTAACACCGCCTGCATCTACATCCAATACTACTGCATCACCATTGCCGCCATTAACTCCGGAGATTGCAAGCGCGGCAATTCTCTGAGGTTCGGTCAGCGTGAAGGTCAATGTTGTTGCGTCAACATCTGCTGGTGAAGCGGATAGATTAACAACATCTGTGCCTGTGACATCGTTAAGATGGAAATCGGGAGGAACTGTTGCACTTGCATCTATGGTTTCACTGAATGTGACTACTAATACACCAGTGTCATAATTCAAAGTTGCAGATGTAACGGTTGGTCTGACCTTGTCGGCTGCTGCTATGGCTCCACCGTCAGCAATTTCGTTGGGTGTACCTGCGTTATCTGCAATATTACCAGTTGTTGAAACATAGTTTACTGCTGGTGTTCCATTTGTAGCAGTTAATCCGACTGTAGTGAGTGTTATTGTAGTACTTGCTGTTGGTGCAGTGTTTGTTACTGAAGAGGCACCTGCAACTGTAAATGAATTTGCAATGGCTGAACCAGTTACAGGTTCACTAAATGAAAGTACAATTGTGTTAAGTGCAGTTCTTGCTGCGTTGAATGTTGGTTTCTGTCCATCTGCAACAGTAATATTCAGAAATACCCCATTCTTGTCAAAGCTTGATGAATCTGATACTGCGCCTACTGCCAAGTCCAATCCTTGGGTAGCATTGTCAATCTTAAAAGCAGTACTGCCAACACTTGCAGTTGTTATTGTGAGGATATTACCCGTGACAACGGCTGAGTTATCTGTTACGGCTATAGCAGTTCCAGCGTTATTTGTTATAGTTATCTTGGTTTCATCAACAGTACTAGCAATATCCAACGTTCTGTCAAAATAGATTTTAAGTTCAGTATCTGAGATATATTTTGCAGACGTTACTACTGGGCACGCAGAGCTCCCAATTGCGATTGAATCACTATTTAGAACTACTGCATTGCTAAATGACTCTGTTTCGTCTATTAAACCATTAGCATCAACATACAAACCCCATGATGCGTTATACGATATACTATTGCTGCTAAAGGGTGCCCCAGCAAAAGTTAAAGTAATTATATATGGAGAAATCGTCTGAGTGAGAGCCCCACCCGATGGATTTAATGGGGTAAGCCCACCGTCACCTACGTCAATATGCCACTTGGTTTGGTCTAATAACCCATCCCCAAGTTCGCCATCATGATCATCAAAAGTTACAACTACGGTATTCGAAGACGTGATTCTTGCATTATCAATAGTAATGTCTGCAGCCGCGCTCGCCAGGCCAGCATCAATCCCTATAAGCAGCAGTGCCAGAAGCACAGTTATTATATTTTTAAAACTATTCGTTTTTTTAGTCATAATATTAATTTCCTCATTTTTATACATATATTTTGATATTTTGGATGAAACGCACCTTAGCCCCTATAAAGAAGCCGCACCCGAATCATCCGATGAGGTCACCCAGTTTGGTCGAACCACCATTTAAATCTTATTACAATTATCATGCTCATTGATTTTATTAAACTATTTTGGTTATAAGCCTAAACCGATATTATGCACTTTTCAGGGCTTTGTTTCGATATCCGCTCCAATGATTATCGAGCAATAGATTTTCCCCATATTTCGGTAGTGCCCTACAAATAGTGACGTCTGTATCAATTGAATTTGTTGATTGATGATTTCATAAACGGAAGCTCAGATGTGATAGCCCATATTTCGCACATCTTTTAATCATAATTAGATTTTTTATTAACCCATAATGATAAAAAACCATCATTTGACAGGATTAACAGGATTGACAGGATACGATTTTAGTGGCCACTCCTGTAAATCCTATCGATCCGGTCTAAATAAATCTAATTTTCATATCATAAAACCCTCACTTTCCGTTTTATCTCAACTTTATCTTCTCCAAAATTTATTAACAATCCAACATTCGTTTCAGTTGCTACAAGATAATTTACCAATTGAACTTCATGAGCTTTGGCTAAATTTTTTACAGATTTTAGCTCAAGAATAATCAACTCTTCAACAAATATGTCTGCAATAAAATTCCCTACAACTTCACCTTCATATTTTACGATAATCTGTTTTTGGTATTCTGATTTCAAACCCGTTTTCCTTAATTCAATAAGTAAACATTTTTCGTAAACTGATTCAAGAAAACCATATCCCATCGTATTATATACTTTATAAGCACATCCAATGATTTTTTCTGTAATGCCTTCAAATTCCATTTTTTCTCTCCTGATAAATTAGAAAGGAAAAACAAGATGACTAAATCCTGTCAATCCTGTTAATCCTGTCTGAATAAATGAATTTTCTTACAAAATCCAGATCGGAATTTATGTCAGGCTCATATTTCATAGGTAAATCATAAATTTATCTTATCAAGTGCGAAATATGGTGATAGCAGGATATGGAAAAGGCCGGGTTATGGACGTGGTTGTTTCGGTTGAAGAAATAGTATTCATCAGAATGAAGGAACACGGATGCCACGGATTCGACGGATATGCACGGATTTGGGTTTCTGATTCAAATCTTTATCCATTTGATCCTTTAATCCATGTTCCTAAATCACTTGCCTGTTTAGGAGAGAGAGCGGATTGAAAGTAATATAACTAAAAAAATCGTCCTAAAGGTAGAACCAGGATTTTCAAGGCTCAGATGCAAACACATCAGGTAATGAAATTCTTTTGCGGCCGGTGGCACATAGGCTTTGGGCGCATCATTACTTGTCCCGTATCCAGGCCGCCTATCATGTCGAGGCTGACATCGTAGGATACAGATGGGATTGATCCGGATGCAATATTAACCCGTAATTATTGATTATACTACACGTAATGCATTCTAAGTTTTAAAAAAAAAGAAAAGAGTAGTGTTTATTTTCATAAACACCTCTTTATGTTATGTTGTATTTTTTACTTTGTGGATATTGCCACTGACTGTGCTCCGATTACTGTGCCGTTGCCATCTACCAACTCAACCGTTATCCTGTGGCTTACAAGATCCAGTGATATCGCCTGTGTTGGATATACAAACACTGCAAAGGTGGGCTGTTCGCCCGCGTTGATGGTCAATCCTGTTGCAGGACCTTTGATAGATCCGTTTGTATATGTCTGGTTCACCTGAGTTATCAGCCCTGTTATCGAAGACGGTACGACAACATTAAAGGTCACATTGGTTGCATTGGCGCCGACATTCGTCGTAGCTACTGCAAAGTCTTCCCAGTTGTTGAGTGATCCGCTTACATTCAGGTTTGTGGACATCATAATGACATCCGCAATTGGGGTTGCACTTGCTGCGACCGTCAGCGTGTTAACTGCGCTTATTGGAGCAGTTGCCCCGTTGGTGCTGGACACATTGAAGGTCATCGATGAGCTATCAAATGCTGATGTTGCATTAATTGTCAGCACATAGTTAGCCGTTTCGCCTGCAGCTATGTCCGCAGGTGTGTTTGGTGAACCTATGAACGCTGTGCCATTCCACTGCTGGTAGCTTACAGTTGCATTCAGGTCTGATTCCTGTTCTATATTCACGTCAGTCGCTGTTCCTGTTCCGTAGTTGATCACTGACATGAATAACGTCACTGGTGTGCCTAACTGTGCATTCCTGCTGTTTGGCGTTATGGAAGATACCAATGCTGGGGTCACTGTCCCTGAACTTGCAGTCATGGTTGTTGTTCCACTATTATAGCCAGTCTTGCTTGCAGTTGCTGTTATTGTGCCTGCGCTTGTGGCATTCACGCTTATTACAGCGAATCCGCTGGCATTTGTGGTGCCGCTACCGGTTGCTGCTCCGCTCAGGGTTACTGTTGCATTGTCCGGAGTGCCCGTGCCACTACTGGTTACAGTGAAGGTCACATTGGTTGCTGTGCCTGTTGTTACAGTGGTAGGTGTTGCAGATACGGTCAATGTCGGAAGTGATGCTGCCGTGAAGGTCACGGTCGTGGTATTCTGCAATGTTGCATTGAAGAAGGCTGTTATGGTTACAGATCCTGCTGTTGCTTTGGTATATGTTGTGCTCGCCACACCATTTGTGATCGAGACTGAAGCTGGACTGAACGTACCATTATCTGCAAGGAAGCTTATTGTTTCAGTGCCAAGAGATCCTGATGTAATTCCACTGCTGTCCTTGACTGTAGCATTTATTGTTACGGTCGTATTCATCAGCGGGGAGGTATTGTTAGCAGTAACCACAATGCTTGCTGCCGATCCCGCAAAGGTAACGGTAGTACTGTTGCTTATGCCAAGTGTTACATTGGATGCTGTTACTGTATAAACTCCTGCGTCCGACTGAGTGAAGCTGTATACTGCAATACCACTTGTATTTGTGGGATTCGTGGATATACTCTGGATTACACCTGCTGCATCCTTCACTATAAAGATGATGTCGGTATCGTTTATAGCCAGATTACCTGACGGACCAGTGAGCTGTGCTGATACTTGAACATCACTTGATGTATCCTGTACCGACTTGTCAACGGATATTGCTACTCCTGTTGCTCCGCTTGTGGTGATCGTGACTGTTGTGTCCACAATTCCCAGAGAGGTGGAGTTCAAGGTCAAGACTGCTGTTCCAATTGTGGTGCTATTGACAGTGTAATTGAAGCTCGCATTACCATTGAGCATTGTTACTGTGAGGTTGTTAAGCACTGTTGTGCCGTTGCTCATGTTTCCAAGGGCCTGGTTGTCTGTTGTAATGTTTATCGTTCCGTTAGCTGTCGTATTTAAGTTGCCAATGCTGTCCTTTACTGTAATATTAAATTGCTGTGTGGTTCCTTTCACATTTGTCAGGCCAGCACTTGTGCCTGGTGTTATGCTATACTGAGTTGGTGAACCTGGGGTTACGGTAAAGTTCTGCAATGAGCCAACCTGTTTTATCACTCCATTTTCATCAGCGATTGTTACATTCACGCTTATTAAGTTCAACGCGCTTGCATTGGTGCTGGTTATATTTGCCATTGCTTTACCAGTGCTGGCAGTAGTTGTAGTGTATATCTGAGCGCCGTTGTTCGCGAATTTGGCATCACCTGTTGTTATGTTGAAGGTAACACTCTTTCCAGATATTGCTACATTGTTGTAGTCTTTGATTGTTGCTGTTATTGTGTTATTCAATCCTGTCTTGATTGCAGCACTTGAGTTGATTACGGTAGAGGAACTTAGACTCGGTGCCGGGTTCAATGTGACAGTCAGACTGTTGCCGTTATTACCACTTGTATCAATTGCCGTGAGGAATGTAGATCCTGATATGGCATTTGCCATCACGGTGAAGGTAGTTGCTCCATTTGCATCAGTGATATTGGATGGTGGAGTAATTGCAAGTAATGATGCATTATTCGCAGTCAATGTTACACTAATTCCAGATGAGGTGATGCTATTATTAGCAGCATCCTGCAACTGCACTGTAGCTACTAGGGCATCTGAATTATTTGCATTCAGTGTTGATTTGCTAAGAGTTACTACCAGTTTGGAAACTGGACCAAAGAACTGCATATTTTTTGATATTGCGTTGAATGTAGCATTTGGCAACGCTCCGATTGTTGTAGTCTCAACAACAGTGTCGTTGACTACAAAACTTATGTTATTTGTTATTATCTTCGAGTTTCCTGATGGGAAAGTCGCACTTCCAGTCTTGGTCAGTGTTATTAATGTAGGAGTGATTTCGCCTGTGATGTTGTTACCAAAAGCGTCCTGAACTGCTATTGTCTCGTTTATTGTTCCAGGTGTTGTTTCAGTTACACCGGCAGCACTGTTGGCTCCGAAGAAAACCAGCTTGGCTGCAGGACCTGCGACAAATAATACATTGCCATCATCCGTGAGATTCAGATTTGTCCCATTGGCTGTTATCGTTGCCCTTCCAGCTAAGGTACTTGTAATATTAAATATTGCCTGACCTGAAGAGTTTGTTGTAACAGAGCTAACATCAAAGGTATCCTGACTCCTGTTTGATTTCAGATTAAAAGTAGAACCGTTAGGTGCTGTCAGGATCATCGTGAACTTATCCGTGTTATTAGCTACCGCAGATGATGATATATTATCAAGATTAGAAGGTGCGGGTGCGACAAATAATACATTGCCATTTGTGAGATTCATAAAATCAATATTTGTCCCATTGGCTGTTATCATTGCGCTTCCAGTTAAGTTACTTGTAATATTAAATATTGCCTTACCTGAAAAGTTTGTTGTAACAGAGCTAACATCAAAGGTATCATTAGTCCTGTTTGATTTCAGAGTAAAATTAGAATATCTTTCAGCTGTCAGGATCATCATGAACTTATCCGTGCTATCAGCTACCGCAGATGATGATATATTATCAAGATGATAACCACCTGCATTAACGCTCAGATTATTTGTAGCCACAGTTGAATAAGCATTGCTTGGTAAACCAGAACTACTATTCTTCAATGTGACGTTTGCTGCAATTTGGGTTGCAGACACATCGGCATCGCCGCTTTGAACAATATAATATGCTGAATACTCCACCCCAGTTGAATTGGGCACGAAGCTGGAAGTCACATTCATTTTATTAATCCAAATTGAATCTGCAGTTAAATTAGTTTCATTGGCTGTTATTTTCAATGTGATGTTGCCACCAACAGTCACTATATCAGTGCTTGATGAAACATTTAAACCTGATACAACAGGTGCCGCGCTTGCCGGCCCTACTGCAACTCCTAAAAGCAGCAGTGCCAGAAGCACAGTTATTATTTTTGTAAAACTATTCATTTTTTTATTCATAATATTCATTTCCTCTTTTTTTATTAGTCTCCTATATTGTTTTTGAGTGAAACGCACCATAGCCCCTGTGAAGAAGCCGCACAAGCCAAAGCATCCGAGGATGTTTAGCAATTTGGCCGAACCACCATTTTACGATACGACCGTTTCTATTCTCCTTGCATGTATTAAAGTATTTTGGTTATTAGCCTAACTGATATTATACACATATGCATCCGGATAGATTTTATTCCTGAACCATTTCCTCCTTCCCATCGATTCTAATGGGTTAAAACACTCATTATAATGTACACCATATTAAATCTTTTGTGGTTCTAAGAAATGCCATCACTGATTGACGAGTTCGGGTTCACTTATTGTCGAAGGGGTTGATGCAGATAACGTCAGATCGTGCATGGACTCACTTCAACTTTTGGTAGTTGTCTTAGAGCCTGTTTGAAAATTTCCCCCTCATGTTTTTGAAGACTGTTTTCGACTCAATCGTCTAATCATTAAATGCGTCATGGCTGCATAAATCATAG
>JADGPT010000121.1 GCA_017882345.1 Bacteroidales bacterium
CTGTCCCTGTAGTATCAGTACAGGTGGTTAATGTTGCTCCCTGTTCGATCCATACTCTTATTTTTGTTCTGTTCTCCAGGGAGAGTGGCTGTTTTGGAGGCATCCTGTTTCCCCACTTTGCAATAATTGTCTGGTAGATCCTGCTAGCATCAGGATTTCCAGGTGTAATTTCGCGAATGATATCAGCATAGTTGTTCAGTGCAAAGTGCGATTCTCTCCCTCCTCCGTCATGACATCCGGCCATGGCACAATTTGCAGTAAAAATTGGGAGGACATCACCTGTAAAACAGACCTCCGGCAGATTAGCAATATTTGCAATGTGAGTGCAGGAGGTAAACCATGAAAAAGCAGTGAGGAGAATTATTAATGTGAGAGACAGATAAATTTTATCAGACTTCATAAATATTCAGTAGATTAACATTTTATTGACAGTAAATATACTAAAAATTGGATTATTTATTGTGCAAGGCAAAATGATAATATGTAATCAAAGAGTTAAAAACAGCATCTTAAACTCATTCTCGAAATTCGGAGTAAAAATATTTTTTCCTAAATTTTCCTTTATTTCCCTCATCGGCCAGAACCTTCCATCCTCAATTTCATCTTTGTTGATGACCGGAGTCGCATCAGAAATCGTTGAGTAAGAATTAACCAATTCTCTTTCCCGGGAAGATTCCCAGATATATTTTCTCAAAAAATCAGGAACAAAATCATTAATTCCAAGTTCCTCCCGGGCTTCACGCAGGAGAGCCTCATCAGAGGTTTCCCCCGGACTGACATGACCACCTACTGATGTATCCCATTTTCCCGGCTGGATGTCCTTTGTTTTCGACCTTTTCTGTAAAAACAATTCGCCTTTTGTATTAAAAAGGTGAAGATGAACAACTGGATGAAGAAGCATGCTCTTCCCGTTATGGCAGACACTTCGGAGAGCCTTGCCTACAGTATTCCCGTCTTCATCGACGATCGGCAACCATTCTTCGGGATCGGAGGGTTTCATAACCAAAATTTATGGAGTAACCATCTCAGTCCTTAGCTTGCTGATATAATCGCGGATCTTATTCAGAGTTTCAAGAGTAACATTCATATTGCTGCCGGTTGAACGGAAGACTTGTTTTGCTGTATCAATTTCAAGATCGCCTTTTTTGAAATAGATTTCGAAAGAGTCGAAATAGTTTTTCAGGTACTTTAATTTTTTCGAATAGTAAACAACTACAGGATCGTCATAATAGTTTTTAAGGAAGCTGAGCAGGGTAGTAAGGGTATATTTTTGCTGGGCGATTTTCTGTATTACTTCCGGATCTGGTTTATCCGGGTTATAAGCGAGCTGTGTTGCAATAAACATTGCTTCTACCCAACCTCCCATTACTATAAGTCCGGCTGTGCTCTCCCTCCCTTCCTGACGCAGGTGAGACTCAATTCTGTTATAAGCATCATTCATGAGAAACAGGATTGTGTCTGGTTCCGAAGTATCTGTCTCTACCCTCCTGATCGGTTCCATAAGGAAATTATCAGGGATTCCAAGCTTAATGCTCATTTCCCTGATAGTCACCATATAATCAATCATCACCTGACCGATACCGAAAACTTTAAGATACCCGAAATCAACTCCATATACCCCTGTATTAATAGAAGCTTTTGAACTGCTAAGGTATTGATCCCTGTTTGAAATAGGATTCAGGATGTCATTATTATGCGAGATACCGAGTCTGTTAAAAATTGTACATATTTCGACAGGAGTAAGAATTCCATAGTATATCTCATTCTTTGGTATCTGATCATTCCTCTGTGTGGAGTCCGGATTATAAGTTGAAAAGACCGGTACAAATGAATCCTTTTCTTTTACTCCTTGTCTGCAGGAAATTGCGAATGGTAATAAAAGTATTATAAGGAAATGGAGTGGTCTTTTCATTATTTCATAATTTATATCTCAAAATTAGTAATTAATATGACTCAGATCAAGGTAGATGCTAAATTCAGGTATAGTGGTCCAATTCTATTGATTACAGCAATATCCGATTCCCCAGTTTCCTTGAAATTAACCCCAATACAACACTCAGATTTGCATATCGCTTCTGTAACAGAATCACTTTCTCCGTATCATTGGCTTTTACAGCCTCTTCGAGAAGAATCATTATCTCTTTTCTCCTGATCATTATTTTGTCACTCTTGAACTTAAGAACGGCATCACCAACGATCTCTTTAAGCTTCATCTCCTCTGTCTCAACGTATGTTTGTTTATCTTTCCATATCTTGCTAAGCTCGTGAGAGTCCGCGAGAAGATCGGCTGCCAGACTTGATATTTCGGGATCTTCATGTTTCACGAACTGTTTATCACCTGCAATAAGTCCATGTTCAAAATGAAACCGGAAATCTGCAAAGATCTTTGAACATACTTTGTGATCAAAAAGAAGATCATCAGATGTTATTTCCCTGACAATATAATCCGAAACTGTTATCATCTCCTCCTTGCCATCTTCCTTGCTTATAGTCCGTTCAAACTCCACACCGCCGAATTTCAATAGTAGCCTGATAATCTCCTTCTCAGAATAATACGTGACTGTATCACTACCGACAGGTTTAAAGATTACCGGCGGAGGCACTGGAAGATCTTCCGGTCCGGGATATTTGTTCCTGTCCTGAAAACTCTTTTGCTGTCTGAGCTTATTTAACTCATCGTAAAGAATGGACTCGCCTACTTCAAGCACAGTACTGCATTCCTTTATATATACTGTTCTCGTTATTGCTTCGGGTATAACAGCAATAGACTTCACGACATCGCGTATCAGGTCGGCTCTTCTTACAGGATCGTTATTAGCCTCCGAAAGCAGGAGTTGGGTTTTGAAACGTATAAAATCTGTTTCGTTTTCCTTAAGGAATTTCAGGAACTCTTCATTACTTACTTTCTTCGAATAGGAATCGGGATCCTCGTTATTGGGAAGAAGCACGATCTTGACATTCATGCCCTCTTCGAGTACCAGGTCTATTCCTCTGATGGAGGCTTTTATACCGGCAGCATCTCCATCGTACAATATAGTAATATTCTGCGTGAACCTCTTTATAAGCCTTACCTGTTCCTGGGTAAGAGAAGTACCCGATGAGGCAACTACATTTTCAACATTGGCCTCATGAAGCGACATAACATCGGTATAGCCTTCAACAAGATAACACCGGTCTTCCTGTGAAATTGATTTACGTGCCTGGAATATTCCGTAAAGGATCTTGCCCTTGTGATATATCTCCGACTCGGGAGAATTGAGATACTTTGCAGTTTTGACGTCAGTTTTCAGTATTCTTCCACCGAAACCGAGTACCTGTCCCGACAAAGAATGAATAGGGAACATTACCCTGCCGGCGAACCTGTCGAAGATCCGGTCTTCGTGTTGAATTGAAAGGCCGGTCTTAACCAGAAAATCCTGTTTGTATCCGTCTTCAAGAGCCTTTCTGGAAAAGGCATCGCGTTTTTCAAAGCTGTAACCAACCTCAAATTTCTTAAGGGTATCCTGACGGAAACCTCTTTCTTTAAAATAAGTCAGACCGACAGATATCCCCTCGTCAGTATGAAAAAGATTTTCAGCGAATTGTCGTGCCGCATAAGACGAAACGACCAGAAGGCTTTCCCTTTCATTCTGTTTTTCAAGCTCTTCCTGTGAAAGTTCTTTTTCTACAACTTCTATATGATATTTTTTTGCCAGGTATTTAAGCGCTTCAGGATAGGTCAGGTGCTCATGCTCCATGACAAAATTGACCGAGTTGCCAACCTTTCCGCAACCAAAGCATTTAAAAATTTCTTTTGAAGGGGATACAGTAAATGAAGGCGTTTTTTCATTATGAAAAGGACACAGTCCCAGGAAGTTTACTCCCCGCTTCTTCAGGGGAACAAACTCCTGCACCACATCAACTATCTGAGCAGCATCGAGAATACGTTCTACAGTAGATCGGTCTATCATGATTGTAAGATTACTACAATACCCTCCTGAAGTACTCCACCGTCTTCGCCAGTCCAGTTTCTGCATCAACCTTCGGAGACCAGTCTAACTCTCTTTTAGCAAGAGTTATATCGGGCTTACGTTGCTTCGGATCATCCTGAGGAAGAGGAAGATAGATAATCTTTGATTTCGATCCTGTCATTTTTATTATCGTATGCGCGAGTGAACTGATTGTTATCTCGATTGGATTTCCAAGATTTACCGGTCCTGTAAAACTGTCAGGAGTATCCATCAATTTAATAAGACCATCGATAAGGTCGTCAACATACTGAAAACTGCGCGTATGTGATCCGTCACCGTAAATTGTAATATCCTTCCCTTTAAGCGCCTGAACAATAAAATTGGAGACAACCCTGCCATCATGCGAATTCATTTTAGGACCATAAGTATTAAATATTCTGGCAATCTTTATCCGCACTTTATTCTGATCGTGGTAATTCATGAAGAGTGTTTCGGCACATCTCTTTCCTTCATCATAACATGCTCTGGGACCGAGAGTATTTACATTTCCCCAATAGGCTTCATTTTGAGGATGCACCTCGGGATCTCCATAAACCTCACTTGTAGAGGCCTGCAGTATCTTTGACTTTGTCCTTTTTGCAAGACCCAGTGTATTTATTGCACCCATCACCGAAGTCTTAATGGTTTTGATGCCATTGTACTGGTAGTGAATGGGAGAAGCCGGACAGGCGAGGTTATAAATCTCATCAGTCTCAACATAGATAGGCATTGTAACATCATGCCGGATAAGCTCAAAATAGGGGTTATGCATAAGATGGATTATATTCATCTTCGAACCTGTAAAATAGTTATCGAGACAAACCACCTCGTGTCCAAGACTTAGTAATCGTTCACAAAGGTGAGAACCGATAAAACCGGCGCCGCCGGTGACTAGAATTCGTTTCATGGTGTTAAGATAAGACACAAATATAATAAAACTGATTCAGTCTTTAATATGTATGGGATTGCTTCGTCGCAAGCTCCTCGCAATGACCTCCCCTCTTATTATAATTCGGGAGGTGTGTTAAACTGAAGCTGATATATTCCCGGTCATTGCGAGAAGCGTGCGACGAAGCAATCTCCCCGGGTTATCTTAGAGATTCTTAGTAACCAGCACCTTCACTACCACCTCATCAATCTCCACATCGCGTACATTGCTTCCGGTAAAGTTATTAGTGAGTGTCACCGCTGTTGCAAGTGTCTGAGATGCAATATATGAGGCATGCCGGTTAACGGCTTCACGGACAAACTCATGATCTTCAATAAGTACAGTAATCTTATCTGTGACATCAAATCCATTCTCCTTTCGGATATTCTGGATCCTGTTGACAAACTCCCGTGCAATACCTTCATAACGAAGATCGTCAGATATAGTTATATCCAGAGCAACAGTCAGTTTGCCATCATTGGCCACCTGCCAGCCCGGAATATCTTCAGAGATTATCTCAACATCTTCCATTGTGAGCGCTATCTGATGTCCGTTAATTGTGAAATTATAATTTCCATTGTTTTCAAAAGCTATAATCTCCTTTGGCGTGAATACAGCGATAGAGTTGCTGATCTCCTTCATCAGTTTGCCATACTTCGGACCAAGTGTTTTGAAATTTGGTTTTATCTTCCTGACAAGGATCGAGGCTGTGTCATCAATATATTCAACTTCTTTAACATTGACCTCGGCAAGTATCAGATCTTTAACAGCTTCAAATTTTTCCCTGAAATATTTGTCGGGAACAGGAACCATAATCCTGGCTAGTGGCTGACGGACTTTTATGCTTACTTTTCTTCGTAATCCAAGAATCATTGAAGATACTTTCTGGGCAATGTCCATTCTCTCCTCGAGAGCTTTGTCTATAAGTGATTCGTCATATTCCGGAAAAAGAACCAGGTGAACGGAATTATCTTTATGCCTTCCTGTGACGTCATTAAGATCGCTGAAAAGCCGGTCCATATAAAAGGGAGCTATCGGAGCTGCAAGCTGGCTGACAGTCTCCAGACAGACATAGAGCGTCTGGTAAGCTGACAGTTTATCCTTATCATATTCCCCGCCCCAGTAACGTTTCCTGTTCAGGCGAACGTACCAGTTGCTGAGATTTTCCGTAACAAAATCCTGTACTGCGCGTCCTGCACGCGTCAGATCATAATCATTATAACAATTCCCGACTTCTATAATAAGTGAATTCAGCAGAGATATTATCCAGCGGTCAATCTCAGATCTCTCATTAACAGGGATCTCTTTTTCGGAATATCTGAAATTGTCCACATTTGCATAGAGTGAAAAGAACGAATAGGTATTGTATAATGTACCGAAGAATTTACGTTTAACCTCGTCCACTCCTGTAATGTCAAACTTAAGGTTATCCCATGGTTGCGAATTGGTTATCATATACCAGCGCAACGGATCGGAACCATACTCTTCAATAGCTGAGAATGCATCGACCGCGTTCCCGAGTCTCTTCGACATTTTATTCCCGTTCTTATCAAGAACAAGTCCGTTTGAAATTATATTTTTGAAAGCAACAGAGTCTGAAATCATTGTTGCTATGGCATGAAGCGTAAAAAACCAGCCTCTGGTCTGATCAACGCCTTCGGCAACATAATCGGCCGGGAACATCTCACTGAAATTATCTTTGTTCTCAAAAGGATAATGTACCTGCGCATAAGGCATCGCACCTGAGTCAAACCAACCGTCTATCAGATCAGCCTCGCGGAACATTTTCTTACCGGTGTCACTTACAAGGAAAATATCATCTACAAACGGGCGGTGCAGATCGAAATGTTCATAGTTCTCAGGTGAATTGTCTCCTTCAATAAACTGCGCGAGCGGATTTTCCTTCATGAATCCGGCTTTGATTGATTTTTCAATCTCAACTTTTAGTTCTGTGGCGGAGCCAATACATTTTTCCTCTTTTTTGTCATCCGTAATCCATATTGGAAGAGGAGTTCCCCAGTATCGTGTACGGGAGAGGTTCCAGTCCACAAGATTTTCGAGCCACTTACCAAACCTGCCGGAACCTGTAGCTGGCGGATTCCAGTTTATGGTGTTATTAAGTTCTATCATACGGTCGCGGAAAGCTGTTGTACGGATGAACCATGCATCGAGAGGATAGTATAATACCGGTTTGTCGGTTCTCCAGCAATGGGGATAGCTGTGTATATACTTTTCAATCCTGAAAACTTTACCCTGTTGCTTGAGCATCACAGCTATTTCAACATCTATGGTTTCAGTTTCCGGAGGAAGACTGGTATCATATTCATTTTTAACCGGATGAGCTTCGAAATGTGAGTATGTTTTTAGGTTTACATTTTGTTTAACAAACGACTCATCAAGATCAGCAACAGGAACCATGTAGCCACGTTTATCAACCATCGGACCGAAAGAACCGTCTTTTCTTTTAACCATAAGTGGAGGCACACTGTTTTCTTTTGCCACACGGTAGTCGTCGGCGCCAAAAGTAGGTGCAATATGAACGATACCTGTGCCTTCTTCAGTCGTGACAAAGTCACCTGTAAGTACCCGGAATGCACCTTCACCCGGATTCATCCAGTCGATAAGCTGTTCATAGTTTATTCCTTCCAGCTCAGCGCCTGTGAATTCCCCTGAAACTCTGAAAGGGATCTTCTTGTCACCGTGTTTATATTCTGATAATCCGAGAGTAGCATTCGATTCGGGAAACAATGCATTGAGAAGATCTTTGGCAATAATTACAGTTATTGGATCTCCCGAATATGGATTGAAGCTCCGCACCTTAATATATGTGATCTCTTTCCCGACAGCCAGGGCAGTGTTTGAAGGAAGTGTCCAGGGAGTTGTGGTCCATGCCATAATATGCAGATCAGCAGTATCGATCTTATTATAAAGGAATTCTGATTTTTTATCCCTGATAAGCTTAAACATGGCGATACAGGTAGTATCCTTAACATCGCGGTAGCAGCCGGGCAGGTTAAGCTCATGGGAACTTAAGCCTGTTCCTGCAGCAGGTGAATAGGGCTGAATAGAATAACCTTTATAAAGATATCCGTTTTTATATAGATGTTGAAGGAGCCACCAGAGTGTTTCAATATACCTGTTATCGTAGGTCACATAAGGGTTATCCATATTAACCCAGTAACCCATTTTCCTCGTCAGGTCTTCCCACAGGTCTGTATATTTCATTACAGCAGTACGGCAAGCTTTATTATAGTCTTCAATCGATATTTTTGTACCAATATCTTCTTTTGTGATCCCAAGAGCTGCTTCAACGCCAAGTTCAACAGGCAGTCCATGGGTATCCCAGCCAGCCTTACGTTTCACCTCATATCCGCATTGTGTTTTGAAGCGACAGATTGCATCCTTAATCGTCCGTGCCATAACATGATGAATGCCGGGGATGCCATTAGCGGAAGGCGGACCTTCATAGAATATAAATTCACCTTTCCCGTTTACTTCACGGACACTTCTGTTGAAAGTATCATTCTCATCCCATATTTTGAGAATCTCTTTATTTATCTGCGAGAGATC
>JADGPT010000017.1 GCA_017882345.1 Bacteroidales bacterium
ATTTGTTCATCCCCTTTTAAAGGTTTGATATCGGATTTATCAGATTCCAATGTATCGGCCCCGTATTTAGGGAGATAAATCATAAATGTTGTTCCTTTATCAGGAGTACTTTCGACTACAATTGCACCTCCATAATTATTAATTATACCATGTACAACAGAGAGACCCAGTCCTGATCCTGAGCCCACTTCTTTCCGGGTAAAGAAAGGTTCAAAAATCCTTTCTTTGGTTTTTATATCCATCCCATGACCGGTATCTGAAATTGTCAGTCGGATGTATTCACCCTTCTTCAGTTTAGGAATCTTTTCAGCAGATCTCTGATCAAGTTTCACTTCGTCAAGTCTTACATCAAGAGTACCTCCTGTTTTCATCATTGCATGATTGGCATTCATACACAGGTTCATTACTATCTGATGTATATGAGTAGAATCTGCCAAAACAGTACCTATCTTCTCTTCGAAATGTTGGTTTATAACAACCCCGGGAGGAAACGAGGCTTTAATCAGATTAAGCGCTTCTGCAATAATAGGTTGTAATCGAATTGGTTTATTTTCAAAATCCACTTCCCTGCTAAAGGTAAGTACTTGTTGAACAAGATTTTTTCCACGGTGAGCCGCATTATTAATCTGTTCAATATCAAATCTCAGATTACTTTCCGCGGGGAGTTCTTCAAGAGCCATGTCGGTATATCCCAGTATGGGAGTAAGAATGTTATTAAAGTCGTGAGCTATACCTCCAGCCAATGTTCCGATAGTTTCCATTTTTTGAAGCTGAAACAATTGCTTTTCCAGTTCAGCTCTTTCTCTCTCAAATTTTTGTCTTATTTCAATCTCCTTCTTAAGGTCAAGGTTTGCTGTTGAAAGTTGGTGAGTCCGTTCATCAACCCTTATTTCAAGCGCATTGTTAGCGGTTTTTACATTTTCTTTTTCTAGTTCCAACAATATCCTCATATAAAATTCTTTACGAGTCGATAACTCAAGAAAATAACTAATGAACATTCCAATTATGTTGGCGCTGATAAAGAAATAGTTATTATTAACGAGTACAATAAAGGGAGTATGTGATAACCAGATTGCTGAAATTTCGTATAAAATTACAATGGACCAGCCTGCTAATGAGGCATAGATGAACCTGGCCCTGATAAATGTATAACCAAAAATGAAGATCAGGATCAGCCCGGCATAATATGAATAGTTCTGGACTTTTGATGCATATACAATCATGATTATGATCCCGAAACCGGTAATGAACATAATACAGGATATAGTGAACTGCATGTATTCCTTAAATGTTTTTGAATAAGAAAAGATGAAAACGCCAACCAGTACAGGAAATACAATTCCGAACCGGATAAACCAGAAAACTTCTTTCAGGTCCGGTACCGCAACTGTATCAAGAAAGGCAAAAGCTCCATAGAAGATCATGGAAAGGATAAGAGAAAATCTGAAGGGATTAAGCGATCTCTTGAAATAATCTTCATGGAATTCCTTTTCGTACTGATATAAATCACCCGTAAAGGAAAGTGTAAGATAATTTATCGACAATGACTCCTGGCTGGTTGACGGAAGCCCGAGAAAACTTCTTCCCAAACTTTTATAAATATTCATGGAGAAAGTATTTAAATTGTCTCAAATATTTGAAATAAGGAATTTGCTAGGTTTTTCTTATTTTAAGAAATAGATTAATACCAAGTGTTTCCTTTTCAATACTTACCAGCTCTTTATCAATGTTGGCATCTGAAGCAATCCGGAAAAGGTCCGATTCAGTCCTTAGATTAAGATACCAGTCAGATAATACCTCCATGAGCCTCTTTGTCGGATTTTTTGTGCTGAAATTGCTTATCACCATTTCACCATCTTCAGTGATGCAATTAATGTATTTTCTTATTAGAAAGGTAAAATGTTTATCTTTAAAATAGTCAAACAGACCTGCACTCCATATCAGGTCGTACAATTTATATGAATTGAAACGCAAAGCATTAATCTTGTTGTATGAAATCTGTCCCTCAAACTTCTCATTTTTTTTCATCGAGAAGTCAATTGCAGACTGATCAAAATCAATCAGGTCAATGTTAATATTATTTCCCCCCGAGTAGTCTGTAAGAAATTCGTAAACATCTGAAGCGGGGCCGGAACCCAAAATCAGAACTTTAGCATTCTCTTTTCTCCGGACCAGGTTTTTGCAATATTCGATAAAAAAATTCTTCCTGTTTCTGACTGCATTGGCAGCTGGCTGATTCTGAAAAAAGATATCCCAGTTTCTGTACCGGGGATCTTCATTAACATCAAATTGATAAATCTTGTATATAAGATTAAAATCTCCGGGGTAGCCATAAGGTTTTACAAATGCGTGACCTATAAGGGTATTTTTGTTAAGGATAGTTTTTATTTTTTCTCTAAAATCTTCAATTTCATCAATATTCAGGTTATTGACAATTGAAGTGAATTGTTTATAATCCAGAAGTTCAGGCCCCCCGGTTTCTATTAAATATTTTAAAAACTCAGAATTGTTTTCTTCCGGATCATTTTTCAAAAAAAGGGATTTACTATTCATGAAAGATTAATAAAATTGTCAACTCTTGCTAATAGAAGTTATTGGTTCTATTGAATCGTTAAACTGCATTACCAGAGAAATGTTACACAGATCTGTAAGTATTTTTCCCCATTAAAAAACAAGTTTATCAAATTTATTTGGATTTTGCAAGCGTTCTTATTGATGGCGTTATTCTAATAGCAAGGCTGCTGCACCGATTAACCCCGCATCACAACCTGCCATTGATTCGACAATTTCAATTTTATCAAAAATCATATCCCGTGCCAGTTCATGAAATTTCCGTCTTACACGGTTGAGGTAAGTTTTATACTACTACCCATTCTTTTGAAGAAGATATTGGTTCTTACTCCATTCCCGTCGAGTATTGAATACCTTTGTATATTGAAAACAGTAAGCAAGATTTTAATATTAATAATTAATATGTTAAGAGGATATCATAAAATAAAATTATTTATCGGCCGTTAAATATAACTATAAAATCGTCCCTTTGGTAAATAGCGATTCAATTTCAAGATCAATTCTTATGGTTTTTATTTGAGAAATAATCAAATTATACTATTTTTAAAAACTTATTGAATCACCATATTTTCCCCGCATGGATCTTACTAAGCGAATACGTGATAAAATGATGAAAGAACGACTCCTGTTCGTATACAGAGGCGTTGTAACAAATGAAAATTCTATACCACTTCTGATGCTTCTTGAAAAGGAGATGGAGAATTCGGAGTTTGGATTTGTAGGGAGGAAAAGACTATTTATGTTCGTGCTTGAAAGTCTTCAGAATGTTTCGAGACACAGTGATCAGAATCAGCATTCAGATATGTCTCTTGTTGTCTACTCTAAAACAGGTACCGGCTATACTGTGACCACTGGAAATGTACTTCCAACTGCCAGAATTATGGATCTGAAAAGTCATTTGACTGAGATTAATAATCTTCAGCCAGACCAAATAAGAAAGGTCTACAGACAGATGCTAAGCACTGCTGAATTCAGTAACAAAGGAGGTGCAGGACTAGGGCTGATAGAGATGGCAAAGAAAACAGGCAATAAGGTGGATTATGATTTCGTTCCTCTGGATGAGGAATTTTCTTATTTTATTTTAAGTAAGACAGTTAACTCTGCAGGAGTCGGGGTACATTTCGGGGAAAATGAACGACCTTTTCATGGTAAAGCTATTTCACAGCTCGAAAGACTTATGGCTGAAAACAATGTTTATCTTATCTGGTCAGGACACATATCAACGGATATAGGGAAGGAAGTTCTCACTTTCACGGAAACAAAGCTGGTTGAAGAAGATATTGAATTAAACATCAGAAGGAGGGTTTTCAGTATTCTTGTTGAGATTCTTGAAAATGTTGCCTGGTACAGTCCCGGAAAAGAACCGGAGGAACAGTTCGGTATGCCGGTAGCAATGCTCCGAACGGAGGATGAAGTCTATTCTCTCACAACTGGCAATCTGATCCAAAATAAAGATGTTGAGGATCTTAAAAGTAAGCTTGATATCATTAATAAGAATGATAAAGTGGGTCTTAAAGAGCTTTTCAGAAGTTCTCTTTCGGGTCAGACAATAAAATCAGAAAGCACAGGAAATATGGGACTGATTGATATGGCCAGGAAATCAGGAAGTAAATTGCTATATAAGTTTGAACAGATAAATGACCGCTATTCTTATTACACTTTGACAGTAAAAGTAGAAGACAGGAATGATTAAGTTACAGTATTAAAGTTAAGTGTTTTTCCATCCCATGCAGCGTAGCTGCCATTCTTGATCCAATCTCCCAGAAACAAAATTTCCGCTTCCGGTTGTAGTTTGTAAGACATTGCCAGATGGCGGTGACCAAAGATGAAATAATCAATTTTGTCTTTCTCAAGAATTGACCTGGCATACCTTATCAGATCTTCATTTTCCTCACCAAGAAACTCTTTTGTTATACCCTTTCCCAGCCGTGAGCTCAGAGACCATCGGTGCCCGATACCAATACCAATTGAAGGATGCAGGGCTGAATACATTGCCTGCAATGATTTGTTCCTGAAGATAGAAAGAAGTAGTTTATAACCGATATTCTTCGTTCCTAAGCCTTCTCCATGGGCAAGGTGAAATTTTTTACCGTTAAACAGAGCGGTAAAAGGAGTAGTATGAATAATCATTCCGCATTCGCCTGAAAGATAATCACTTACCCACATATCGTGGTTTCCGGTAAAAAAATGAATTGGGATTCCTGAATCTGTTATTTCGGCGGCAGTTCCCAAAAACCTGGTATAGCCACGAGGGACTACCAACTTATATTCCCACCAGAAATCGAAGATATCTCCAAGAAGATATATCTCTTTTGCATCATTAGCAACTGCATTTAACCATTTGACTACCCTCTTTTCCCTTTCAACAGGAGGTGATCCTGCAGGCAATCCGAGATGAAAATCAGAAGCAAAATATATTTTTCCTATTTCAGTCAAAGTGCAGGATTATTTGTTAAATAACTGATCGAATTTCAGTTGAAGCTCTCTGCCATGAATGTTTGAAGCAATAATTTTACTCTCTTTGTCAAACAGATAATTGGCAGGCAGGCTTTTCACATTGAAAAGCACTGCATTTTTCAGGTCTTTAGGATCATCTTCCCTGGTGCTGATCCATGGCAGCTCATCAAATTTGACTGCTGCTTTCCAGTTCGATTCATTCTCATCCAGATTAATCTGATATATCTCAAAACCTTTTTTATTGTAAAGCTTGTAAAACTCTTTCAGTTGAAGGTTTTCTTCAATGCAATCTTTCGACTGAACCGACCAGAAGGTGAGAAGTACGTATTTGCCTTTAAGCGATGAGAGGGCAATTCTTTTACCATCAATGTTTTTTAAATCAGGATCAAGCTTTGTCTGCGGTAAGTTTTTGGCTATCTGCCCAATCTTGGCTACATACATCTGATTCATTTCCTTTTCAAAGTCTCTTGCCAGAGCCTGCACCTGCTTTGAATTAGGATAATGACGGGTAAGAGAATCGGTTACGATTTTAAGGTATTGAAGATCGTGCTGATCAAAAAGAACATAAGTTTCAGGATTAATTCTCTGATAAAGCGCTTTTATTGAAGCCAGAGAGTTTATGTTATTAATTATGAATTCAATATTCTTTTTACGCTGAGCTTTAATTAATTCATTAAATTCTGTTTCAAGTGAAGGGCCCTTAACATCAAATCCTGTTTCCGTGGAAGCCTTAGAATAAATTGCACTCAGCGAATCAAGTTTTCTTTTGGTTTCAGCAAGAGTGAGATCAAGAATCTGTAGCTTCAGGGATCCTGCTGATCCTTTGACAATATAATTTTCATACAGGGTTTTACCATTAAACAATAGATTTATCTGTTCTCCGGGTTCGGTTAAGAGTGTAATAAAATTTGTTGATGAAAAACCCAGCTGGTAAAATTCAGGTCCGGTCGCTTTGACCCGAATCCGGAATGAACCTTTTCTGCTGATTTTTGCAGAGTCGATGAGGACGGGAGTATCGACATCAAGCCTGTTGAGATAAATATATTTTTCTTTGGAATCTTTAATAACCCCGTTAACGGCGAATTTACCCTTGTCTTTGCATCCGGAAATGATAATAACCAGAGTAAGTAGAAATAGTGTTCGTTTCATTAAAATTCGGATTTCCAGTTTTAATAAACAGCAAATTATTTAAGAATTTCAGCCAGTTTGATCTGCAATTGTTCACCTCTGAGGTTTGATGCAATAATATGGCCTTCTTTATCAAGAAGAAAATTACGAGGTATTGATTCGACTTTATAGAGCGGAACAACTATTGAGTTCCAGTATTTAACATCACTTACATGTATCCATTTCTCAAGATGATCATCCTGAATACCTTTCACCCAGGCCTCTTTGGTTTTGTCAAGCGATACCTGGTAAATCTGAAATCCTTTTTTATGATAAATATTATAAACGGTTACCAGGTTTGGATTTTCTTTTCTGCATGGTGCACACCATGATGCCCAGAAATCCAACAGAACTACCGATCCCCTGGTTGAAGAGAGTTTAATTGTATCTCCTGCAGGAGTAGGAAGGGATATCTCAGGAGCCACAGTTCCGGATCCTGATTCAGGAGCTGCAGCAGTTCCACCATTCATTTTTGCAGAAAGTTCCTTCACCTGTTCATGAAGTGTTATGACTGGCTCATAATCGGGGTAAAGCTTAAACATTGATGAATCGACCTTTACAAAATATTTCAAATCTTTAGTGGGATTCAGGACATACGCGCTTGGTGCTACTTGCTGATAGAGTGCAACGAGGCTGACAAGTGATGTGAGGTTATCATCAATGTATTTTTTTGTATACGCATTAATCTCGCTAAGGTAAATCTGCGCAAGGCTGTCGAGAGATTCAATCACTTTGGGTAACTCAGGCTTATCTGCATTCTGCATATAGATTTTGTTTAATCCTGTCAGTTTTTTTACAGTAATACGGAGTGTTTTATTATATTCAACCATTAATTCGGTGCCCTTTGATCCCTCCAGGGATATCGGATAATTCAATGAATCGCTATTCACTTTCATACTGATCTTCTCACCGGGCTTAACAAGTAGGGTCAGAAAGTTATTATTATTACTTTTCAGGAGATAAAAAGATGGCTGTTTGATTTCTCTCTTGAAATTAAATTTACCATCAGTAGAAACCATGATTGAATCAATAGGTTTCAGTTCATTCGATTTCAGTTCGTCAAGAATTATGTAGGCGCCACTTACAGGATCCACAATTGTACCTGAAATTCTTACACTATTATTTTTACAACCGGTAGATACCAATACAATAAACAGGTAGAGAAAAAGCTTCTTAATCATTAAGTAAAATGTTAATTGATAATTATTTTCAAATATCGAGATGCAAAGTTATTCTTTTTTTAATCAGGCAATACTTTTAAGAAATTATATTAATTTTCTCTCTATATAATGTACCTTTGTCTCGTACATTTTTTATTATTATCTTACACAGCTTTTTTTATGTTTTTACAAATTTTAATTATATGAGTTACATTAAGTTCGATAAGAGTCAGGTGGTAAACCTTGAATATTCACTTGGAAGGGAGATGATCAGAACAAACAGAGCAGGGTCTTATTCATCATCTACCCTTGTTGGATGTAATACACGCAAATATCATGGATTGCTAATTTGTCCTATAGATGAGTTTGGAGGTGAAAGATTTGTACTTTTATCTTCAATCGATGTAACAGTGGTTAATAAAGATAAAAGTTTTAATATTGGTATTAGAAAATATAAAGGAGATCATTTTAGTCCAAGGGGTCATAAATATATTGAGGACTATGATGTTGATAACATTCCTTCAAGGACTTACAGGGTTGGTGGTGTAATTCTTAAACAAGAAAGAATGTTGGTTCATTATGAGGAGCAACTGCTTATTAAGTATACGGTCCTTGAAGCATCGGAACCTATGAAATTGCAGTTCCGCCCATTTCTTGCTTTCCGGAATATTCATCAGTTGACTCATTCCAACCTGTCTGCAAATACAAAGGTTGATTACATAGAAAACGGCATCGAATCAAAGATGTATGACGGATTTCCTGCGTTAAAAATGCAGTTTTCCACAAATGTTGAATTTATTCCTGTCCCCTATTGGTATCTCGGAGTCGAATATCTGGAAGAACAAAAACGAGGGTATGATTATTCAGAAGACCTGTTTACTCCGGGTTTTTTTGAGCTTAAAGCCCAAAAGGGAGATATTATTATTTTTTCTGCTTCAACAAAAGAAGAAAAGACCTCAGGACTTAATCAGAAATTTACAAAGCCTGTTACAGATAAAATTCCAAGAGATAGTTTTATTAATTGTTTAAGAAATGCTGCCCAGCAATTTGTAGAAAAACGAGGAGGAAAAACTCTTATTATAGCCGGTTATCCGTGGTTTGGAGCATGGGGAAGGGATACGTTTATTTCACTTCCGGGGCTGGCTTTAGCACGACACGGACTGGTACTTTACAGGGAGGTTCTGGATACGCAGGTTAATAATATGAAGGATGGATTATTTCCAAATATGGATAATGCAAGTAACCCGGCATTTAATTCAGTTGATGCGCCTCTTTGGTTTTTCTGGGCTGTACAACAATATATTGAACATGGCGGCGCCGATGGATGGGAAAGATATGGTACAGCAGCTAAATCAGTACTGAATGCCTTTAAAAATGGTACCGATTTTAATATTCACATGAGAGGCAATGGTCTGATTTATGCCGATGCTCCCGGGAAAGCTCTTACCTGGATGGATGCTGTAGTTTATGGTATTCCTGTAACGCCACGAAGGGGTTATGCCGTGGAGATAAATGCTCTCTGGTATAATGCCATAAGCTTTTCACTGGAGATGGCAGCAAAAGAAAATGATAAAAAGTTTACAAAGGAATATAAAATGTTGCCAGACCTGATCAAGAAATCATTCCTTGAGATATTCTGGGATGATAAACTTGGCTACCTGGCTGATTATGTTAACGATGCTGAAGGTAAAAATCTTTTTATCAGACCTAACATGGTGATCGCTGTTTCGCTGCCATATTCAATGCTTGATAAGTACCAGATGAAAACGGTACTGGATGTTGCAGACAGAGACCTTGTCACGGCCAGAGGATTAAGAACCCTCTCACCGAGTAATACATTGTACCATGGTGTATGTAATGGGAATCAGGAAGAAAGGGATAATGCATATCATCAGGGAACAGTCTGGCCCTGGCTCTACGGCCCCTTCTGTGAAGGATGGTTGAAAGTTTATGGTCAGCAAGGTGTACAGAAAGTAAAAAAATTGATTTATGGTCTTGAAGCTGTAATGAGTGAACATGGGATAAGTACTATATCCGAGATTTACGATGGTGATCCTCCTCATTCACCCCAGGGCGCAATTTCACAAGCATGGAGCGTTGGTGAGGTTCTCAGGATAATCAACTTACTTGAAACAAAATTTGCAAATCAATAACAGAGGTAGGTTATGCGTGTGTTAATGTTCGGATGGGAATTCCCACCTCATATTTCAGGAGGATTAGGCACTGCAAGCTATGGTCTCACAAAAGGCATGGCAAATATCGATGATCTGGAAGTGATCTTTGTTGTTCCCAAAGCATTTGGCGATGAGGATCAGACTAAGGTTCGGCTGATTGGCGCTAATCAGGTACATGTAGCATTCAAACAGGTTTTTTATAAAGGATCCAAACGCCCTATTGAAAGGATTGAGGTATCGTCAAAAATTGTACCTTATACCGACCCCGACGATTTTTGGAAATTGGTCACATCGGAAGTCTCGAGTTACAATTTTTATGTAAAGATAAATAACAAAGGTAAAGTAGATTTTTCAGGAAGATACGATACCAACCTGATGGATGAAATATACAAATATTCGGTTGTAGCCTCGGTGATAGCTGATGAAAATGAGTTTGATATAATCCATGCTCATGACTGGCTCGCTTATCCCGCCGGGATTGCTGCAATGGAAGTTTCGGGGAAACCACTTGTCATCCATGTACATGCAACCGACTTTGACCGTAGTGGAGGTAGTGTCAACCCCGATGTTTACCGCATTGAGAAAAGTGGGATGGATGCCGCATCTAAAATAATTACTGTCAGCAATCTGACCAGAGACATTGTTATAAACAAATACAATATAAATCCTGATAAAGTTGAAACAGTATATAATGCAGTTGAACCCGTGAAGATTGCCGAAAACTGTATTGTTAAAAAAGGTTTTAATGAAAAGGTTGTCACATTTCTTGGCCGGATTACCTTGCAAAAAGGTCCTGAATATTTTATCGAAGCAGCTTACAAGGTTTTACAGGTGATGGACAACGTAAGATTTGTAATGGCAGGGTCGGGTGATATGATGGAAAGGATGATGCGAAGAGCTGCCGCGCTTAAAATAACTGACCGGTTCCATTTTACCGGATTTCTTAAAGGGTCTGACGTTTTTACCATGCTTGATATGAGCGATGTTTATATTATGCCGTCGGTATCAGAACCATTTGGCATCTCCTCTCTGGAAGCTATGCAGTCAAACGTACCAGTAATTATTAGTAAACAGTCGGGAGTGGCTGAGATACTAACCCATGCAGTGAAAACTGATTTTTGGGATATAGATGCAATGGCTGACGCGATTTATGGTATCCTTAACTACCCCGCCCTGTCAAACATGTTTATTAAAAATGGTAAGGAAGAAGTTATCCTTCTTAAATGGGATAACTCCGCCAGGCATGTGCGTGATATATATTACAGAGTGATTGACAATAAAATCTAATACGATATGAGTTCATCAGTCAAAAAAGCGATTTGTTTCTATTTTCAGGTCCATCAACCATTCAGACTCAAGAGATACAGGTTTTTTGATCTGGGACACGATCATTATTATTATGATGATTTCTCGAATGAATCCATAATGAGAAAAGTAGCAGAGAAATGCTATCTGCCTGCTAATAAGGTTATTTTGGATCTGATTGAGAAGCATAAAGGGAAATTTAAGGTTACCTTTTCCCTCTCAGGACTGGCAATCAGTCAGTTCAGACTTTATGCGCCTGAAGTTCTTGATTCGTTCAGGAAGCTCGCTGAAACAGGAATGGTGGAATTTCTTGCTGAGACCAACTCTCATTCACTTGTTTCCCTCAGAAGCAGAAGTGAATTTGAACGGCAGGTTATTAACCATAAGGAAATGTTAAAGGAGTTTCTGGGAGTTGAAGCAACTTCATTCCGGAATACAGAATTAATTTATTCTGACACAATCGGAACGTGGGTTGCTGATATGGGGTTCAAATCGATACTGACTGAAGGAGCAAAACATGTCCTGGGGTGGAAAAGTCCCAATTTTTTATATTGTAACTCAATTAATCCCCGTTTGAAAGTCTTGCTGAGAAACTTTGTCCTGAGCGATGATATTGCATTCAGGTTTTCAAACAGAGACTGGAACTCCTGGCCATTAACAGCCGATAAGTATGCTTCATGGATAAACAAACTTGCTCCTAAAAGTGAACTGATAAATATTTTTCTCGATTACGAAACATTCGGGGAACACAACTGGAAAGAGACCGGGATATTTGATTTTCTGAGTTATATGCCCGGTGCCGTTCTCAAGAAAACACCCTTCCGGTTTATGACCCCTACTGAGATAGCCGATACATTACAACCAGTATCTGCAATCAGCATTCCTTCACCTATCTCATGGGCTGATGAAGAGCGCGACATTACTGCATGGCTGGGAAATGAGATGCAGGTTGCTGCCCTTGATAAGTTATACAGTCTGGCAGGTAAAGTAAACAAGTGTGAAGACGACCTGATTAAAAAAGACTGGGAATATCTGCAGTCGAGTGATCATTTTTATTATATGGCAACAAAGTTTTTCTCCGATGGCGCAGTTCATGCCTATTTCAACCCTTATGAAACACCTTATGATGCATTCATGAATTATATGAACGTGCTCAGTGACTTTGAAATCAGACTACAAAAATTATTTCCTGATACAGCTGAACAAGAGCATATATTTAAACTTGTAGCGCAGGTAATAGAAAAAGATTTGCTCATAGAAAAGCAGGTAATTGAAATTGAAAAATTAAATAAGAAAATATTGAAAATTAATCCTAAGGTAATACCGTCTATAAAGAAAATCTCAAAATCTTCAGTAATAGCGTCTGCAAAGGATAAACTTTCAAAACCGATCTCAAAGACAATAAAAAAGAGTGCTACCGGTAAGTCCGCTAATAAAATCAAAGTAAATAAAAAGTAAAAGCAACACGCTAAAACAAATAATTTTTGAAGATGAAGGTGGAATTTATTTTTGAGACCAGTTGGGAAGTATGCAATAAAGTTGGGGGAATACATACAGTAATCTCAACAAAAGCGCTTAAGATTGTAAATGAACTTGGAGACAAGTATATACTTATCGGACCCGATGTATGGCGGGAAGATGTTACTAATCCTGAGTTTATTCCTGATGAATCGTTGTTTGTGGAATGGAAAGCAAGAGCCGCATCCGAAGGATTAAGAGTAAAGACGGGAAGATGGAATATTTCAGGTAAGCCAATAGTAATACTTATTGACTTCACTCCATATTTCGGACAGCAGAACGAGATATTTGCCGTTTTCTGGGAAACATTCAAACTTGACAGTATTACAGGACAGTGGGATTATGTAGAACCTGCCCTCTTCGGATATGCTGCCGGGAAAATGATTGAAAGTTTTTCTACCTATTACCACGAACATCATAATACTATTGCTCAGTTCCATGAATGGATGACCGGCACAGGAATACTATATCTGAAAAAATATGCTCCGTGGGTTGCAACTTCATTCACAACCCATGCTACCGTATTGGGCAGATCCATTGCCGGAAATAATCGTCCTCTGTATGGTAAGATGGAAGAATATAACCCCTCGCAAATCGCCAGGGAATTCAATGTTGTGGCAAAACAATCACTCGAAAAAATTTCGGCGGCTGAAGCCGATGTTTTTACAACTGTAAGCAAAATAACGTCAAGAGAATGCCAGCATTTTCTTGGAAAGGAGGTTGATTTTGTAACACCAAACGGATTCGAAGATTCTTTCGTTCCGGCTGATGATATCTTTGAAGGAAGAAGGCAAGTGGCCAGAGAAAAACTTCTTAGTGTAGCCAAGGCAGTTCTTGGTTATCCTGTTTCAGTAGATTGTGTTTTGGTTGTAAACAGCGGGAGATATGAATTCCGGAATAAGGGAGTTGATATTTTGATAGACTCTCTCGGTGAAATGCAGAAGAAAGGTAATATTGAAAAAGAATGTATAGCTTTTTTTCTCATACCTGCCTATCATAAAGGACCTCGTCAGGATATAATGGACATCCTTTATAATAACGGCCCGGGAAACGGTGGTGACAGATACCTGACACATAGTTTGCATTATCCGGCGACAGATCCGGTTTTGCAGAGAGTAGCGGCAAACGAACTTAATAATGATCAGAAATCCAAAGTAAAGATCATTTTTGTTCCCTGTTATCTTAATGGTTCCGATGGCATCTTTAATATGCCCTACTTCGATTTGCTGATTGGATTTGATCTTTCTGTTTTTCCTTCATACTATGAGCCATGGGGCTATACCCCGCTTGAAAGTCTTGTGTTTTCAATCCCAACTGTAACTACATCACTTTCAGGATTTGGTCTGTGGGTCAGAACCTATTTTGAAAATCCCGGTAATGGGATATCGGTAATTGAAAGGACAGATGATAACGAGATTGAAGTTATTGCTGAGATTTGGGCCTTCATGGCAAAGTTTATCGGTTTGAATGAAATGGAACTCAAGGCAGCAAGAGAGAAAGCTCATGCTATTTCTAGAATTGCCCTTTGGGACAACCTGGTTAATTATTATTTCAATGCTTATGAACATGCTCTTGCACAGAGTAACGAGAGAAGAGAAGAACCCAGGGAATTTGTAAGGTTCATTGAATCTCCGGGAATACATATTCGCAAACCACATCAGGTGCCTGTTTGGAAAGATATTTATGTCCAGAGCGATGTCCCTGAGAAACTTGCTGCACTTAAAAATCTGGCCAATAACCTCTGGTGGTCATGGAACACGGAATCAGAAATATTATTTAAAAGAATGGATCCGTCACTGTGGGATGAGGTCAAACATAATCCTAAATTACTTCTTGAAAAGATTGATTATAAAAGACTACTCATCCTGGAAGATGATGATGATTTTGTGGCTGAGCTGAAACACGTTAATGAAATATTTAAAGCCCATACAGACCGTCCCGATAATACTGCCTTACCTTCAATAGCCTACTTCAGTATGGAGTTTGGTATACACCCCTGCCTGAAAATTTATTCAGGCGGTCTGGGGATACTTGCCGGAGACTATCTTAAGGAAGCCAGTGATTCGAACTTAAATATTACTGGTGTGGGGTTGCTTTACAGATATGGCTATTTCAAACAAAAGCTTGGCCCCAGGGGAGAGCAGATGCCAGTATACGAAGCTGAAGAGTTTTCACGACTTCCTGTAAACCCTGTTAAAGATTCAAAAGGAAACCATTTGTATGTAAGCCTGGTATGGCCCGGGAGAACTGTAAAAATTCGTGTGTGGGAAGCAATGGTGGGGAAGGTACGTCTTGTCCTTCTTGATACTGATTTCGATGATAATTTACCTGAGGACAGAACTGTTACTCATTATCTCTATGGCGGAGATAATGAAAACAGATTAAGACAAGAACTCATCCTTGGCATAGGCGGTATAAGAGCTCTTGTGGCAATGGGTTTGAAACCTGATATCTATCATAGCAACGAAGGGCATTCTGCCTTTATCAGCCTTGAAAGGCTTAGAGGTCTGATAAATGATCAGCATCTTACTTTCAATCAGGCACTTGAAGCTGTAAGATCTTCGACTCTTTTTACAACTCATACACCTGTCCCTGCCGGGCATGATGCATTTGAAGAAGACCTGCTTCGTAAATATATTTCTCATTATCATAGCCGGTTAACGATAAGTTGGGGTGAACTTATGGCTCTGGGCCAATGTGAAGGGGACTCTGATAAAAGATTTAACATGAGTTATCTCGCTGCACGGATGTCGCAGGAGGTAAATGGTGTAAGCAAGCTGCATGGCGAGGTTAGCCAGGGCATGTTTAATAAGCTTTGGCCGGGTTATCTTAAAGAGGAACTCTTTATAGGATATGTGACTAACGGAGTTCATCATCCTACTTGGACCGCACCTGAATGGAGAGAGGTGTACAGGGAGCTGACCGGTAATATTAATTTTGACCAGACTGACAGAAGCCTTTGGGAAAAACTGTATAATCTGGAAGACAAAAAGATTTATGAGGTAAAAACAAATCTTAAAAAGAAACTGTTTTCAATTATAAGGAAAAGACTTCAGACAGATATGATCGAAAAGCATGTCAGTCCTCATACTCTGTTAAGTATCAGTGGTCATCTGGATGAAAAGGCACTTACTATAGGTTTTGCAAGGCGTTTTGCTACCTATAAGAGGGCATCACTGCTTTTCCGCGATCTTGACAGACTTGCACGTATAGTTAATAATCCAGGGAAACCGGTACAGTTTATTTATGCCGGGAAAGCACATCCCAATGACGGTGGCGGCAAGGATCTGATAAAAAAAGTTTTTGAAATTTCACAGATGCCGGAGTTTGCCGGGAAAGTAATATTCCTTGAGAATTATGATATTGAGATGGCAAAGTACCTTACAAGAGGTGTCGACATCTGGCTTAATACGCCTACAAGACGTCTTGAAGCCTCAGGGACAAGCGGCGAAAAAGCAGTTATGAACGGGACTATCCACTTCAGTGTTCTTGATGGATGGTGGGTTGAAGGATACCGGGCATTTGCAGGTTGGGCATTACCAAAGAAAAGAACCTACGAAAATCAGGACCTTCAGGATGAAATTGATGCTGAAACTATTTATAATATGCTTGAATTTGAGATAGTTCCGGCGTACTACTCGTTTAATGATCAGGGTATTCCTTCTGAGTGGGTAAGCCTCATTAAAAACACTATGGTAAAAATTGCTCCTGAATTTACCATGAAAAGGATGATTGACGACTACTATGAAAAATATTATTTTAAACTTTTTAACCGAAACAAATATCTCATAGATAACAACTTTGAGAAGGCAAAAGAACTGGCAGCCTGGAAGAAAACCATGAAAGACGAATGGGATAATATTGAAGTCTTAAGTTATAGCTTTGAAAGGGCAGCAGAAAATGTATATCGTTCAGGTCATGATTACAGAGCAGAAATTGAACTTGATGTAAAGAAAATTCCGAAAGAAAACGTTGGTGTGGAATTTATTATCACCCATATGAGCAAAAGTGGTGAACATGAATTCGTTGCCAGTGAAGAGTTTAAATTAATCAGATGCAAGAGTGGTATTTGTCTATACAGGGCTAGCCTTGTACCTGAAAAAGCCGGGTCTTATTTCTATGGGATACGCATCTACCCGAAACACAAAGATCTTCCACATAAGCAGGACTTCTACCTGTTACGGTGGATTGATTAAATATCAGTCGCCCGACGCATAGGTTCTTTTTTAAATACAAGGGCTGTTCTTGAAGGCAGGTAGAGGTAAAGGTATAAAGGAGCATTAATAATGTTCCTTTCTGCTTTTCTTATTGAGATGTAGATTGTTTTCCTGTCTATTCTGTTGAAGCCTCCAAACGCCGGGTCATCCGTATCAAGTATAATCCTGAACTTTCCGGTAACCGGTATTCCGTAATCAGTAAACGAAGTAGTTGGATGAAAGTTGAAAACAAACAGTAATTCCCCTCTCATATAAGCAACAACTTTATCGGCATTATTTTCATATATCCTGTTAACAGACAGATCATCCAGGAATTTGAAGTCAGTCTGTAGTTTTACCATCTTTCGGTCGAACATACGCAGGTTGTAGTATTTAAGATCTTTGTTTTCTGCAAGCTTCCATTGACGTCGTGCATATTTAAAACTCCAGTTATTTCCTTCACGTGGAAAGTCTATCCATTCGGGATGACCAAATTCATTTCCCATAAAGTTCAGGTAACCTCCTCCGGAAGTGCTGAAGGTGATAAGTCTTATCATCTTGTGTAACGCAATTCCGCGGTCCACTACAATACTGTGATAGGATTTGTTCATTCCTGAGTACATTTCTGCATCTATCATTCTGAAAATAAGAGTTTTATCTCCGACAAGAGCCTGGTCATGCGATTCACAGTATGATATTATCTTCTCTTCAGGTCGATGTTGAGTCAGTTCATAGAGCAACTTTCCCATATCCCAGTTTTCATCAAATGTTTCTTTTACCAGTTTAATCCAGAAATCAGGAACTCCCATAGATAGTCTGAAATCGAAACCATATCCTTTCTTTTCGTTATCAGAAGCTAATCCCGGCATGCCGCTCATCTCTTCGGCTATGGTGAGTGCCTCTGGTTTGTATTTATGTATCAGCTTATTGGCAAGAAATAGATAAACAAGTGCGTCTTCATCCTGATTGCCATCGAAGTATTCATTATAAGATGTAAAATTCTTTTCGAGTCCGTGATCATAATAGATCATGCTTGTAATTCCATCGAACCTGAATCCATCAAATTTATACTCTTCGAGCCAGTAACGACAGTTGGAGAGCAGAAAATGAATTACATTGTCCTTACCATAGTCGAAACACAAAGAATCCCAGGCTATGTGATTTCTTCTTTCATTTGAATGAAAATACTGACCCAGGGATCCATCCAACAGACCCAATCCTTCATTAACATTCTTAACTGAATGTGAGTGGACAAGGTCCATAATTACCCTCAGGCCTTCCAAATGGGCTTTATCAACCAGTTCCTTAAGATCTTCAGGTGTTCCGAATCTTGATGAGGCAGCAAAAAAACTTGAAACATGATATCCGAAAGATCCATAAAAGGGATGTTCCTGAATAGCCATCAGTTGTATTGTATTGTATCCGGATTCCTTTATTATAGGGATAATGTTTTCAGTAAATTCACGGTAAGTTCCAATTTTCTCTTGTGATGTTGCCATTCCAATATGGGCCTCATAGATCACGGGAGCATGATAGGCTGGAGTAAAGGAATCACATCTCCAGGAATAGTTATTCTTTGGTTGCCATACCTGGGCGTTGAATATTTTGGTCTTCTCGTCCTGAACCAAATGGTTAGCGTACGCAGGGATCCGGTCTCCTTTTCCTCCTTCCCAGTGAATAGAAAGCTTGTAAAGGTCACGATGTTTAAGTGTCTCTGGTGGCAGGAATATCTCCCAGTCTCCCATTGAGTTGATCCTCTTCATCATGAATTCCTTCTTCTCTTTCCATTCTGTAAAAACTCCGATAACAAAAATGTTATTTGCATTTGGAGCCCATTCCCTGAAAACCCAGGAATCGTTGTTACGGTGCAGCCCGTAATAATAATGCCCCATAGAGAAATCACAAAGTGTCCCATTGCCGACCAGCTGCTTTTCCTTTAGAAGGCATTTCGCTATACGTCTGTCGATGACAGCTGTAAAGGGATTCAACCAGGGATCGGACAGATAGAAACTCGTTGTATTCATGATGATTGGCAAAATTGAATATCTTTCTACAAAAGTACGAAAACTAAATCATTTATTAGGTTCATATCCATGGGCTTTATTAATTTTGCAGACATAATTTTATGGTATGGTAATTCATGATGGATATGAAAATCTTAATCTGTTTTCTCCGGTAGTAACTCTTGGAATCTTTGACGGTGTTCACAGGGGCCACATGGCACTGCTTGATTTTTTGGTATCACGCGCAAGAGCGATAAAAGGTGAATCTGTTGTTATTACGTTTTCACCGCATCCAAGATTGGTACTGGAAAAAAACAATACAAATCTTTCCTTCCTTACAACAATGGAGGAGAAGAAAGCGCTTCTTGAAAATGCAAATATTGACCATCTAATTGTAATACAGTTCAATAATGAGTTTAGTAAGATTCCGGCATGTGATTTTATTAAAGATATCCTCGTTGAAAAGATTGGAACAAAGCATCTTATTATCGGATATAATCATCACTTCGGGAAACGTGGAGAAGGCGATTTTAATACCATAAAGCAATGTTCAGAGGAACATGCATTAGTGGTTGAACAGGTTCAGGGCTTTCATACAGAAGAGGGAGCTATCAGCTCCTCTTCAATTCGTGAAGCTTTATTAAAAGGGAAACTTGATGAAGCGAACAGATGGCTTGGATATTCTTATTCTGTAAGCGGTACTGTTATTGAAGGACGAAGAATCGGTCACTCTATTGGATTTCCAACTGCAAATATTAAGCCTGATTCTCAATATAAATTAATCCCCTGTAATGGAGTTTATGTTGTAGAAGTTAAACTCGGAAATCAAATCTTTCCGGGAATGTTGAGCATCGGTTCCAATCCAACCGTAAATGAAGATATCAGATTCAGGAGTATTGAAGTTCATATACTCAACTTTGAGAAGGATATTTATGGAAGAAAAATCTCAGTTATATTCAGGAAAAGACTGAGAGATGAGAAAAAATTTGACGATTTAAAAAAGTTGACAGAACAGATGAGACTTGATAAACAAGATACACTGAGATTTTTGACCTGAAAAAATTACAATTTATTTTATTAACTTTGACCTCTCAAAAATAATCTGAATTATGAATGTAACAGTTGATAAGAATCAATACAAGGTAAAAGATATTTCGCTCGCAGAATTTGGCAGAAAAGAGATAGAAATTGCAGAAAAAGAGATGCCGGGTTTACTGGCAATAAGGAAGAAATATTATTCTGAACAACCTTTAAAGGGTGCACGAATCACAGGTTCGCTTCATATGACTATTCAGACTGCTGTGCTTATTAAGACTCTGGCTGAACTTGGCGCTGATGTAAGGTGGGCCAGTTGTAATATTTTCTCAACCCAGGATCATGCCGCTGCTGCTATAGCTGCCAGAGGAATACCGGTCTTCGCATGGAAGGGAGAATCCCTTGAAGAGTATTGGTGGTGTACAGCACAGGCACTTTCATTTCCGGGTGGGAAAGGACCTAACCTTTTGGTAGATGACGGTGGCGATGCTTCATTGATGGTTCATCTTGGATTTAAAGCTGAAAAGACACCGGAGATACTTAATAAGAAACCTTCCAACAGGGAAGAAGCAATTATTTTTTCCACACTTAAAGATATTCTGGCAAAAGAACCCGGGAAATGGCATCGTACAGTTAGTGAACTTAAGGGAATATCGGAAGAGACCACCACCGGAGTGCACAGATTATATCAGATGATGGAAAATGGTGAATTGCTGGTACCGGCAATTAATGTTAATGATTCTGTTACAAAATCAAAATTCGACAATCTGTACGGATGTCGTGAGTCACTGGCAGATGGAATAAAAAGAGCAACCGATGTTATGCTCGCAGGTAAAGTAGTTGTTGTTTGCGGATACGGTGATGTGGGAAAAGGATGTGCAAAATCGATGAAATCCTACGGATCCAGGGTTATCGTTACAGAAATAGATCCTATATGTGCATTGCAGGCATCAATGGAAGGATTTGAAGTTAAAACAGTTGAAGACACACTCAATGAGGGGAATATCTTTGTAACGGCTACAGGGAATAAGGATATTATAACCCTTGATCACATGCTGAAAATGAAAGATCAGGCTATCGTTTGCAACATTGGTCATTTCGATAATGAGATACAGATTGACAACCTGAATGAACTTAAGGGAATTGTAAAAATTAATATTAAGCCACAGGTAGATAAATATCTTTTCGCCGACGGACATGCAATTTTTATTCTTGCTGAAGGAAGACTCGTGAATCTTGGCTGTGCTACCGGACATCCTTCATTTGTAATGAGTAACTCTTTCAGTAATCAGACTCTGGCACAGATTGATCTCTGGAAAAACAAATATGAGATAGGTGTTTACAGGCTCCCAAAATATCTCGATGAGGAGGTTGCCCGGTTACATCTCGACCAACTCGGAGTTAAACTCACAAAACTTACAAAGGAACAATCTGATTATATCGGAGTAGCTGAGACCGGACCTTATAAACCGGATCATTACAGATATTAAGCTTATTTCAGTTCGACACAATCACATCGTTGCCCTGGAAACTGGTTCTGTAGTTTTTCAGAGGATATCTGCCAATACCCGAAGCAGGAGTACCTCCAACTGTAAGTCCGTATTTTGTTCCACATTTTGGGCAGATTGCAATTGTTGAATTTGTTGGGTCAATATTTACCTTAATGCTCAGATTATTAACAACATAATCATGAGGACAAGTACGGTCGTAAGCGTAAAACTCCTCGACTCCAAAACAAATGATTATACCATTACCATTATATCCGGCAGCGCCTATTCCCCAATTATTCGTATGGGAATCAACCGTGACTGAGCTTCCAAATCCACTCAGGTTAATAAACTCAGGATCATTCAGATTAAGAGTGAAATTCACATAAGTATAGGGGATAACATCATTCTTTTTATTACATGAGTTAAGGGTGATGGCAAACACCAATGTAATTAAAAAAAATCTTATTTTTGAATCGAAAACCATCAGGAAATAATTAATATTACAAAATTACAATTACCATACGGAATTTAACGGAATTGAGAAAAGTTTATTGTAAGTTCTGAAAATGAATAATTTATCCATGAGAAAGTTAATTCTTTTCCTATTTGTTTTATCACTTGCAACAGGATCGTGTACGGCCCAGATATTTCATAAAAATCCGGAGAAACAATTATTCGGTAAATCTCATATAAATAAGAAAGGTCCAAAAGTAAAAGAACCCAGGAAGGTACTCAAAGCTAAAAAGAAGCAGGAAGCTAATGATCGTAAGCTTAAAAAAGATTCTGAGAAATCTGTAAAACGATCACAAAAAAGAACTGTTGACATCCAAACGCCTGAAGTACAGGCACGTATGAAAAAAAACAAGAAAGAAGTTATTATACGCGATAAGGATAATAAGAAAAAAGTGAAAGATGGTTCAAAAAGAGCAGGGAAAAAATATAATTAATGCAGTGATCCTGAGGATAAATACTTGTAAAACACCTATTCACAAGATTATTATTTGTAAATAATTAAAAGTTTTTATATATTTGTTCTTGAAGAGTTCCGGCAACCCCGGAATTCTTCTTATTTTTTTAATATAATAGAGAAAATGTCAGAGGTTATATATGTGACAGTAGAAGGTCTACAGAAGTTGAAAGAGGAACTCGATCAATTAAGAAATGTTGAGAGGCCTTCAATCTCCAGGCAAATAGCTGAAGCACGGGATAAAGGAGACCTTTCTGAAAACGCCGAGTATGCGGCGGCTAAAGAAGCACAGGGTATGCTTGAGTTAAGGATATCCAAGCTTGACGATATAGTGGCTCGTTCAAGAATTCTTGACGAATCAAAAATTGATACCTCCTCTGTTAGATTACTAAATAGGGTAAAGATCAGGAATAAGTCAAATAATTCAGTTATGGAATACCTGATTGTTCCAGAAAGTGAAGCAAATTTTAAACTTGGTAAAATTGCCATCAGTTCTCCTATTGCCCAGGGTCTTATCGGGAAGAAAGTCGGTGATATAGTACAGATTACAGTACCATCAGGGACAATTCCTTTTGAAATAATTTCCATTTCTATTTAGCTATTCATTTCCTTCGGCTTATGGCAACTGTTTTTTCAAAAATCATTAAAGGGGAAATCCCGTGTTATAAGATCGCTGAGTCTGAGGACTATTTTGCAATACTTGATATCAACCCTTTACGCGCAGGACACACATTGGTAATTCCCAAAAGGGAGATTGACTACATTTTTGATCTTGATGATGCGTATTTAGCCGGTATGATTATTTTTTCGAAAAAAATTGCTGTGGCAATTAAAAGTGTGTTTCCCTGCAATCGTATAGGGGTAGCAATTCTTGGTCTTGAAGTGCCTCATGCTCATATACATCTTGTACCAATGGATACAATGGAGGATATTAACTTCAAGAATCCAAAGCTTAAGTTCACTACTGAAGAATTCAAAGATATAGCGGCCAAACTAAGCCGTATAGTCATTCTTTAAATAAGATTGAACCTGCTGCATGAGTTTTCTGTATGATTTTTGGGACGATTTCATTAGTCTTTTGTTTCCGAGGCTGTGCTATGCCTGTGGGAACCACCTTTTGAGGAATGAAAATCTGATATGTACAGAATGTTTCGTTGTTATTCCACGAACAAATTATCATTACAAAGAGGATAACCCGGTTGCACAACTCTTCTGGGGAAGATGCGTGATCGAAAAAGCTGCAGCTTTTTCGTATTACAATAAAGGCAGTCGTATCGGAAATCTGATTCATAATCTGAAGTACAAGGGAATCAGGGAGATAGGGCATGAGCTGGGCAGAATATATGGATTAACTCTTAAAGCATCAGGTTTTACCAAAGATATTGATCTGATAATTCCGGTTCCCCTTCACCCAACGAAAGAACGTATCCGCGGCTTTAATCAGAGTGAAACTATATCAATGGGTATTGCAGCTGCAACCCTTTTGCCCGTTGATGTTAAAACCCTGGCAAGAATAATGGCTTCACCAACACAGACAAAACGGTCACGGTATGAAAGGTGGACTAATGTTGAGGGTATATTCAAGGTGACAGATTCTCAAACAATTATCGGTAAGCATGTTTTGCTTGTTGATGACGTCATAACTACAGGGTCAACAATTGAGTCATGTACAAATGAACTTCTCAAGATTGAAGGAGTTAAGGTAAGTGTTGTGGCGCTGGCATTTGCAGTAGTATAAGCGGCTTATTCCCCCTTCGTTTTTACTCTTTTGGGGTTTTTATTCATGAAGTCTTTCCAACTGTTGTAAGCTTTTTCCTGCATTGGTTTATTAGTCTGGTAGAAATGGCAAAGAGCAGCAGCCAGCCCATCAGTTGCATCCAGTTTTATTTCTTTCAGATTGAACTTTAGGATATTCATCAGCATTGCAGCTACCTGTTCCTTTGATGCCGCACCCTGACCGGTAATAGACAATTTGATCTTTCTGGGGGCATACTCAAATATTGGTAATGAGCGCGTAAGCGCCGCTGCTATAGCTGCTCCCTGAGCCCTGCCAAGTTTTAGCATTGACTGAACATTTTTACCGTAGAAGGGCGCTTCTATTGCCAATTCATCAGGATGATATTCATCGATAATCAAGATGGTTCTTTCGAATATATGTTTCAATTTAAGATAATGATCATCATACTTTGAGAGATCGATAGAACCGATAGTTATAAGCTCTGGCGTTGTACCGGAAGTTTTTATGACTCCATACCCTGTGATACTTGTACCCGGATCGATTCCCAGAATTATTCTCTCCTTCGGTTTAACTTTCAATTTGTGCTATATCTGTAGATAATTTATTTTTGAATTATATATGCATTATTATTCTTTTCGGGTTTTTCAGAAAATATAGCTGATGGTTTCTTAGCTACATACAATCCTCTTGCTGAAACAGCTCCGTGTTCCAGATAATAAATTGATTCCTTAAGGCATGCCTCATTTCTGTCATTCCAGTCACGGGTAAAATCATCCGGTACATATTTTTCGGGTGCAATTCCTTTATAAAAATCGCCAAAACCTGCAGAATTAACCACATTAAAGGTTATTGGCCAAAACATATAATCGGTTTTGTATTTAAATCCATTCATGCCAACAGGTTTCCCGTTTGTAGTATCTCCAATAGTTTTCACATCCAAACTTGGTTTAAGTCCATTTATAAAATCTTCACTGGCAGATGCAGTTCCTCTGGTGGTGATAACGATTAATTTTGATATGCTTAGTGGCGCAGGTACAGAAACGAAAGGAAAGGATTGGTTTGCCGCCAAATTTTTATCATTAAATGTCAGAGTAAGAAAGTTAGTATTAAATTTTGATGAACCTGCGACATAACTTGCCATATTCTGCAGGACACTCAGATCTCCTCCTCCATTGTACCTTAAATCGACAATCAGATCTTTAATGTTATTTTGACTAAAATAGGCAAATGCAGTTTGCAATTCAAGGTTTGATGGCGGTATAAACTGGTCAAAAACAAGGTGGCCTGTTATTCCGGATTTAAGATTTAGCGTATCCGCAAGAATGACGGTATTCAACGTAAAAGCGGCTTTTGTGGAAGCAATTGTGGAATCTTTTCCTGCGGGGGTCTGAAAGAGAAACGTGTTGGTAATATTTGCCTGAGATGGACCAATCAGCTGATTATATGCAGCTCCATCCTGTGCAGTAAATATCGGCGCCAGATCAGTTCCATTGAGCTTCTTCACAATCCATCCCCTGCGTACACCTTTAAGATATAATGGTGAATTATTGTAAATCTCGACAATTCTTACCTGATTTGCCGGATCAAGTCCCATGCTAATCCCATGCCCGACAAAACTTCCCTGGCTCTGAGCCAGGTATTCATTATATGTTTGAATAAAACTCCATCTGTCGAGAGTCTTATATTCCATCGCCTTCAAAAGTTCATAAGGGGTTTTATAGTCTGTTTTAACTACAACAGGCATAAGATTATACCAAAGATAATACAGATTCATTTGAGTATACAGATAATCTCTTGCCAGTTCATCCACTGTAGGTGCAACGACTACAGGTGCAACGACTACAGGGAGAACATCTTTTTTACATGAACTTAATCCCAGTATAGTAATAATGAGGATAAATATTAGCTTTTTCATATTTTTAATTATATTATAATTACATATAACAATTAAAAAGGGATTTTGATCGCTTGTTTTGTATAAAGATACCCGAAATGATCATTACTAATCCCAGAGGAGTAGTATAATAAACGGGTTCATGAAGAATATAGTGTACAAAAACCAGGGAAAGAAATGGTGCCAGGTAAACCAGATTACTTACTTTCGCAGTGGTAGAAGCCATCTGAAGCGCTTTTAACCAGAAGAGGAATGTTATTCCCATTTCAAATATGCCAACATAGACTGATGCAATCGCTCCAATGAATCCTGTTTCAAATTGCCACATCCCGGTAATTATCATTGCTATAATAAGATAGACGGAACCGAAAACAAAATTAAGCAGAAGTTTAACTCCTTCATCCCTTTTATCTTTTACATTAAGGATAAAATAGAAGGCCCAGAAGACTGAACTCCCTGTGGCGAGAAGAACACCTGTAAGATGCGAATGGAATGGTTTAAAAAGACTACCCTGAGATGAGATGATATAAACTCCTATAAAGCTGACAAACAGAGCTATAAAACTTTTTCTTTCGATTTTTTGTCCTAGAATTGGCACCGAAAGAAAAACAAGTATTATCGGCCATATCATATTCAGTGGCTGGGCTACCTGAGCAGGAAGCAGCTGGTAAGCTTTAAGAAGAATAAGATAATAGAGAAATGGATTTATGAACCCAAGAATTGCAGAATTTAAAAGTTGTTTCGGGGTGGTTAATCTGATGAGATGAACTTTTTTCCCTGCTATAACAACAATAAGTAATACCAGGGTTGATGTGAGAGAGGCAATCGTAAGCATCGGGAGAATATCGAGTTCCCTGAGGCTGATCTTAAACGCAGTCGGCACTGTTGACCAAAACAAAATAGCCAATCCGGCGTATATATAAGATTGTCGGGTCTTATCCATTATTCACTTGGCGTCCTTTGCTCCTTCTTTGCGCACTTTACGGTTGTAGATTTAATTAATAATATCAAATCCAGTATATGGAATCAGCGCCTTAGGTATCTTAATACCCGATTCGGTCTGGTTATTTTCAAGTAGGGCAGCAACAATTCTTGGCAGAGCAAGGGCGCTTCCATTAAGTGTATGAGCGAGACGGGTCTGTTTTTCTCCTTTTTCTTTAAACCTGCATTTCAACCTGTTAGCCTGAAAAGATTCGAAATTTGATACAGAACTTACTTCAAGCCAACGTTTCTGCGCGGCCGACCAGACTTCAAAATCGTATGTCAGGGCTGAGGTAAACGACATATCACCTCCACAAAGTTTGAGTATGCGATACGGCAGTTCTAGTTTTGATACAAGGTTTTCGACATGATTTATCATCTCTTCAAGAGACTCATATGAATGATCGGGGTGGGCAATCCTGACTATCTCAACTTTATCAAACTGATGAAGACGGTTGAGTCCTCTCACATGAGCTCCCCATGAACCTGCTTCTCTTCTGAAACAGGGAGTATATGCAATATTCTTAATCGGAAGCTTATCCGCATTCAGGATTACATCCCTGTAAATATTTGTAACCGGTACTTCCGCTGTCGGTATAAGATAAAAATTATCCAGTGTTGCATGATACATTTGTCCTTCTTTATCGGGCAGCTGACCAGTCCCAAAACCGGAATCTTCATTAACCATAAGTGGTGGCATCACTTCCAGGTAGCCGGCTTTTTCTCCTTCATCGAGAAAGAAGCTGATAAGAGCCCTTTGCAGTTTTGCACCTTTTCCCTTGTAAACCGGAAATCCTGCTCCTGTAAGTTTAATGCCCAGATCAAAATCAATAATATCATATTTCTTAATCAGATCCCAGTGGGGGAGAGCTGTTTCAGAAACAACAGGCATGATTCCACCTTCTCTTACCTTAATATTATCATCGGCTCCATGACCTCCAGGAACAGATTCATGCGGCAGGTTTGGAAGTCTTATGATCTCATTTCTAAGGTCATTATCGATAGGTATCAGTTTATCAGAAAGGGCCTTGATTTCTTCTTTAAGCGAATATGTTTCTTCCTTTGAAGCATCAGCTTCATCCCGTTTTCCATCCTTCATAAGAGAGCCTATCTCTTTGGAGATACGGTTCATATCTCCCTGCAGTGTATCAGTTTTTGATTGTATTTCCCTGCGTGAAGAATCGAGTTTAAGAATTCTGTTAATTATTTCCTCTGCTTCAAAGTTTTTAACTTTCAATCTTTCAATAATAAATTCTCTCTTTTCGCGGATAAGGTTTATTGGTAACATATGCAGTTATGAATTAATAAAAAAAGCAGGCCACGCAGCCTGCTGTAAAAATATTAAAAAACTCCCGATAATGCTTTCCTGTAGCAGAAAAGAATTTCAGGAGTCTGATTCTTTAAGATAATCTATTATTCAGTTACCGGCTTAACCGATACATAAGTTTTATTATCTTTTTTCCTTTTGAACTCGACTTCTCCGGCAGCCAGTGCAAAAAGCGTGTGGTCTTTTCCG
>JADGPT010000122.1 GCA_017882345.1 Bacteroidales bacterium
GTTAGTAGAAAAAATTGTCTGATTGTTGAAAGAATTATCCGGGCTGAAAGAAGGATAAATAGTAATGCTGAAGCCATAATGAGAATTTTTATCTCTCCTGATGGTAAAATCTTATCAATTAGTTTTTGTGTGAAAACAGCCATCACAAGTCCTAAACCAGAAATCAATATTCCGATTATTAAACTGATAATCAAGATATCCTTTTCTGGTTTTATTGTTTTCAGAATCCATTCCCTTTTCCCTCTGTTATCCTCCTTTTCTAGTTTAAATACACTATTTGGGGCCAATCCAAGGCATTTCTTACTTAGCCATAACTTTCCCAATTCAGTATCTGACATGTTTGTCAATCCCTTTGCCGGATCCCAGATTATAAATCTTCCACCTTCATAACCAAAACTTATTATATAATGTTCCGATCTCTCCTCCGGTGTGACATGCAATATCAATACATCATTATAATCAATTATGTCCTTAATCGAAGCTTCATAACCCGTTGCGTTCATACCGCACTGATTTGCGGCCTGATAAAGTCCAAGCAATGTTGTTCCGGATTGTGTGGTTCCACTCAGGTTTCGTATCTTTTCAATTGTTGAATTCCCCCCATAATATCTAATGATTGAAACAAGGCAGGCTGCACCACAATCAGAAGAATCGTGTTGGAGTACAGAGTTCTTTTTGATTTTACTAATCCTATTCACTCTCGTTAAGGTATTTAAGAATAGCCTCGGCGTTGACCTCTCCATGAAAAGCTTTTGCCAAATTCAATTTTCGATTATAGATAAAACTGGAAGGGATAATACCACTGCCGAAAGTGTTTTCGAAATTATATAAGGTGTCAGCAAGAAAAATGACTGAGGGGTAATCTGGGTAGTTATTTCGGTATAGAAAAGTTTTTATTGAATCAGGATGAGCACTGGAGACCAGAATAATCGTGACCCCCGAAGTTGGAATATCACTTTTTAGTATTTCTGATATTTCATACTTACAATGTTCACATTCCGGATGAAAATGAACAATGAGTATCGGGCCTTTTTTAATCTCCGATGAATTAAAGGATTCATTCGATAGTGTCATAAAAGAAAAAGATGGTAACCTCGCTATTTTTTCTGTAATTAACTTACGGTTTTGTACCTTCTTTCCCATCCCTATTATCAGGAATGAAATAAATAGAACAACAATGACGATGACAGAACCTAAAATGACTTTCCTCATATTGAGACATCAATTGTTAAAAACATTATTAATGCTACCCATAAAACAAGAGAAGGTACATATGATAATAATACAATCTTATCTGAATCAGGTTTATCGATAAAGCAACTTTTGTTAAGGCCATAAGATATCATTATGATATATAATAAATGAAATAAGTTTATCGTTTGTAACGGATAAATCCAAAGCCGACTGACCTCTGCTTTTTTAAAAAAATTAATTAAAGACAATGGATAGAAAAAACCCAGATCATTAAGATCATAGTTTCCAACAAACAGATAAAACCAAAGAAATTTCACAAAACCTGCTGATATAAAAATTATTTCACTGGCAATTACAATTTTAAAAACAGTACTTAGAGAAATCTTACTCTGAATATTATAAAATACGATCCCTATATATAAAACTATACTGACTAATGAAAATTTGATTAAAAGTACTATTGGAGTAAATGCATAACTAATCCATGAAAGTCTATTCATATCTTCGAATAATTTGATTGAACGATCATATGTCAATTGCTCACCATAGGCATTATAAAAAACTACCTCATTTATTAACAGAGTCTTTGACAACCAAATCAGTATGAGGTTTGCAAAGACAACACCAATGAAAAGATGCAGTCCCTTCAAATTATAGTACCGGATTAGTAAATTCATATCACGAGAAATATTCTTACAAACGAATTACTATAATTATAGTCCAATAATACCGGACTATTATAAATTGAAAAAAATTATAGGCTAAAGCTCGTTTTGTTGTTGGATCTAGTCACCAGAGCTTAAAAGCAACGGTTAAGGATAACCAACTCTGAATTGAACTTAAGTTGAAACTATTGAATAACCCTGGGCTTAAGCCCAAATTTTTTACCAATTATCATTCTCTGCTTTTGGATATTTTCTCAGTATCTGTCCTTTCGGGGAAGATATTTTCCAGTTTAATTTTTATCCTCCTGTTATCAGTATAATAGTATGATTGTCTGATAAAGGAATATTTTATATTCACTCCCATTTCCCTCATTTCCTGGAGAGACAGAAAAAGGGTGCTTCGCCTAATTCCCAGTTTCTCCGCAAATTCTTCAGGAGTTCCTGTTGCCATCATTGATATCAACGAATCCATCCGTCTCAATCTTTCGACGTACTTAATAAGAAACATTACATAACGAATTATAAATGCAGCTAACCAAATATATGAAATATTTCAATCAAATGCTATAAAAATGTGAATTATTTAAAGAAGAAATGTAAAATAGATGAAATGGGATACCTTATATTATATAGGGCGGTATGCGGTGTGAGGCGCGAGGCGTGAGGCGTGCGGGGGTGACGGTGAGAGGGTGTGGGGGTTAAGAATCGAGAGCCTCTTTTACCTCCTGAATAATTCTGTTGGCTGTTTTTACTGGAAATGATACTGCTTTTGCTACTGCAATGCAATCGCTTAAAGCCGGATTTCCTTTACCATTTACTGTTGTAGTGTGATTGCCATTTATACCATCAGAGGGAAGAAGATCATAGGCGGGGGAGACTTGCCAATGTTCGCTATTATAAAGAAAAGAGAAGTTTTTTGCATGATCGTCCTTATTGCCAATGAGTATATTGAAGACCATTTGCCGGAAGACTTTTTCAACCTCAGTAATATTACGCGTAAGTGCCATCGTTGCTTTCAGCAGGTCGGTGTAATCGAGTGAAGGAAACCGGTGACTGGCGTATAAGAGCCCGGCGGCAGAATGCATGTGGATACGCATTCCCGACTCACGATCAAAACGACTGACTCCAAAATACTTCCCTTCAAAAAGGTGTGTTTCTGTCATTTCAATTCCGCATTTTTTTGCAAGAAGGGAGTATTCATATTCAATTATCCCGATATTAGCAGGATCAGATGTTGCTTTGAATTTAATCAGCCATTCTTTCCCGTCCATTTTAACAAGCACTTTTGGCCGGGCACCTCCTGATGATCCTGCCTTGTTATAAAGTTCTTCAAGCGAACCTGTATAATTATCGTGAAGTATTTTCCCGATTTCAACTTCATAAAAACTTAGAGGGTGAAAATTTCCTTCAGCACTGTTGTATTGTGCCGGACGATATATAAGCGCTCCCATCCCGGTATCGCCTACAATGCTAAGCCGGTCGAGAACAGAAAGTGTTCCAGGGCGGATACCTTTGCTGATCAGCCACCTGTCGACAAGCAATTTTCCCCAACCATCAGGCAGACTGTCATCAAAAACACCAAACAAACCACCAAAAGGCTCCGCTCTTGCAGTTAAGAGGCCGGTTTTAAGAGGGAGATAGAAGGGTGAAATTGAGAATCCGGTGGCTATCCATTCTGTATCATATTCAAACAGAGAGCGCTGGTCGGGAGAAAGAGCCAGTCTGCCCACCCGTCTGTTGTCAATATTAACTTCTAATACTTTTACAGTTTCAAACATTTTTTCCTCTCTTACGTTTACCTGAAGATGAGTTCAATACCTGATCAATGTTTTCGAATTGCCGCCGTGAAAACAGCAATGAGAAATCCTCCGTAGCATCGAGCACCACCGCCAACATCAATAAATGTTTAAGTGAAATTTCATGACTATTCTCAAAACGCTTTAGAGAACCCAGACTTATCCCAGCCTTTTTTGCCAGATTTTGTTGCGTAAGATTCATTTCAAGCCTGCGCTCACGCATACGTTTCGCAATACCCAAAGCTATGGCTGCAGGATTAAATGCATCAAGGACAAAATCATTATCAGCTAATATATTAATCATTAATACAATATTTGCAACTTTGTAGCTAATATATTAGACAAATATACTAATTTTTTGAGATAAATTATTGGGGAATGGGGATTAATTAGTGACTAAGAACAAGACAAAAGTGAAATCAAGACAAAAGGCAAAAGTAAAGAGGCAATGGGAAGAAATTAACCGCATGCCGCAAGCCGCAATATCCTAATCACTGTGTCTTCATAAAAAGGAGTACTTTCCTGTTTATTTTGGTACAAACCTCTGACCATTTCAAACCTGGTTTTTTAAGGAGAACGGGCCAATCTGAAAGATCAACATCATCAAAATAAATAAGGCTTTTAAGCACATGCATTTCTCCGGATTGATTATACTTTGTCTGATAAAACTTCAGCATGTCGGCAATAAGGTATCTGTCATTTTCCATAGCGAAGAAGATGTCAATAAAATCTTTTGATCGCTGTCCGCTTACAGATATAGCGTTAAGTTTCATGGCAATAATATCAGGTTCTGATAGCAACCGGATACCATCAATCTCTGTAGGTTTATTTAAAAGTGGATATTTGTGGGCGATAATATCAACATTAATATTTTCAATACTGCCCTTAATTGTGTTACGGGCCGTCTGGTAAATTTGCAAAGAAAAGTCCTGCTGAATTAACTCAATTGTTGTGGCAACATCGAAGTCGAAATTTGAAAAAAGATCAATATCAATTGACCTGCGATGTTCCAGATATAATGCCAAAGCAGTACCTCCCACAAGATTAAATCCTTTTAAATAATCTCTGCTCTGAAGTGATTTTATGAGTTCCAGTGTGGCGGGATCAATTGTTTGCGTCTGTAACATTTAAAGGATTGTAACGATATTTTAAATAGTTTAGATACAAAATTGAGCGTTTTAGGATCAAGATAACTCATTCTTTTCAGAACATCTGCTACTGTTCCCGATCCATAGTACTCTATAACCAGATTTATTTCTTTCGCCTTACCCAATCCAAATACCCTGTCTATTATTAACCTTTTAGCTTTGTCAGCGTTGAGTCGGCTGATATCGACATCCCAAAAGTATTGAGGATTTAACAATCTTAAAATATCTGGTTGATCAATCATAGCTCTATAAAGGTAGCAAATATTTGTATCATAAAAAAGCTATAATTGATTAACCCGGACCAAACTGAGCCACCTTAAAAACACAAATGGTCAAGACCAAGGCAATCTTAACTTTAGCCTCAACATTAACCAATCTGAACTTTTTACTTCGCTTGAAATCTATATTACTCCAAAGAGAATTCAAGGCTGTTCCCAATCTGTAACCCTGGCGAAAGGTAAAATAATGTTTCGCGTTTTTCGTTTCGTTTAAATCCGAACTTGATTACTTGCATTGCGAGCGAAGCGAAGCAATCTTTTTATCTTTTTTACTCTTAACTTTTGTCTTAAGCTACTACCTACTTCTTACTTCCTATTAGTCCCTGGTCATCTATTCCCATACTGATACTGCAACCACCTCGAAAAAAAAACATCATATACTATCCACTTGTTTCCACTTTGAACAATCATTTCTTTTTCGGAAAGGGATTTTTGTGAAGCCGCAACCGAGCTGGCACTGATAAGCATATGATCTTTTATGAAAACGCCGGAGGTTGGCTGTGCAATCCCATCTTCTACAGCAATTGCTTGCAGAAGTTTGAATTGATGACCCGGTATAAGGTTACGGTAGTTGACAAATAATGGTTCATGTGAAATCAGTACACGATGAAAAACCTGACTGATCAGATCCTGATCAACTACTTTATTATCGGCTTCAAATAACAGATTGCAAACATCCTGAACATAAAAAGTGTGCAACCTGGTCCAGGTGAATATTCTGGATATGGCTTCATCATCTATCTTTTCCCCGGCGGATTCAAACTTTTCCACAATAAACTTTTTGTAATCGGGAGCAGGAATTTTATCGAGATACATGAGTTCAGCACTTTGATAAAAGGGTCTGCCGGCTGATGAAAACATAGGTTCAAGCATGTGTTTACTGCTTCCTGAAAAAATGAATGGTATAGTGGGGTAGGATTGAATAATGGACCTTAGCAGGTTCTCCATATTTTTTTCCGGATACTGACTTATTTGCTGGAACTCATCAAACATAAAAACCATATCCTGTTTTATCTCCGATATGAAACGCAACAAATGATCAAATCCGAATTGAATATCCGAAGGTAAATCAATCTTAAGTTCCATAGTTGGCTGTCCTGTAAGATTATCATAACCAATTTTTGGCCGCAGTCTGGCCAGAATAGCAAGCACCTTCGAGGGAAAGCTCTTTTCATCTTCCTATATATCCACCAGTGACAAATGGATTAGTGATTTTGTTTTTCATAATACGCAATTTACGTAACGCAATTTACGTAATTCAATTGAATCTAACAAAGAGGAAAAGAGGGAATTGAAATTGCGGGAGAGTTTTTTGGCTGGTATCGGAAGTGTCTTCCCACCTGCCCCCTTCTCCTGCGAGCAAAACAAAACAAGGTAAATTGCATCTGTTCGTTAAGGATTGCCGCGCCCTCCAGTCAACTTTCACTGCGGTTCCGATTTCGGTCTTGTCGGGCTCGTAATGACACTGCAGGTAATGTTAATTCTGGATGGGAGTTGAACCGAATTATGGGAAAAAACGGTCATTGCGAGGAGCGAAGCGACGAAGCAATCCTTCTATCTTTTTTACTCTTAACTTTTGTCTTAAGCTACTACCTACTCCTTACTTCCTACATGCCCCCGTTCCGATTTTTGCTTTTACTTATTGAATGTTATATATTTGTAGTATCGTATTCGTTTAAAATGATCAGAGAAGCAGAAGATATCAGGAAACAATTGAATCAGGAATTGGTAATAAAGAGGGCATTCTGGTCATATAGGATTCCGGACCCTGATTTTATACCAGATGAGATCCTTATTGAGAAAACCCTCATAAATCTTGATATTGAAGATATTAATAAGCTGTTTCTCATCTTCCCAAAAAGAAAAATAAGGAAAATCTGGAATGAGAAGGTAGTGATAAACGACGTGCAATTTCATTCGATGAATCTATTATTAGCTCTCCTTTATTTTAAAATTAAAAACCCGGAGAGTTATCTTGAAAGTTGTCTTAAAAAACACTTTAAAGCTCTTCGGGTATTATGAAAGGGTTATCGCCAGATACTGAACAGGTATTCAACTTAATAAAGCGATATGAATTATTAAAAGATTATATTCTCATAGGAGGTACGGCACTGAGTATTCAGATACATCACCGGCTGAGTGAAGATCTTGATTTCTGTAAATGGCAGGATGATCCGGGAATCCAAAACAAAGAAATTTCATGGCCTGAAATTGAAAGAAGCCTTAAACTCTCCGGGACGGTTAAAACTGATATTCTTGATTTGTACCAGGTAAACTTTTCCCTGAATAATATTAAGATCTCATTTTATTCAAATGCGTTGGCAAGTTCCCGGGAAATACAAACCAGCTTTGCTTTTGATAAGATCAGGTTGGCTGACATTAAATCACTTGGCGCTATGAAGCTGGAGGTAATGTCGCGACGAAATCTTTTTCGTGACTATTATGATATTTATTCCATCTTAAGGGAAGGGATCATGTTGGAAGATCTCGTCAGAAGTTGTGGTAGCTATTCACGGCATAGGATGAAATCCAAAACAATTTTAAGTATACTTTCAAATAGCTCTTTATTTAAATATGAAGAAAATTTCGACCTTCTTGAACCAAAGTATCAGGTGAATTCAAAAGAAATTGAGGCATATATGAGAAATCGGATCCTGGAAGAGTATAGTTTCCCTGGCGTTTAACCCTGAAAAGCAGGTAGTAAATAGTAGGAAGTAAGAAGTATGTAGAAGAAAGTAAAAAGGGATACTTAATTACAGAATTTCTTCCGGGTATTAATCATTGAGTTAAGCGTCCGGGCTTTATGCCGTCTGTTTATTTTGTATTTATCAAAGAAATTTATAATACAATGGAACCAGGGGCGTATATGAAACCTGAATATTTTTGGAATGTCGATATCTCTGATAATGGAAAGCATTTATCCAGACGATTAATTATCGAACGTATCTTCTGCTTTGGCACCTTGAAAGAAATCAGGTTATTAATTGATTTCTATGGCAAAAAAGATATTTTAGATGAGCTCTGTAATCTCAACTATCTCGATCCCAAGACACTTAATTTCATCGCGAAAGTATTCAACAAACCTAAAAAGAGCTTTAAATGTTATACCAGGAAACAGTTGATCCCGCAGTACTGGAACTCTTAAGATCACTTCAAAGTAAAGAGTATTTGAAAGGATTTTATCTAATGGGAGTTGTACGAAGTTTGGAAATGACACGGTCATTGCGAGGAGCGAAACAACGAAGCAATCCCCCGCGAGCAAAACAAAACTAGGTAAATTGCATCTGTTCGTAAGGGATTGCCGCGCCCTCCAGGCAACTATCACATCGGTTCCAATTTCGGTCTG
>JADGPT010000018.1 GCA_017882345.1 Bacteroidales bacterium
TTTTTTCCTGGCTAAAATAAGTTGCAGTTCGTTTAACTGTTTACCAGAAATCTGTGAGGGAGTATCCAGCATTACATCACGGCCGGAATTGTTCTTTGGGAATGCTATAAAATCGCGTATTGAATCCTGACCTCCGAACATTGCCACCCATCTGTCGAATCCGAATGCTACTCCTCCATGAGGTGGAGCTCCGAATTTAAACGCATTCAGCAGAAATCCAAACTGTTCAGTTGCCTCTTCATCACTGAATCCAAGGACTTTAAACATTAATTTCTGAACTGCAGCATCATGAATCCTTATCGATCCTCCTCCGATTTCAACACCATTTATTACAAGATCATAGGCATTAGCTCTCACCTTTCCCGGATCAGTTTCCATCATAGAAAGATCTTCAGGTACAGGAGAGGTGAAAGGATGATGCATTGCATAGAACCTCTTCGATTCTTCATCCCACTCAAGAAGAGGAAAATCAACAACCCATAGCGGAATGAATTTATCCTTCGTTCTCAATCCCAGTCTGTTTCCCATCTCAAGCCTCAATTCAGATAGAGCCGTCAGGGTTTTCTTCTTGTCTCCGGCCATTATCAGCATAAGGTCTCCAGGTTTGGCATTCATTTTTTCAGCCCATTTCATTAAATCTTCCGGAGAATAAAACTTGTCGACTGACGATTTTAAAGTACCATCCACATTATACCTTAAATATATAAGTCCCTTTGCCCCTATCTGTGGTTTTTTTACAAACTCAGTAAGTTCGTCAATCTGTTTTCTCGTATATTCTGAACACTTCTCAGCACATATCCCGCCTATATATTCTGAAGAATCAAATACAACAAAATTGTGACCTTTAACAGATCCGGATAAATCTGTGAACCTCATTCCAAATCGGAGGTCGGGTTTATCTGAACCATAAAATTCCATTGCTTCATTATACGGAAGTCTTAAAAATGGTTCGCTGAATTCAATACCTCTTATTTGCCTGAAGAGATACTTAGCAAGACCTTCAAAGGTCTCAAGGATATCATTTCTTTCAACAAAAGACATCTCACAGTCGATCTGAGAAAACTCAGGTTGTCTGTCAGCCCTCAGATCTTCATCTCTGAAACACTTAACGATCTGAAAATATTTATCAAAACCGGCTACCATCAGAAGCTGCTTTAAAGTCTGGGGTGATTGCGGTAATGCATAGAAGGTACCGGGTTGCATTCTTGAAGGTACTACAAAGTCGCGGGCTCCTTCCGGCGTTGATTTAATCAGCACCGGTGTTTCAACTTCTATGAATCCTATGGAATCCATATATTTACGAACTTCCTGCGATACTCTGTGACGAAGTAAAATATTGTTCTTGACTGAGTTTCTTCTAAGGTCGAGGTAACGGTATTTCATTCTTAATTCCTCGCCACCGTCAGTCTCCTCTTCAATTGTAAACGGAGGGATCTCACTCCTGTTCAGGATATTGAGTTCATTAACCTCAATCTCGATATCACCAGTAACCATCTTAAGGTTCTTGTTACTTCTTTCTCTTACCTTACCTTTTGCCTGTACTACAAATTCACGTCCGAGCTTACGGGCCCTTTCACAAAGATCCCTGTTAGTTTCCATATTAAAGACCAGCTGGGTTATTCCATACCTGTCGCGAAGATCAACGAATGTCAGTCCGCCCAAATCCCTTGATTTCTGAATCCAGCCACATAGAATTACATCATTCCCGGTATTATTTATCTTTAACTCACCGCACGTGTTAGTCCTGTACATCTTTTAATAATTAAGTTCCAGCAAAAATAAGAAAATTATCAGATTGAAGTGAGAAACATAAATCCCAATAATCTTTATACTTTTATCGATCATAATCATAAAGATGACTCAGGGTAAAAAAGAGTATTATATGAGAGCGGCCCTTGCCGAAGCAAATAAAGCTCTTGAAAAACAGGAAGTTCCGGTAGGTGCTGTGATTGTATGTAATGATATGATTATTGCGCGGGCTCATAATCTTACCGAAACGTTGAAGGATCCGACAGCTCATGCTGAGATGCAGGCCATAACAGCTGCAACAAACTGGCTGGGAGGTAAATATCTTTCGGATTGTACAATATATGTTACACTGGAGCCATGCGCAATGTGTGCAGGGGCAATAGGCTGGAGTCAGGCCCCCGCTATTGTTTTTGGAGCTGCAGATGAAAATAAAGGCTATAGAACAATATCCGGGTCTTTACTTCACCCAAAGACTAATGTTGAATCCGGAGTACTTGAGGAAGAATGCAGGGAATTGCTGATTAAGTTTTTTAAAAACAGACGAAAGTATTAATTTTATATAAAATCTTTCACATGACATTTGATAATAGCAAAACAATAATCAGTCTCAGAATAAAGCTCTTTGGAGCAACAGTTGTCTTACTGGCTTATCTGGCAATGGCATACGTGATCAGGATGATAAAATTTCCATTCCTTAGTATGGACGATACTTTCTGGACTGTAATTCTTTCGACAATCTGGTTAATTCTTGCTTTCATGCCTATGGTTCTCAATTATCAGTTTATCAGCTATTCTGATGAAGGGGATTATATAGTTTTCAGATATTTTACAGCAGGCATTGTTGGTGGAAAAAAGAACTCTGTTGAAATAAATAAAACTTCATTTAGGGGATATAAAACTGAAACCAGGTTTTTTGGCCTGATACAAAGCATTATACTTTTCCAGAAGATTCAGAAAGAAATTGCAAAGTATCCTCCTGTTTATATCAGTGCATTAACACGCGAAGAGAAAGCAAAAGTCATTAAATCGCTAAACCTATACACCCCTCCTGTGTGAAGGTTATCATCTGATAACATGAGATTTATCATTTTTAATGAGTTTAAACAATCTCAAATTTGACTCACTTATTTATAGACAAAATAATAACTAAATATTAAAATAATGAATGTAGATAAAATCATGAACAACCTCGAGAAGAAGCATCCGGGCGAGGTTGAGTATTTACAGGCAGTAAGAGAAGTACTGGAGTCGATCGAAGAGGTTTATAACGAAAATCCACAGTTTGAATCAGCTAATATTATTGAACGTATTGTTGAGCCTGATCGTATTATAACCTTTAAGGTTCCATGGGTTGATGATGAAGGAAATGTGAAGGTAAACCTTGGTTACCGTATTCAGTTCAATAACGCGATAGGTCCGTACAAGGGAGGACTTCGCTTCCACCCCAGCGTTAACCTTTCAATTCTGAAGTTCCTCGGATTTGAGCAGATCTTCAAGAATGCACTTACAACTCTTCCTATGGGCGGCGGTAAAGGTGGTTCTGATTTCGATCCAAAAGGAAAATCGAATGCAGAGGTAATGCGTTTCTGCCAGTCATTTATGCTTGAACTTTGGAAATACATCGGACCGGAAACTGATGTCCCTGCAGGTGATATCGGAGTTGGCGGACGTGAAATAGGTTTCTTATATGGTATGTATAAGAGGCTTGCAGGAGAACATACAGGTGTCCTGACAGGAAAAGGAAGTAATTGGGGAGGTTCTCTTATTCGTCCTGAAGCTACCGGCTTTGGCGGGATCTATTTTGCCAAGGAAATGCTGGCTACAAAAAATGAAACTCTTAAGGGCAAGACCATTTCAATATCAGGATTTGGAAATGTAGCCTGGGGTGCTGCACTTAAAGCGAGTGAACTGGGAGGAAAAGTTGTTACTATTTCAGGCCCCGATGGCTATGTTTATGACCCGGATGGAATTTCAGGCAAAAAAATTGATTATATGCTTGAACTTCGTTCTTCTAATGAAGATATAGTTAAACCTTATTCATACGCATTTGAAGGAGTTGAATTTCATGAAGGCAAACGCCCATGGGAAGTAAAAGTTGATATTGCTCTCCCATGTGCAACACAGAATGAACTGACTGGTGAAGATGCAAAAAAACTGATTGAAAATGGTGTTATCCTTGTAGCTGAAGTATCAAATATGGGTTGCACGCCTGAAGCTGTCGAGGAATTTCATAAACATAATGTGTTATTTGCTCCCGGTAAAGCAGTCAATGCTGGTGGAGTTGCCACATCGGGACTGGAAATGACCCAGAACGCAATGAAGCTTCGCTGGAACAGCCAGGAGGTTGATGACCGTCTTCATGAAATCATGTGTAATATTCATGACCAGTGTGTTAAACATGGCAAAAGGGAAGATGGCTATGTTGATTATGTGAAAGGTGCGAATATTGCAGGTTTTCTGAAAGTTGCTAATTCAATGCTCGATATGGGCGTAATTTAAGAACAGGCGTGAGGCTTGAGGCGTGAGGCTTGAGGTACAGGTTAAGGTTAAGGTTAAGGTTAAGGTTTAGGTTAAGAACCAGTAACAAGAAACAGGTAAGATTTTGAATATTGAGATATTTTTATGAAAGAGAAGAGCTGGTTATCCGGCTCTTTTTTTTTATATTTGTTTGTCTCAATTTCTTGTGCTATGTCAGATGTGCAGCTTAAGCATAAAATCGCTTTGGGTCTGATACCACGCATCGGTGATATTAATGCCCGAAAACTGGTATCTCATTTTGGAAACGTTGAAGCAATCTTCAAAGAACCATATAGAAATCTCATCAAAATACCGGGTATCGGATCGGGTATTGCAAAATATATAAGCGACAGATCTTATCTCGATACTGCTGAGAAAGAGGCAGAATATGTCACCAGGAACAATATAAGAACCCACTTCTATCTCGATAATGATTACCCTTTCAGACTCAGGCAATGCGATGATTCTCCGGTAGTGTTTTTTTTCAAGGGCAACTGTAACCTGGATGCTTCAAAGATCTTAAGCGTGGTGGGTACACGTAATGCCACAACACGCGGAAGAGAATTGTGTGATAAGATCATAGAAGGTTTAGCAGTGGGGCATCCCGATCTTATTATAGTAAGTGGTTTAGCTTATGGAATTGATATTGCTGCACATAAAGCAGCCCTTGCAAATAATCTGGAGACAATCGGAGTCCTTGCACATGGATTTAAAACAATGTATCCAGCCATGCACGCTTCAACTTCAAAGACAATGTTGAGCCGCGGGGGTCTTTTGACTGACTTCCTGTCCGATGCACTGCCTGAACGAAATAATTTTATTAAAAGAAACAGAATTATTGCCGGACTATCAGATGCTACACTTGTCGTCGAATCCGGAATCAAGGGAGGTGCATTGATAACAGCTGATATAGCAAATTCATATAACCGCGATGTTTTTGCAGTACCCGGACGACCAGATGATCAATGGTCAGCAGGGTGTAACAGCCTGATCAGGAGCAATAAAGCATTTCTGGCAGAATGTTCCGATGATATTGAATATTTTCTTAGTTGGAAACCTGAAAAATCAAAACCGGTCATACAGAGAACGCTGTTTTCCGACCTGGATGAGACTGAGAAGATAATCTTTGAATTACTTGCCAAACAAGGGGAACTGACCATTGATACAATTTGCCGGTCGCTTAATATTCCGGTTTATAAATTATCATCTCAACTTCTTCAGATGGAGTTCAAAGGATTACTAAAATGTTCCCCCGGTAATCTGTATCGTACCATATAAAAAGTAATACAATTTATTCCGTTGAAAAGGAAGGATTATATGCCATTGTTTTCATATTTTTATCATTCCAATTAACATTTAAATTAAAAACTTTTTATTATGGATCCAAGAGTCCAACAATTCATGGCCATGATCAAAGCCAGAAATCCTGGTGAGAACGAGTTCCACCAGGCTGTTCAGGAGGTTGCAGAATCTCTGATTCCCTTTATTGAAGAAAATCCAAAGTATAAACATGCAAAGATTCTGGAAAGAATTGCAGAACCAGAAAGAACAATAATATTCAGAGTTCCCTGGTTAGATGACAAAGGAGAAGTTCAGATCAACCGGGGTTTCAGAATCGAGATGAACAGTGCAATAGGCCCTTACAAAGGAGGATTAAGACTTCACCCGACTGTTAACCTGGGCATACTTAAGTTCCTTGCTTTCGAACAGGTATTTAAAAACAGCCTCACTACATTACCCATGGGTGGAGGAAAAGGCGGTTCCGATTTTGATCCTAAAGGCAAGTCGGATAATGAAGTAATGAGATTTTGTCAGAGTTTTATGTCGGAACTTTTCCGTCATATCGGCGCCGACACAGATATTCCTGCAGGGGATATCGGAGTAGGAGGACGTGAAATAGGGTTTCTTTTCGGTCAGTATAAAAGGCTTAAGAATGAGTTTACGGGCGTTCTAACCGGTAAAGGTATTGAATGGGGCGGTTCTCTTATCCGTCCCGAAGCTACAGGATACGGAGCCACATATTTCGCACAGGAGATGCTCACCACGCGCGGCGACAGCTTAAAAGGAAAGGTGGTGTGTATTTCAGGATCAGGCAATGTAGCTCAGTTTGCTTCTGAGAAAGTTGCAGAGCTTGGAGGGAAAGTAGTTACATCGTCTGATTCAAACGGATTTATATACGATCCAAAGGGAATTGATTGCGACAAACTTAAGTTCATTATGGAGCTTAAAAATGAAAGGAGAGGGAGAATAAAAGAATATGCTGATAAATATGGCGTTGAATACTTTGAAGGGAAAAGGCCATGGATAATTAAATGCGATATAGCAATGCCTTGTGCAACACAAAACGAAATAAATGAGGGAGATGCTAAAGTACTGGTTAAAAACGGATGTAATTGTGTTTCGGAAGGTTCTAATATGCCTTCCACTCCTGAAGCAGTACAGGTATTTCTGAATGCACAGATACTCTATGGCCCCGGGAAGGCAGCCAATGCTGGAGGCGTTGCAACATCGGGACTTGAAATGACCCAAAACTCAATGAGATTGCCCTGGTCGCGTGAAGAGGTTGATGAGAAGCTTCAGACAATAATGAAAAACATTCATAAAACATGCGTAAAATATGGCACAAAAGAGAGCGGATTTATAAACTATGTTGATGGAGCCAATATAGGAGGATTTGTGAAGGTGGCAAACGCCATGATTGCTCAGGGAGTTGTATAATGCAGTTTATTGATACTCATACGCATCTCTATCTTCCGGATTTCGATACCGACAGGGATGAAGTGGTAAACAGAGCAGTTAGTAGCGGTATTTCAAAAATGCTGTTGCCATCTATTGATATACAATCTGTTGACCAGATACTTTCTGCAGTTGACAGATACCCGGGGATATGCTATCCAATGATAGGTCTTCATCCCACTTCGGTAAAAGAAGATTATCTTTCTCAGCTTGAAAAGCTTGAATACCTTTTCACAAAACATAAATTTATTGCAGTAGGGGAAATCGGTATTGATCTGCATTGGGACAAAACTTTTCTGAATGATCAGTTGATTGCATTCAGACGTCAACTTGCATTTGCTTCTGACAACGGGTTACCGGTAGTCATCCACTCAAGAGAAGCATTTCCTGAAGTTTTCTCAGTATTGGATGAGTTTAAAGGAAAAGGCTTGAAAGGAGTCTTTCATGCTTTTTCCGGAAATATAAATGAAGCTGAGAAAGTTCTTGCAATAGGATTTAAACTAGGGATAGGCGGTGTTGTGACCTTTAAGAATTCCGGATTGGATAAAATTGTCAAAGAGGTTGGTCCTGAGCATATTATTCTTGAAACGGATTCTCCATATCTTGCCCCAGTCCCTTACAGAGGAAAAAGGAATGAGAGTGCATATATTTGCATCATAAATAAAAAGCTGGCTGACATTTTTGGAAAGAGCGAGGAAGAGTTAGCGTCTATTACATATTCCAACTCAACCGGACTTTTCAATTTGTAAGATAAATATGAAAAATAATAAGGAAATTTCCATACTAATCATTTATACCGGGGGAACTATCGGAATGGTGCACGATCCTCATTCCGGATCATTGGTACCAATTGACTTCCGGCATATCTCAGATCATGTGCCGGAGCTTCGTAAATTCGGCTACGATCTTCATTCGATATCTTTTGATCCTGTGAAGGATTCTTCCAATATAGATCCGGGAGTATGGGTCAAAATGGCTGAGATAATCGAAGAAAGTTATGACGATTTTGATGGATTTGTTATCCTGCATGGTACTGATACTATGGCATATACAGCATCCGCTCTGAGTTTTATGCTTGAAAACCTGGCGAAGCCTGTTATTCTTACAGGTTCTCAGCTACCTATAGGTCTGCTGCGTACAGATGGCAGGGAGAACCTGATAACAGCCATTGAAATTGCGGCAGCAATTGAAAACGATTCGCCGGCAGTACCGGAAGTTTGTATTTTTTTCGATAACAAACTTACCAGGGGTAACCGCACAACAAAAATGAGTGCTGAGCATTTCGATGCTTTCTATTCACCCAACTATCACCTGCTTGCTGAAGTTGGATTACATTTAAAATATTTTCATAATCTTATCAGTTACCCGCAAAAAGAACAGAAGCTTATCGTTCATAAAAGCTTTGATACAAATGTTGCTATCCTTAAACTATTCCCCGGTATAAACAGGAAACTGGTAAATGCCATTACCAAAACCGATGGATTAAGAGGACTTATTATTGAGACATTCGGTTCTGGTAATGCACCGACCTATCAATGGTTTTTAGATGACCTGAAACAATTTATAGATAAAGGCGGAATAATACTTAATGTCACCCAGTGCCATGGCGGGAGTGTTGAGATGGGATTATATGAGACAAGCCGCCAGATGCTTGCCGCGGGTGTAGTAAGCGGTAGGGACATAACATCGGAAGCCTCAGTCACCAAACTCATGCATCTGCTCGGAAGGTTTACATCAAAGGATAAAGTCGTGCAGTCTTTGAATATATCATTGGCAGGAGAAATCTCATGAGGGGTCATTTTATTAAAATATTTTTGTAATTTGCGCCCCTGTTTTTTACCCCAGTGCATAGTTAAGGAGAGATGCAGGAGTGGTTTAACTGGCACGCCTGGAAAGCGTGTGTACCTCAAAAGGGTACCGGGGGTTCGAATCCCTTTCTCTCCGCAAAGCTTAAATGAATCCCGTGAAAGCGGGATTATTTATTTTATTTCAGCTTTCACATTCCATCCGTCAACTTTCAGAAGAGGCTTTTCACCATCAAGATCCTTCAGGTCGAATTCAACCTGAACAACTCTCTTTTCCTTAGGAAGAAGAGAAAAATAATTATCCTCCCAGAATACAGGTAGAACAGGTTCTTTAGAAGTCAGTTTCAGTATCTTTGGATTAACTGCGAATGCCAGTACGGTTCCCGGATTTTCAAGGGTAACAGTAAGACGGCCTTTATTCCCTTCCTTTTGTAATTCCGATATAGTAACATTTACGATTGCTTCCGGTAGTTTACTAAGATCTGTAAAATCGGCTTTCTCATCTCCATTTGAGCTCAACCAGTAAAAATTAGAGGATACTTGTTTTCCGGAAGCATCTTGTAATTCCAGTTTCAGGAAATAAACTTTTGTGATATCTTTTGGAATCTCCAGGGTATATATTTTCTCACTTCCATCAGCAGCAACTCTGGCATCCATCTTGTTCAAAAAGACTTCCTTCATATTAAAATCGAGGATTCTCACTTTTGCTATCAATCCGGTAAAATCATGGTAATATGAATTCACAATTTTAATCGAGTTGTCATCATAGCAATACTGAATATGAAGCGGTTCGCAGGCGCTTTTCGCTCCGTAGAAAGCTCCATTAGGCATAAAGTAATAGTCGTACAACTGCCAGTATAATTTGGGCCAGGCGGAGTTATACATCCAGTAAATAATACCGCTGGAACGGTATTTATTTCCGGCATAAGCTTCGAACATAGCCTTTACAGCCTCATTTTGAAATACTTGTGATTTAACACAATACTCTTCAATACCAGCCGGTTTACCATAACGCGATTCAAGAGCTGCCCTTGCAATCGGATAAAATGCTTTATGCAGACGCAGATCCCATGAGGGGCTCATTGGCCATAGATCCTTTTCAGGCATCATCCGCCTCATCGTTTCAATTGGCGACAACTGTTCACCTGTCGGACCTGCCTCTGTATTAAATTCAAGTTTTGTATACCAGTAAGACGGCGGAAAATAAGCATACACTTTCGGATAAGGTCCCATATAAACACCGGTTAAGCCTGCAATAGTACTGGGGGCCTGAGTGGCTGAAGATTCATAAGGCCTGGTGTTGTCATATTCATCCAATATTTTTATATACCGCTTTTCAACATCTGCAGGTGGAAAATTATCACTTCCGTAAAGCCATGTAAAAACAGAAGGATGATTGCGAAGATGGACAACCTGGTCTTTCCAGCTCAACTCGGCAACATCTGCTATATGAGGTGTCCAGTTTTTCCAACGCTCCCATGAGCTGCAGCAGCACCAGCCTACCATAAGTAAAATACCTTCTTCATCGCATCTTTCAAACAGGTAGTCCGATCCACGCGGCGCCTCCATCCTCAGAGCATTAAGGTTCATGTGTTTTGCATATAGCAAGTCAGCATCTATTCTTTCGTTCGATGGACGGAGCATAAGGTCCTGGACATATCCCCCACCCCTGATCACGATGTTTTTGCCATTAACCTGGAAAACTTTTGTGTGCTGTTTATCGAAATTGTTCATCCAGGCTGTGATCTCACGAATGCCAAACCGAACCTTTTTTGTGTCTGTAGTTTTACCCGAGACATCAAAGCTAAGGTTGAGGTCGTAGAGATTCTGAGGACCGACTGTATGTGGCCACCAGAGACGTGGATTGGCCACCACCAATTGAGGAAATGCCTCAGGCTGAAAGCTGACTAACTTTGTTTCGCCTGCTTCAAGCGTGATTTCCTGTGAGAAAATAATATTTTCAATAACTCCTTTTAACAATCCTGTAACCTTTTTCGTCTCAGCATTCCTGAGCTCTGCTGAAATAGTCAGTCTCGCCTTATCGGTTGACGGGAGGTTCAGCTTAGTTACCACATGCGGGTTTTCAATTGCCACATCCCCGGTGGCATGAACGGATACATCGTACCATATACCCATACCCCTGTCGGGTGTTGTGGGGTTCCAGTCAACCCATGTGATAGTAAGGTCCATTCCTTTCGGAGGAAATATCTCTATAGCAAGACAATTATTTTCACCTGGCAGGGCTGCTTTTGAAATGTCAAGGTTAAAGAGACGATAAGCTCCCTGGACAGTAGTTGTATCAGCTATAATCTTTCCATTAAGCCATACATTCGCTTTATAGTTTATGCTATGAAACTGAAGCCAGGTATGCATTCTCTTATATTCTGCAGGTAGTTTGAACTCTGTCCTATACCACCATGCAACTTTAAAAGGACTGCCATCGGGCATATCCCTTTTTGGATAAGGAATTGTGCCCGGAAGATTATTGATGTTGGTCCCAAAGTAGGGATCGGGGTAAACTTTATTAGCAACTAATGCAGCCAGAACGGTTGTCGGAACAGATGTAGGATACCATCCATTGGTCGTGAAACCAATAGTTGAAATGGTTTTCGCATCTGATTTTATTTCTTTGGAAGATTGTATTGTCCAGTTATCTTTTAAGAGAAGTTTCCCCCCCGGAATCTGTGCCATACAGGTAAAGGAAAGGATGAACAATAATATGGCAGTAAGGAAAATCGGTGTTTTCATATCACAGCTATTAATTAAAGATCTAAAAATTCAAATTAAGAGTAATAAAGTTAATTAAAAAATTTGACAGGAATTACAACAAAACAATTTTGTATAATTTCTTTATTTCACTTTTATTGAATTCAGGTAATTGAATTAAGTTTATAATTATTAGGTTTATGGTCATAATATTCATGATAAGTAAGCAATATGAGTGACACCCATACTTCAGCTCCTTCTGGTCCGGGTTTAAAACGTGTTCTTGGACTCTCATCACTGGTACTATACGGGATTATCCTTATTCAACCTACAGCTCCAATGCCATTGTTCGGGGCTGCAGCAAGTCTGGCCCGTGGACATGTGGTTACTACAATTCTGATTGGCATGTTTGCGATGCTGTTCACGGCTATCAGTTACGGACGAATGGCAAATGCTTATCCAAGTGCCGGATCAGCGTATACGTATGTTAGCAGGGAAATCCATCCATCACTTGGTTATTTTGTTGGCTGGGGTATGATTTTCGACTATGTAATGAATCCTATAATCAGTGTTATATGGATCAGTAAAGCTGCCATGAATTTAATTCCCGAAATACCATTCGGAGTATATGCCATTGCTTTTACATGTCTCTTTACCGCAATGAACCTGAGGGGCATTGAATCCAGCTCACGTACCAACTCTGTCATAGCAACCGGACTCGGCGTAGTTATTATACTGTTCCTTGCTGCAGCCGTTCGTTATCTCTTTTTGCATCCTCCTGTTAATGCTGGAGAATGGACCAGACCATTTTATGATCCAAAAACATTTGCATTTTCCTCTGTATCAGCAGGTGCCTCGCTGGCTGTACTGACTTATATTGGTTTTGACGGTATTTCAACTTTATCGGAAGAGGTGCACAATCCGCGTCGGAATATATTGCTGGCAACGGTACTTGTTTGTGTTATAACAGGTATTCTGGCATCTGTACAGGTTTATTTCGCTCAGCTTATATGGCCCGGAACAACTTTCCCTGACCAGGATACGGCTTTTTGTTATATTGCCGGTAAGGCAGGCGGTCAATGGCTATTTCATACCGTCAATCTTGCTTTACTTGTAGCTACTATAGGTTCAGGTTCAGGCGCTCAGCTGGGTGCCGGACGCCTTCTTTATGGCATGGGAAGAGACAATGCTATCCCTGGCAAGTTCTTCGCTGCAATTAATCCACGAACACGCATCCCCTCTAACAATATAATTCTGGTTGGAGTAATAATTCTTGGAGGTGTCTTTCTTCTAAGCTATCCCTTAGGTGCACAGTTGCTGAATTTTGGAGCCCTGATTGCTTTTATGGGTGTCAACTTATCCTCATTTGTGCGATATTTTTTACGAAGCGAACACAAAACTTTCAGCCATTTTATAGTGCCGTTCCTTGGATTTTCGGTATGCCTCTATCTCTGGCTCAGTCTGGGAATTAAAGCCAAGATCGTAGGTATTTCCTGGCTTTCTCTGGGTCTCATTTATGGAGCATACCGGACAAATTGGTTTCGTAATCCGCTTCAGTTTGTACGGCTTGAGAGCAATGATGATGCTGATAACAATAAGACTGACGCTGATAAAACAAAAAAGTAGTTGTTGTGAAATTATCAATTGGCCGATTGCCTGACTAACAGGTTATTTTCTGATTTTCCCGAAATCGATATTCATACCAACAAAAAAACGTCTTCCGGGAGAAATGAAATCATAATTATTAGGTATTACGATGCCGAATATATTATCAAGGCCGGTTGATATCCGTAACCATTTATATTCCTGAGAAATAGTAAAGCGCCAATTACTAAACGGCCTGTCATATCCTGTTGTCCCATCAGCATTAAGATATATCCTTTCGCCCATCAACTGACAGTGAACTTGTGCAGTGAAGGAATAATTCTTTTTCTTGAAATTATAATCTAGCGATATATTACCCGAGTGTTTTGCAGTATTATACAATTGAAGGCCTGTCTCTTTATCTAGTGCATGAACATAAGTATACCCTGCACTCAGCCATACTCCCTTAAATACCTTCTGTTTCGATAATAAATCAATACCATTAACCGAAGCACTGGCAACATTTTCGTACTGATAAGTAGTTTCAACAGCATCAGGTATAATAATTATACGCTCAGTAATCATATCTGACAATAAGTTTCTATAAATCGTAACCGAGGAATTATTCCATGGCTTTGAAAACTCTATTGACCCTGAAATATATTTTGAAGATTCAGGCTTTAATTGCGGATTACCTTCTACAAGAAATTCGCCGAAATGATCAAAACTAAAGTATAATTCTTTTAATGCAGGGGAACGAAAACCCGTTCCTGCCGATGCTCTGAAATTCAGAAATCCCTGTTTAAACATTGCTGAGATTTTTGGAGCTGCATTAAATCCATAATTGCTGTGAGAACCCGTGCGAATACCTGCTATCAGTTCCCATCGTTTCCCAAAACGAATATCTTCCTGTAAATAAAGCACAGCCTCCGAGGCATTCTTAAAACCGCCTTCCACCCTTGTGGAGAAAAGGCGTTCTGTATTATATTCCACACCTGCAGTCAAACTGTTTCTATCGGAAATATGAAAATTCCCCTGCGTCCTGAATGTCTGTATGAAATCGAAAGAAGCAGTATCTCTTTTATTGTTTAATTGTTCAAGAATTGTATAAGTGTTATATCGGTCGCGATAATAGGAAAAATCGATGGAACTTTTACCGAAATAGTACTGTCCTTTCAATCCTCCACTCATATCTAAATAAAGATCGTGGACAGGACGTGCGCTGACATTTCCACGTTCGAACTGATAATATGTGAAATAAGGAGTAAAAGATAATTTCGATGAAGGAGTAATCTCAAATTTCTGACTTATTTGATATGAATTGTATGGATTCTGGGTCCAGTCATGCGGAGTTTCAGGAGTTACATCATACCCGTCAGTACGGCTGAAATTAATACTTGTCCTCGATCCGATTATTCCTTTTTTCAATGCTATACTGCCACCGGAATAAAGCTCATTATATTTTGAATACCGTGAATAGAATTTCGCATCAAACGGTTCATTAATCTTTTTTGTAATAATATTAATAACACCCCCTATGGCATTGGATCCATATAGCGACGATGAAGCGCCTTTTATTATCTCAATATGGTCGATATCTTGAAGATTGAGCATGGAATAGTTTATATCACCATCTACTTCACCTGCAATTCTTTCTCCATCGATCAGGAACAGCACATATTTTGCATCCATTCCCTGTAGCGTGACTGTTACTAATGTCCCATTGTGACTTACATTGAGACCAGGTACCATAGTCGCCAATGCATCAGTCACATTTGTAATACCAAGTTCAAGCATTTTACGGGCACTGATTACCTGAGTAAGAACCGGAACATTTTTAAGTGTTTTCTCTGATTTTGTTCCTGTAACAACTACTTCATTCAAATCGATATTTGATTCCTTTATAAAGAAATCAGCACGTGTATCAGGTTTAAGAATGTCTACTGTTTTCTCCAGGGTTTCGAAACCGATATATGATACCCGCAGGGTATACATTCCCGGTTTAATTTTATCTATTTTATAAAATCCCTTTTTATCAGTTACAGTACCAAAGGTTGTTCCCTTTAATGTAATTGTTGCACCGGTTACAGAGGTACTGTCAGATCCGGTAACATAGCCGGATAAGATTACTCCCTGAGAAAAAATGATTGAGGAAATAAATAAAAAATAAATAAACAAGAATTGTTTCATAAAGTAATCTGCTTCAGTTTTTCAGCGACAACCCGGCAATATACTAAGCATTTATTCCAGATTTTTTGAACCGTCGGCCTGGTATTTGTATTGCAAGGAAACGTAACCTGAAAGATTGGTAGCACTGTAATAGCTTTTAAACCATACTTTAGCATACTTGCCGGTACTGGTTTTAACTAAATATATGTAGTCGCTTGGTACGATTTGTGTTCCCTGGGTTGCAAATTCGAGAGTAAACCATGTATATAATTTTGGATTAACTATATATGTTGCGTAACCCTGTTGTACTGCAATGCTTAAGGAAGCGTCTGTAGCAAAAGTTGTGGTATCAGGAACGACCTTTAATGCGTCAAATCCTGACTGCCCTTTCTGATAAGAATTTGCAGCGCTACCCATACCATTGCCTGACAATCCTCCATTGGTTTTAATTCTGTAACGCTGAAAAGCCATATCCCATTCAGATGAAGTAGCCGGGTCAGTAACAGTTACCGTGTCGTTTTTAGCAAAACTAAAATATTTCCATGTAGTAGACTTTGTGGAATTTATTTCAAATGTCTGGGCCTGAATTGGCAATTTGGTATCTACTTTTTTACAGGAGAAAAAAGACACTGTCAGGATTGCTGACAAAAAAAAATATTTCTTCATAATTCTTATAATTTTATTCAGCAAAAATAAAATCATAAGATTTTTGAAAATGGTAAAAATCAGGATTTTTGTGGTACTAAATTTTTATGAATATCACGAAACCTTTTAGGAGTGAGGCCTATTTTATTCTTAAACACTTTATTGAAGTAGGAATTATCCTCAAAATTCAACTTATAGGCGATCTCGGAAACTGATAGTTCAGAGGACAAGAGCAGTTTTCTGGCTTCCTGCATCAGTCTGTTTTGTAAAATTTTTTTTAACCCGCAGTTAAAATGCTTATTGCATATATCGTTTAACTGGCTTTCGGAGATATTGAATGCCGAGGTATAAAACCCTAATTGTTGTTCCTGAATAAAGTAAGAATCCACCATGTGCGATAATGAGTGGATGAGGACGCTGTCGTTAATATTTGATTTTCCGGCTTTAGCTTCATACAAAGCAGAAAGTTTTAACAGCATGATATTCAAATGGGAACGAATAATAACCGCAGAATTATTTGAGGATGTATACGATTCGTATTCCTGTTGTATCGAATTTATTGTGGAAATTACTGAACTAAACTCATTGTCGGCTAATGTAATACAGGGATTGCAAATATTCAGGTCCAGTTGTGAGGTATATGAAAATACATTTAACAGTCGGATAAAACTGAATTCTTCAACGTAAAAATCCTGACAAAAGAAAAAGATGATTCCCTCTACATCTTCAAGACCCTCAAATGAGTGCATCTGGTTCGGGGCAACAAGGCATATAGTTTGTGGCTGAACAGTATAAGTATTACTATTAATTATAATACTGCCATTCCCTCCGGTAAATAAAATAACAGAGTAAAAATCGTGCGCATGTTCCTTCCTGATGAAGCAATAGAGACTTAAAAACCTGACAAAACTATTAAAATATATACCATGTACTTTAATATCCCTCAGGAAACTAAAATGGTAAAGTGATTTTTCAATATTGTGATATGGATGCAAACCTGATTTCATCTGGATGGCAAAAATACCAAAAATATGATAAGTCAGTCAGCAACTATAATAAATATCATATTTGCATCAAAATCACAATATCAATATAGAAATGCAAAGAGATTATTTACTATCCACAAGCATTGGAAGATTTTTCCCATTAGTCATGAAGATCAGCTTGGCATTGGGTGAATTAGTAATAGCTTTAATCATTTCATACTGCAATAATTTGTCACTAAGTCCGGTGCTTAATATCTTCTGATAATCGGCAATACCCTGTGCTTCAACTCTTTTTCTTTGAGCTTCCTGGGTTTCCTTTTGAAGAACAAAGGTCATCTTTTGTGCATCCTGTTCAGCGTTTATTTTTGATTCAATAGAGGCTTTTACTGATGCAGGCAGCGTAATATTTCTTACTAACAGTTGTTCCAGTAATAATCCCCGATCTTTGAAATTTGCTTCAATAGTTGAAAAAATCTTGGACTGAAATTCATCTCTTTTAGTGGAGTAAAGAGCAACAGCATCATAATAAACAGCGTTGTCCCTGATTTTTGTCCTGCAGATCGGACGAACCAGAACATTCCGGTAATCGATTCCAACCTCACTAAGAATGCGCGGTGCTTCCGCAGGAAGAACTTTGTACAAAACAGTAAGGTCGATAACTACTTCCAGTCCATCTGCCGTTAAAACACGAATGGCATCATCCCCTTGTTTAGAGCCTTCATCCTGTACTCCCGACATAGTATAATTTTCCGTTCTGACATCGAACATAACAACCTGCACCAATGGATTAATAATATTTAATCCGCTTTCAAGGATATTACTGTTCACTTTTCCAAACAGCTTTTGCACACCTACCTGCCCCGGTTCTACCTGAACAACACATGCAATTGACATTCCTACAAGAATGACAATTACTCCCGCTGTTTTTATCATCGATCTGTACTTGCGTAACATCGGTTCATCCGATTTGGAAGCTACAAACCCGATGACAATAATTATAATCCCTACTACTATTACTGTCATAATTTTGATGTTTTTAAATGTTATTTATAAAATTTGAAGGAAGTTATAAAGGTAATCAATTAATGATACACCTACCAGCGCAATTTAAATAGATGCAGTCCTTAAGCGATTTCCCAGGAAGGTTCAAATGCGAATGAAAAACGATTCCGATGATAAAAGGATCCTGCGAAAATATCAAATCCAAGTCCAAATTTCAAGGCAAAAAAAACATCTTTATTTACTTATACTTGTAGAGAGATATTTTCTGAATACTTACTTTTTTATCCGGAAGCTTAAGACCTGTGCCGGACCAGGTACTCGCGTGTGTTTCATCACCATTTAACCTTCTTTCAGGTAACCATAGTTCGTCTTTAAATGTACCTTCATCAACTGCATCAATTGCAACACGCATTGAAGTATCTTTTGGGATAAAGAATATATCCAGATCTTTACCTGCCGCGAGATATTCTTGTGGCTTTACATGTTTAAAGCCTAAAGGTACTATTTACCCCTGGAAACGTACTTGGTAACCAACAGAATTTCTGATGATGACATACCGGTTCTTGGACCCATCATGCTTATGATACTTTTCCATTGCGTTGAAGCATAATCATCAGGTGAATATAAGCCATGACAGTTGTTGCAATTATTTACGTATAATGCACGTCCCTGTTGCAGATCAGTTAATGTTGCAGTTGAGGTAACATCAGCACTTGTCGGGGTATATAAGGAACTTCCTGCAGAATTACTTTTACTGCAACTAACAATAAAAACTAAAAGTACTATAGAAAGAGCCAGTACATAGTGACGATTCATCCTTTTCATAATTATTGTTTAGTAATTTATTATTGTATTGTTTGATTACATGATAACAGAAAACTCAGTTGGATATTGCGGAAAAATTAAATTATTTAATCATTCAGATAGATGCATAATTGTAATGGCAATTTTTTGTTCTATCTTCTTTAAACCTTTATTCATCCTGAACTGTTAATATATTAAACTATTAACATTGTTAATTAATGTTAAACTTTCACTTTTTTCATCCAGTCTGGAATAAATAAAACATTAAAAATGTCTTTTAGAGAAGATTGAAAATATAAATGGCTCAAGTGGCAAAAACTTAAGAAATCTACGGAGTTTCAGTAATGACTTCTTCAGAAAAATAAAAAGACCAAAAAAAGAAGAAATGAAAATAAGATTAACAGCAGTTATAATATCTTGTTTCTTATTCATAACAAGTGGAGAATATTTGGGAGCCCAAAGTAAAGTGTGGACTGTCAATGAATGTATACAATATGCACTTGATAAGAATATTCAAGTGCAGAAAGCCCAGGTCAGCAATGATATTAGTGAAATAAATCTGAATTATGCAAAATCGGCATGGTATCCTTCATTAAGCGGATCAGCAAGAGAAAACTTCAATTGGAACAATCAACTCAACACCACAACCGGCTCAACTGTTTACAAAGGAACTAATGGTACAAATATTTCCATCAATTCAGGAATGACCATTTATAATGGGAATAAGATTAGAAATAATGTTAAGAAATCTGAAATTGACAATGAAGCTGACAAATACAATACAGACGTTATTAAAGAGGCAGTAAGCCTCAACGTATTGAATGCATACCTGCAGGTCCTATATGCAGAGGAACAGGTTAAGAACAGCAATAACCAGATTACTTCCACCTCAGAACAATTGAATCTCGCCGGCGAAAGATTGAAATTGGGTGCAATTGCTAACTCAGACTATCTGCAGGTAAAATCACAAATAGCCACCGAAAAACAGACTCTTGCTATAGCTCAAAGCCAACTTGCCATTAACAGGATTACTCTGATGCAGTTGATGGAGCTTCACGAAACCAAAGACTTTGAGATAGAACATCCTAATCTTGACAGCCTTGTCAATCAGAAACGGGTTCCTGATCCAACAGAAGTATATCAAATTTCCCTTGGGATAAAACCCGAGGTTAAAAATGCAGAGCTCCTTAAAAAAAGTTCACAAATCAGTGTTGATATAGAAAAGGCTAATTATTACCCCAATATTTCCATGAATGCAGGTTTGTCAACATTATATTCGAGTTCTCAGACAGGATCCTCGTTTGGGAATCAATTCAATAACAATGCCAGTCCTGCAATAGGACTTTCTGCTTCGATTCCAATCTATCTGAACAAGCAGGTAAGAACCAATGTCGCAATCGCGAAGAAAAATACAAATAATGCAGAATTTGATGAGTTGAATGTAAAAAATCAACTCCGGAAAGCTATTGAGCAGGCATGCCAGGATGTTACATCATCTCAGATTGAGTACGAAGCAAGCACTGAGGCATATCAGGCTGTAAAGGAATCATTTGATGTCGCTTCTGAGAAGTATAATCAAGGTATAATGAATTCAGTTGATTTTCTTATACAGAAAACCAGTTTCATTTCTTCAGAAAGCAATTATCTTCAATCTAAATATAAATTGATTTTCAGTTATAAAGTACTTGATTTTTATTCAGGGTTACCCCTGTCATTCACCAATAAGTAATAATTATAAATAAAACCGAACAGTAATGAAAAGAAGAAAAAATATCAAAAAAGCAGTTTATGTCATAATTACTTCATTAGTGTTTTTTGTGGCCCCTTCCTGCCATAAAGGAGAAAAAGCGTACTCTTTTGAGACTGCGATTGTTACGAAGGGTTCGATTATAAATACGATTACTGCCACAGGCACCATTCAGGCTGATACTACAGTCTTAATCGGTACGCAGGTTTCGGGCGTGATAAAAAAAATATACGTTGATTTCAACTCTCATGTCAAAAAGGGACAATTGTTGGCTGAACTTGACAAAACACCTTTGCAAACCCAGGTTCAACAGGCACAGGCTTCTCTTGATGATTCGAAAAGTGAAGTGGAATATCAGCAGGCCTCTTATGAAAGGTTCAAAGCTTTACTTGACAAAAAGCTTGTAGCGCAAGCTGATTATGACCAGGTTAAATATAGTTATAACAAAGCACTTGCAAACCTGAAGACAGCCCAGGCAGGATTTGACAAAGCTAAAGTGAATCTGGGCTATGCTTCAATATATTCCCCGATAGTAGGAGTTGTTCTGAACAGGGCAGTAGATCAGGGACAGACAGTTGCAGCCAGCTTTAATACACCGAACCTTTTTACTATTGGCAATGACCTTACACAGATGCAGGTACAAGCCAATGTTGATGAGGCGGATATCGGTCAGCTTAAGACGGCTCAGCCTGTGGATTTTACTGTTGATGCCTATCCAAATGAGATCTTTAAGGGATCTGTCAGACAGATGAGATTACAACCGGTCGTAACTTCAAATGTCGTTACTTATACGGTAATTGTGAACGCACCTAATCCGGAAAAGAAACTCATGCCGGGAATGACTGCTAACATAACAGTGCTTGTTCAGAAGGTTGACAGCGTACTTACAATTCCCGGGAAAGCATTGAGGTTTACTCCGGATGCTGCTTATATGACAGAATATTTAAAAAAGAATCCTCCGCCAAAGAGGAACCAGGTAGCCGGAGGTACAGGTCAGGCCGCTGGCACAGAAAGACAGAGAAATCCGGGAGAAACCGGCCAGAGTGGTGCAGGTCAGGGAAATGCCGGTCAATATCAGGCTGGTTCCCAGACTGGTAAAAAGTCGGTTATTGTATGGCTAAAAACCGGAGATCTGATCCACCGTACTCGTATTACAACAGGTGCTATTGACGGAACAAATGCTGAAATAAAAACCGGTCTTAAAGAAGGGGATGAAGTAATTCTTTCAATGAGCCTTGCCAGCAAGTCAACAACTACTGCTGCAGCTGCAGCAACAACAAGCCCATTTATGCCCACAAGGCCAGGCGGAAGAGGAAGATAAAACTGATACGACAATTATGAAGAAGCTTATTGAGATAATAAAACTGAAAAAAGATTATTATGTTGGAGAAGTGACAGTTCATGCCCTCAGGGGAGTTGATATGGTTGTAAATGAAGGTGAGTTTGTGGCTATTATGGGAGCCAGCGGATCAGGAAAATCAACCATGCTTAATATAATAGGATGTCTTGATAAACCTACCGATGGAGAATATATTCTTGATGGAATCAGCATTTCCTCACTTAGTAAAAACGAACTTGCTGCGCTGAGAAACAAGAAACTCGGTTTTGTATTTCAGACATACAATCTTCTCCCACGAACAAATGCATTGGATAATGTTGAATTACCCCTGCTGTACAATAAAAATGTGAAAACCAAGGATAGAATAGAGAGAGCCAAGGCGGCACTTGAATCAGTCGGGCTTGCGGACAGGATGCATCATAAGCCTAACCAACTTTCAGGAGGCCAGCAGCAGAGAGTTGCTATTGCCAGGTCGCTTGTTAATGACCCTGTGGTAATACTTGCCGATGAGGCTACGGGAAATCTCGATACCCGGACATCTTACGAAATTATGGCTCTTTTTCAGGATCTTAATAATAAAGGAAAAACAATCGTCTTTGTTACTCATGAACCGGATATAGCCAGATGTGCAAGCCGGAACATTATTTTTAAAGATGGTCTCATTTTGAGGGAAAGCATAGTGAAGGATAGAATAAATGCTCTCGAAATGCTTGCCAGTATTCCTATTGAAGCAGATTAGTTTACACAGGAACCATGAATATTAAAAACCTTTTAAAAATTGCAATGAATGCTCTGTTAAGAAATAAACTCAGAGCTTTTCTGACAATGCTTGGTATTATTATAGGTGTTGCATCTGTCATTGCCATGCTTGGAATAGGTCAGGGATCTAAACTCAGTATTCAGCAACAGATAGCCGGAATGGGATTAAATCTTGTTACGGTTGTGCCAGGGTCACAGCAGAGAGGGGGTGTCCAGTTCGGAGCTTCAACCATGCAAAGTCTCAAAGAAACCGATGTTACTGCAATTCTTTCAGAGTGTCCTGCCGTGCTGGTTGCCACCCCGGAAGTGAGGGGAAATGGACAGGCTGTGTTTGGACCGTTAAACTGGCCTACATCTCTTTATGGCGAAAATGAGAGCTACCTCCAGATAAGGGAGCGGTCTGTAATAAACGGCCGAATGTTTACCGACAGAGAACTGACCAGTGCTGCCAAAGTCTGTCTTCTTGGACAGACAGTTGTGACAAATTTATTTGGCCAGGGTGCAGATCCAATCGGGCAGGTCTTAAGATTTAAAAAAATACCGTTCCTTGTTATTGGGGTACTTGATACAAAAGGATTGAATACTTTTGGACAAGATCAGGATGATTTAATACTGGCACCTTATACAACTGTTCAGAAAAGGGTACAGGCAATTACCTGGGTCCAGAGTATCTATACCTCAGCAATTGATTCCAAATCAACTACTCTTGCAGCAACCCAGATAGAAGAAACTTTGCGAAGAACGCATAAAATAAAAGCATCTGATCAGAACGATTTTACAATCAGGAACCAGACAGAATTATTATCTACTTTTAGTTCAGTAAGTAATATCCTGACTGTTTTGCTTGGCGCTATAGCCGGAATTTCACTCCTGGTAGGCGGCATAGGTATCATGAACATCATGTATGTATCTGTTACCGAACGAACCAGGGAGATAGGTCTGCGAATGGCTATAGGTGGAAAAGGATTCGATATCTTATTACAGTTCCTTACCGAGTCAATTTTATTAAGTATAACAGGAGGAATAATCGGTATTCTGCTGGGTATTGCAGCATCTAAAATAATAGGATCAGCTATGTCGTGGCCTGTTGTTGTATTGCCAAGTTCGGAAATTCTTTCATTTGCTGTCTGTACGGTTATCGGAATATTCTTTGGCTGGTATCCTGCCAGAAAAGCAGCAAGTCTAGATCCGATTGATGCACTTCGTTATGAATAATATACCTGCTGCGCGGGTACGGATCCTTAACTTTTATCTTTTGTCTTTTATTCAGTTAGTCCCTTAATTCTAGTTATATCTACTTCAATCTCAGGATTAAACAAATCACTGTTCATATAATTAAGAAGAGAAAGCAGAAGTTGTTTTGATACCAGCCTCTCTGCCGGAAGTTCCTTCAAATCGATACTGCAAACCATTAGTTTCCCTCTATTTGTTTTTGATTCAAAAGCCAGGGCCAGTCGCCGGTTCTCAAACCAGGTGTCGATTGGCTGAATTAATGGTTTGAGATTGACCGGGAAACCATCAAGTATCATTGCCTGGGAATGAGAAACAGGATCCCACCATTGCCAGTTTGAGTGAAACTCAGTTGGAAAATCTCTGAATACAGGAAGCGTTGGATCACATAAGATTCCAAGGGTATGAGGTGGTTGATTATTGGTCCAGGCGGTGTTCCAGAAAACAGTTGAGAATCCGATTGCAATCTGCGCTCCATTTTCTTTTCCGACCTTACCATAAGTAAGTAAAAGGACGGAGCCGCCATTTTTAAGTGTTGTTTCGGCATTTTTATCAAGCTTATCGGTAATCAAAATATTACCGTTTTTCATTTCCTGCTTTGCCGGGTAAACCCAAAAGTCCCAACGATTCTTATAAGGTGTATTTGTTATCAGTACTTCAAAGGTCAGTCTCTGTGCCTTCTTCAGATCCGACAGATCCATTTGATATAACCCTATTTCTGAACAATTCCCAATTTCTATTCTATCCTTTATAAAAATCTCTTTATGGATTATATCTCCCTTTTCATTAGTGACCTGGCAGATAACTTCGGCTTTTTCTATTGGCTTTTCACCAAAATGTGCTATTTCGACAGAGGCCTTAAAAGTTTCGTTATTGTTATATACAAATTTCTGCATCCTGGCAAGAGGAACTGTCTCATTACAGAACATCCTGAACTCATCAGAAGTAATATATCCCTTGGATTCAAAGAAAGGATTAAGTACTCCTACCAGGGCTGTCCCCTGTCCCGGGAAATCATGCAACTGCAACAGATGGAATCCTGCAAATCCGGGGGTACGCAGAGCAGCCTCAATATCAGCTTTATAACAGAGTGCCTGGAGTTTTCCGGATGCCATCAGGAAAGATTCTGCCTGATCTCCCATATTATTTTCTGACAGCGATTCCCTGAAAATCTCAAAATTTGTTGGTTTGAGTATACCGGTATACTTTGCTATTTCCTTAAAATCAGGATAAGCACACCATTGTCCAATCTCATGACTGACAGTAGGAATCCGGTATCTCGAAATAATATCATGGTAATCGAACATTGTTTGTGGCGCTACCCGGTTTATTATACTTTTCAATCCTTCACCCCAACCTTGTATCCTCGGTTCAGGAGTAAGATTATAATCATTTTCCGGGATTACCGGCCACCCTGCTGCTGAAGTATATACTCTGCGATTATCTTTAGCTTTCCAGTATGTGAGAAGCTTCCCCAGGTATTTATTCTGATTAATACCGGCAGGTTCATTTCCATAAGCCAGCATACAGAATGAAGGGTGATTCCCATAAGCGCTCAGTATTTTGTCACCTTCTTTATAGATATATTCATCGATAATTCCTCCATCACCTATTGAAGTTCCTGAATTGGCCCAGGAGGAACATTCTATCTGAAAATACATCCCAAGTTTGTCTGCGGCAGCGAATGCAGCTTCCGGAGGGCACCATGAATGAAACCTTACTGTATTCAATCCATACTGTTTGAATGTCTGAAGTACTCTCGTCCATGAAGTAATATCTGTCGGAGGGTAACCAGTAAGCGGGAAAATGCAGCATTCAAGAGTACCTCTTAAGAATATCTGCCTGCCGTTAACTTCGAAACGGGTTCCCCTTGTTTTAAAATCACGCATACCGAAATACTCTGACAAAGTGTCAATTACTTCACCTTTTAACCCTTTCAGATTCACAGAAAGTCTATACATTGATGGCGCAAATTCACTCCAAAGCTGCATCTTGCTTCCCATTGGATAGTCAATAACAAGCTGAAGATCAGTTGAATTAGAGTTAGCAGATACAGATACGCTTTTCAATTTATGAGAAATGGGTGAATTAAAACTTTCACCTTTAATAACCAATTCTCCTTTGAAAGGTTCCTTCGATTTGTTAGTTAATGATACAATTATCTTTGCCTTTTTCCCCTGAATATCAGGATAAACTCTAATATCATTTATAAACACTTTTGAGGATGCTTTCAGACTTATATCTCCGACTATCCCATTCCAGTTCGACTGGGTATGGTCGCTTATGCTGTGGGAGTTAATACCGATTGGTATTACTACCCTGTTATCAATACGGATGCTAATAAGATTCTTCCCCGGGATAAGAAAGTCTGTAATATCGAATTGATGAGCAACAGCAAGACTATTCTCTGTGCCTGCTTTTTTACCATTGATATAAACTGTTGATTCCCAATGCGGTCTTTCAAGAAATAAAATAATATTCTTCCCATTCCATCCGGATGGAAGTTCAACCTCTTTCTGGTACCAGGCAACCCCTTTATAATACTTAACAGGTTTCAGCCAGAATGGAATTTTAATATTCCCCGGTTGACGATATCTTTCATATTTTTTTTCGGTGAAATAAGACTTATCGACAATTTCTCCGGTCCAGTCTGTTTTGAGAGTAACATCATCGCCTTTCCCGTTCTCTGCCATTGATCCCGGAAGTCTGACTGTTTCAAAAGCAAGTTCATTATACCATTTATTTACAATTCCATGGTCAAGTGAATCAATTCTGAATTTCCATTCACCCGCAAGGGAAAAGCTTTTTCTGATATTGACTTTCTGACTTGTGCAGCCGGTCATTACCAGTAAAAGGATCAGTAATTTTTTCATTTCACTCATTAATTATATGACTTCTGATGACACTCTGAATTTTTTTAATTTTTTAATAATTCATGTTCAATTTCTTCAAGTGACTTGCCTTTTGTTTCAGGCAATCTTCTTTGAATAAACAGAAAACCGAGTAAACAGATACAGCCATATAGCCAGAAAGTACCTGATGCTTTTAACAACTGGTTTAATAATGGGAATGTATAGGTCAGAATGAAACATGCTGCCCATAATGAAAAGGTTGCAATCGACATTGCAGTTCCGCGCATTCGGTTTGGGAAGATTTCTGATAATACTACCCAGGTTACAGGGGCAAGTGACATTGCGTAACATGCGATTGCTGATACAACCATTATCAATAATGGGAGACCCTGAATGTGAAAAAAGTACATTGTTCCCAAAATTGCATAGATACCTGCCAGACCACCTGCACCCAGAAGCATAAGAGCTCTTCGGCCCAGTTTATCTACAGTAAACATGCCGATAAATGTAAATATAAGGTTTACACATCCTGTTATTACAATATTGAACATAATATCCGAAACACTATATCCCGCATTGGTGAATATCTCCTGGGCATAATTAAAGATTACATTTATCCCGCACCATTGCTGAAAAACTGCCAGTACAATACCCAAAAACAGCAATTTTGATATGCCCGGCTGTTTCAGAAACTTTAATTTTGTTTTTCCCTTTGTCTCACTAATGGTTTGTTCAATGGAAGCAAATTCGGACACTGCATAATCATTCCCTCCGATTTTTGCAAGGATCTTTCGGGCTTTGGAATGGTTTGCAACATTTTGTGCCAGCCACCTGGGACTTTCGGGTACAAACCACATAAGAATGAAAAAGAGACCTGCCGGGACAGTACAGGCATAGAACATCCATCGCCAGCCTGTTTGTCCGTTCCACGATACCATAATATCTGAACTTGTTGCTCCCATAGGAACAGGTTGTGCTATCCTCCAGTTAATGAGCTGGGCTGCAAGAATCCCGATAACAATTGTCAGTTGATTGATTGAAACAAAACGACCCCGTACTTTTCCAGGAGTTATCTCAGCAATATACATTGGAGAAAGGTTTGAGGCCAGCCCAATTCCTACACCACCTAATATCCTGAACAGGACAAATACATTGAAGGAATCAGCATTCCCGGTGCCAAGAGATGCTGCAACAAATAATCCAGCCGCTAGTATCAATAATTTTTTTCGGCCCAGTCTGTCACTTAGCCATCCGGATAATACTGCTCCGATCAAACAGCCTGCCAGGGCACAGCTCATTGCCCATCCTTGCAAAACGGTATTGCCGGCAATTCCGAAGAAAGGTTCATAAAAAGGTTTAGCACCACCTATTACAACCCAATCATATCCGAATAGAAGTCCTCCCATCGCGGATATCAGGGAGATGCTAATCAGGTATTTCCAGTTAAAAGTGGTTGCTTTCATAT